>NZ_JBFOHP010000002.1:1818333-2127500 GCF_040907265.1 Streptomyces sclerotialus | reverse complement strand
GTAGGGGAGTGGTGGAGCCGACGAACCAGACTTGTAGTAGGTGAGTGATGGGGTGACGCAGGAAGGTAGTCCAGCCCGGGCGGTGGTTGTCCCGGGGTAAGGGTGTAGCCCGTGCGGTAGGCAAATCCGTCGCACGTTGAAGGGTGAGACCTGATGCCGAGCCGATTGTGGTGAAGTGGATGATCCTATGCTGTCGAGAAAAGCCTCTAGCGAGTTTCATGGCGGCCCGTACCCTAAACCGACTCAGGTGGTCAGGTAGAGAATACCGAGGCGTTCGGGTGAACTATGGTTAAGGAACTCGGCAAAATGCCCCCGTAACTTCGGGAGAAGGGGGGCCATTGCTGGTGATGAGGTTTTCCCTCTGAGCTGGTGGTGGCCGCAGAGACCAGCGAGAAGCGACTGTTTACTAAAAACACAGGTCCGTGCGAAGCCGTAAGGCGATGTATACGGACTGACGCCTGCCCGGTGCTGGAACGTTAAGGGGACCGGTTAGCTTGGTTTCGACCAGGCGAAGCTGAGAACTTAAGCGCCAGTAAACGGCGGTGGTAACTATAACCATCCTAAGGTAGCGAAATTCCTTGTCGGGTAAGTTCCGACCTGCACGAATGGCGTAACGACTTCTCGACTGTCTCAACCATAGGCCCGGTGAAATTGCACTACGAGTAAAGATGCTCGTTTCGCGCAGCAGGACGGAAAGACCCCGGGACCTTTACTATAGCTTGATATTGGTGTTCGGTTCGGCTTGTGTAGGATAGGTGGGAGACTGTGAAGCCGTGACGCCAGTCATGGTGGAGTCATTGTTGAAATACCACTCTGGTCGTGCTGGATGTCTAACCTGGGTCCGTGATCCGGATCAGGGACAGTGTCTGGTGGGTAGTTTAACTGGGGCGGTTGCCTCCCAAAGGGTAACGGAGGCGCCCAAAGGTTCCCTCAGCCTGGTTGGCAATCAGGTGTTGAGTGTAAGTGCACAAGGGAGCTTGACTGTGAGACTGACGGGTCGAGCAGGGACGAAAGTCGGGACTAGTGATCCGGCGGTGGCTTGTGGAAGCGCCGTCGCTCAACGGATAAAAGGTACCCCGGGGATAACAGGCTGATCTTCCCCAAGAGTCCATATCGACGGGATGGTTTGGCACCTCGATGTCGGCTCGTCGCATCCTGGGGCTGGAGTCGGTCCCAAGGGTTGGGCTGTTCGCCCATTAAAGCGGTACGCGAGCTGGGTTTAGAACGTCGTGAGACAGTTCGGTCCCTATCCGCTGTGCGCGTAGGAGTATTGAGAAGGGCTGTCCCTAGTACGAGAGGACCGGGACGGACGAACCTCTGGTGTGCCAGTTGTCCTGCCAAGGGCATGGCTGGTTGGCTACGTTCGGGAGGGATAACCGCTGAAAGCATCTAAGCGGGAAGCCTGCTTCGAGATGAGTGCTCCCACCTCCTTGAGAGGGTAAGGCTCCCAGTAGACGACTGGGTTGATAGGCCAGATATGGAAGCCCGGTAACGGGTGGAGTTGACTGGTACTAATAGGCCGAGGGCTTGTCCTCAGTTGCTCGCGTCCACTGTGTGGTTCCCGGGTTGCGAACAGTCGCAGCGTCGGAGCACCAGCCAATTTCCCGCTCCGCGGGGTGGCAAGTTTCATGCTTCATTACTTAACTGAAGAGTGTGCTTGTTCGCTCGAACCCGATAGGGTTTCGGTGGTCATAGCGTTAGGGAAACGCCCGGTTACATTCCGAACCCGGAAGCTAAGCCTTTCAGCGCCGATGGTACTGCAGGGGGGACCCTGTGGGAGAGTAGGACGCCGCCGAACAATCTTTCAGGACCCCTGGTCCCAGCGACATGCTGGGATCAGGGGTCTTTTTGTTTTGCCGAAGCGCGCCGTACTGGTCGGTGCGTGAGAATGACCAGCAGTACCGAAGACAGGAGTCACGCCGATGTCCACCAACTCTCCCGACGACCGATCGGAGCGCCGGCCGCGCTGGCGCGATGGTGGCGAGCGGCGCGACGGTGGCGGCTTCCGCCGCGATGACCGACGCGACGACCGTGGCGGCGAGCGTGGCGGCGAGCGCGGCGGTGACCGCCCGCGCGGCCCGCGTCGCGACGACCGCGGCGGCGACCGCGGCGGCTTCCGCCGCGATGACCGCGGTGGTGAGCGCGGCGGCTTCCGCCGTGACGACCGCGGTGGTGAGCGCGGCGGCTTCCGTCGCGATGACCGCGGTGGTGAGCGCGGTGGCTTCCGTCGCGACGACCGCCGTGATGACCGGGGTGACTTCCGTCGGGATGACCGGCCGCGTGGTCCCCGTCGTGACGACGACCGCGGCAGCGACCGTGGCGGCTTCCGCCGTGACGACCGCGGCGGCGAGCGGGGCGGCTTCCGCCGCGACGACCGCCGTGATGACCGTCCCCGTGGCCCCCGCCGTGACGACGAGCGCGGTGGCTTCCGTCGCGACGACCGGGGTGACTTCCGCAGGGACGACCGGCCGCGTGGTCCCCGCCGCGATGACCGTGATGGTGACCGCGGTGGCTTCCGCCGTGACGACCGGGGCGGTGACCGCGGTGGCTTCCGTCGCGACGACCGCCGCGACGACCGTGGTGACTTCCGTCGGGATGACCGGCCGCGTGGTCCCCGTCGTGACGACGATCGCGGTGGCGACCGTGGCGGCTTCCGCCGCGATGACCGCGGTGGTGAGCGCGGCGGCTTCCGCCGTGACGACCGTGACGGTGGTCGTGGTGGGTTCCGCCGCGATGACCGTGGCGGCGACCGTGGTGGGTTCCGCCGTGACGACCGTGGCGGCTTCCGTCGCGATGACCGCCGTGACGATCGGCGTGATGACCGGGGTGGCGAGCGTCGGGACTTCCGGCGGGATGACCGCAATGACCGCCGTGACGACCGCCGTGATGACCGTGGTGACTTCCGTCGGGATGACCGGCCGCGTGGTCCCCGTCGTGACGACGATCGCGGTGGCGACCGTGGCGGCTTCCGCCGCGATGACCGCGGTGGTGAGCGCGGCGGCTTCCGCCGTGACGACCGCCGTGACGGCGACCGCGGCGGCTTCCGGCGGGACGACCGCCGCGACGACCGGCGGGACGGGGACCGGGGTGGTCGTCGGCCGTACGGGCAGGGGGGCGGCCGGGGCCGTGACGACCGTGGCGGGTTCCGACGGGACGACCGCAGTGGCGACCGTGGCGGCTTCCGTCGCGATGACCGGCGGGACCGGGAGCCGATCAAGCGGCTGCCGATTCCGGAGGACGTCACCGGTGACGAGATCGACAAGGACGTGCGGCAGGAGCTGCTGAGCCTGCCGAAGACGCTCGCCGAGGACGTCGCGAAGAACCTCGTGATGGTGGCGAAGCTGCTGGACGAGGACCCCGAGAAGGCGTACGGCTACTCCCGTGTGGCCCTGCGGCTCGCGTCCCGTGTCGCCGCCGTCCGCGAGGCGGCCGGCTTCGCCGCGTACGCCTTCGGCAAGTACAGCGAGGCGCTGGCGGAGTTCCGGGCCGCGCGCCGGATGACCGGCAGCGTCGAGCTGTGGCCGGTGATGGCCGACTGCGAGCGCGGCATGGGCCGCCCGGAGAAGGCCCTCGCCATGGCCGGCGAGCCCGAGGTGCAGCGGCTGGACAAGGCCGGGCAGGTCGAGATGCGGCTGGTCGCGGCGGGTGCCCGGCGTGACATGGGCCAGGCCGACGCCGCCGTGGTGACGCTGCAGAGCCCGGAGCTGGCGTCCAACGCGGCGCAGCCGTGGACCGCGCGGCTGCGCTACGCGTACGCCGACGCGCTGCTGGAGGTCGGTCGCGAGGACGAGGCACGCGAGTGGTTCGCCAAGGCGCTGGAGGCCGACCAGGGCGGTACGACGGACGCCTCGGACCGGCTCGCCGAGCTGGACGGTGTGGAGTTCACCGACGCGCTGGCGGACGAGGACGAGGACGAGGTCGACGACGAGATCGAGGTCGAGGCCAAGGACGAGGCCAGGGACGTCGCTGACGACCGGCCCATCAGCGACCAGCCTGTCGACGACCAGCCTGTCGACGACCGGCCCATCAGCGATCAGGCCGAAGGCGACCAGCCCGGCGACGCGGCCGAGGCCAAGCCTGCCGCTCCCGGCGTGCCCACGTTCTCCGACACGGCCGACGCGGGCAACAAGGCCGGTGCTGAGGAGGGCGAGGCCGAGAAGTAGGCACTGACGCGCATGCGCGTACCGGAACAGTGAAGAGGGCGGGAACCCACCGGGTTCCCGCCCTCTTCGTCATGTGCGCCGCCCGCCCCGGACCGTCGGGGCGGGCGGCGGATCCGGCCGGGCGCTGTCAGCGGGCGGCCGGCCGGTACCGCGGTGTCACGCCACCGCGGTCGTCTCCGAGGCCTCCGGCGAGGCCGTGCCCGGGGCGAAGCGGGCGATCGGGTTCTTCAGGTCGCCGATGAGCTGGAGGGCGCCGGCCGGGTCCTGGAGGTTGACCATCTCCTTGTTGTTGCGCAGCTGGAGACGGTTGAGGCAGGAGAGCGCGAACTCCTCGGCGAACATGTCGTACTGGGCGAACTTGTCCGCGAGCTCGGGCTTGGACGCCTGGTACTCGGTCACGCACTCGGCGACCGTGCGCCAGAAGGTGTCCTCGTCGAGGATGTCCTCGGCGACGAGGATGCCGTTGAGGAAGCGGAAGAAGCAGTCGAAGACGTCGGTGAAGATCGACAGGAGCTTCTTGTCCTCGGGGACGTCGGCGCGGATGCGCTCGACCGCCGGCGGGAGGACCGCGTCCGGGTCCATCACCGCGATCTCCTCGGCGATGTCCTTGTAGATCGCGCGCTGCACGGTGCCGTTCTCGATGACCAGGATGACGTTCTCGCCGTGCGGCATGAACACCAGGTCGTAGGCGTAGAAGCTGTGCAGGAGGGGCGTGAAGTACGCGGTGAGGTACTTGCGCAGCCACTCGACGGGGTTCAGGCCGGACTCGCGGATGAGCGCGCCCACGAAGGAGGCGCCGTCGCGGTCGGTGTGCAGCAGCGAGGCCATGGTGGCGAGGCGCTGGCCGGGGGCCAGGGACGGCACCGGGCTCTCGCGCCAGAGCGCGGCGAGCATCTTGCGGTACGGGGAGCCCTTGGTGGTGGCCTCTTCGTACTGGCGGTGGTGGTAGCCGACGGCGGCGCGCTCGCGGATGATCGACAGGCCGGTGCCGCTGAGGACCGGGTCGCTCTCGATGAGGCCGGCCAGCCAGTCGTTGATGGCGGGCGTGGCCTCCATGTACGCGGCGGAGAGGCCGCGCATGAAGCCCATGTTGAGGACCGACAGCGCCGTTTTGACGTAGTGCCGCTCGGGGTTGCTGTGGTTGAAGAAGGTCCGGATGGACTGCTGCGCGAGGTACTCGTCGTCGCCCTCGCCGAGGCAGACCAGGCGCTGCTGGGCGACCTCGGCGGCGAAGGTGACGGAGAGCTTGTTCCACCACTGCCAGGGGTGGACCGGCAGGAGGAGGTAGTCGGCGAGGTCCAGGCCCTGGGCCGACATGGTCTCCGCGAAGCGGGCCAGGGTCTCCTCGCCCAGCTCGGCGCGCATGAGGGAGTCGTAGTCCAGGCCGGCGCCGGTGGTGAAGGTGGCGCGGTCGCGGCGGGCCGCGAGCCAGAGGAGGCGGACGGGGGCCGCGGCCTCCGGGGCGTACTGGCGGTACTCGTGGATGCCGAAACCGAGGCGGCCGTTGTTGGCCACGAAGCAGGGGTGGCCCTCGGTCATGCCGGTCTCGATGTCCTGGAAGCCGGACTTGGCGAGCTCGTCGGCGGGGACGTGGTCCTTGGTGAGCTTGTACGCGGTGCCGGCGAGGGTGGAGCTGATCTCCTCCAGGTAGACCGGGAGGATCTCGTCGCTGAGGCCGAGGGCGCCACGCAGTTCGATGAAGAACTCGACGGCGTCGAGGGGGAGGTCGGTGTCCTCGCGGTGCCGGGTGATCGAGTCGGCGTCGACCACCCAGTGGTCCAGGCTGAGGACCTGGGCGGCGAACCGGTACTCCACAGTGCCGTCGTCGCTGCGGACGGAGTAGCGGCCGTCGGTCAGCGGGCGCGGCGTCAGCAGCCGCTCGTGGGTGAACTCCGCGAGGGCCTTGCGGATCAGCAGACGGCCGGCCCGGTCCCAGAGTTCCGGGGTGAGGTGGGCGACGGCGTCGCGGGGGTCGGTGGCGGCGTTCATCGGGCGGTCACTCCTATCGCCGCAAGGTACTGCTCGCGGGTGCAGGTGCTGAGGTAGGCGTCCTTCTCCGGCTTGGCGATCTTCCGGACGATCTCGAAGCCGACGGCTTCGTTGAGGGCGTGGACGGCCTTGTTGTTCACATCGGGCTCGACGACGACGCGGGCGGTCGCCGGGTCGTCGAAGAGCATCGCCATGACGGTGGTGATGACGGCTCGGGTGAAGCCGTGCACGGGGGTGTCGCTGGGCGCGGTCAGGAAGTGCATGCCGACGTCGCCCGGCTGCGGCTCGTAGAGGCCGACCAGTTCGACGTGGGCCGGGTCGTAGCGCTCCATGAGGAAGGCGGGGCGGCCGTTGTGCAGACCGATGTACGCGTCGTGGTGCTCGGCCGCCGCGATGGACATGTACTCCCGCTCCACGTCGGGGAGGGAGGCTTCCTGCATCATCCAGAAGGAGGCTTTGGGGTGGGTGACCCAGCCGTGCAGCAGCTCGGCGTCCTGCTGGGGGTCGAGCGCGCGGACGGCGAACTCGCCGAGCGCGGGGTCGGTACGGGTGAAGAGGATGCCGGCCGTGGTGCCGCTGTTCGTGTCGCTCATCGGACGATGCCTTCCGGTGCTCCGAATTCCTGGAACGCGATGGTCTTCTCGACCGCGTAGGGCTGGCGGCCGAGCATCTCGGAGATGATGTACGCGTTGCGGTAGGGACCCATGCCCAGGTCGGGCGAGGTGATGCTGTGCGTGTGCACGCCGGCGTTCTGCAGGAAGACGCCCTGGCCGCTGTGGTCGATGCTGTAGTTGCGCGCGACGTCGAAGCGGCCGTGGCCGTCCAGGCGGATGCGGTCCTTGACCGGGGCCAGGAAGTCGGGGACGGCGTAGCGGTAACCGGTGGCGAGGATCAGGCCCTGGGTCTCCAGGGAGTAGTCCTTCTCCTGCTCCTCGTGGCGCAGTCCGAGCGTGTACGTGCCGGTGGCCTCGTCGTAGGACGCGTCGTTCAGCGCGGTGTTGGTGAAGAGCCGGGTGGTGACCGGGCCCTTGAGGTTCTTCTGGTAGAGCAGGTCGAAGATCGCGTCGATGAGCTCCGAGTCGATGCCCTTGAAGAGCCCCTTCTGCTGCGATTCCAGGCGGTAGCGGGTGGCCTCGGGGAGCGAGTGGAAGTAGTCCACGTACTCGGGAGAGGTCATCTCCAGCGTGAGCTTGGTGTACTCCAGCGGGAAGAAGCGCGGGGAGCGGGTGACCCAGTTGAGCTTGTAGCCGTGGACGTCGATCTCGGAGAGCAGGTCGTAGTAGATCTCCGCGGCGCTCTGGCCGCTGCCGACCAGGGTGAGGGAGTCCTTGGCCTGGAGCGCTTCCTTGTTCGGCAGGTAGCGCGAGTTGTGGATCAGGTCACCGCCGAGGTCCTGGCAGGCCTCGGGGAGGTACGGCGGGGTGCCGGTGCCCAGCACGAGGCGGCGGGCGCGGTCGGTGCGCTGCTCGCCGGTGGTCAGGTCGGTGCCGTGGACGAGGTACAGCTCGTCGCTCTCGTCGTACTCGACGGAGGTGACCGTGTAGCTGAAGCGGACGCTGCTCAGTTTGGCGGCGGCCCAGCGGCAGTAGTCGTTGTACTCCTCGCGCAGCGGATAGAAGTTCTCGCGTATGTAGAAGGAGTACAGCCGGCCGGACTCCTTCAGGTAGTTGAGGAAGGAGTACTCGCTGGTCGGGTCGGCGAGGGTGACCAGGTCGGCCATGAACGGCGTCTGGAGGTGGGCGCCTTCGAGGAACATCCCCGAGTGCCACTCGAAGTCGGGCTTGGACTCCAGGAAGAGGCCGTCGAGTTCGGCGAGGGGTTCGGTCAGGCAGGCCAGACCGAGGTTGAACGGCCCGAGGCCGATGGCGATGAAGTCGTGCGGGGCATTGGTGGGCACGGGGGTCTCCGGTGGGGACGGTCAGTGAGCGCTGGTGAGTTCCGGCGTGGCCTCGCGGGCGAGGCGGGAACCGGCGTGCTCGGCGATCAGATCGAGAACCGTGGCGATGTCGCCAAGGGTGGTCTCGGGATTGAGCAGGGTGAACTTGAGGTAGTGGCGGCCGTCGACGACGGTGGACGCGATGACGGCCTCGCCGGAGGCGGCGAGCGCCTCGCGGGCGTACAGGTTGATGCGGTCGACCGTCTCGGGGTCGGTGTCGCCCTCGGGGACGTAGCGGAAGACCAGGGTGGAGAGGGTGGGGCGGGTGACGACCTCGTAGCGGTCGTCGGTGTCCAGCAGCCGCCAGCCGTCGTCGGCGCGGTCGACGACGTCGTCGAAGAGCTCGCCGAGCTGTGCGGCGCCCATGATGCGCAGCGTCATCCAGAGCTTCAGCGCGTCGAAGCGGCGGGTGGTCTGGAGCGACTTGTCGACCTGGTTGGGGATGCGCTTCTTCGCCATCCGCTCCGGGTTGAGGTAGTCGGCGTGGTACGTCACGTGCCGCAGGGTGGCGCGGTCGCGGACGATGACGGCGCTGGAGCTGACCGGCTGGAAGAAGGACTTGTGGTAGTCCACGGTGACCGAGTCGGCGTTCTCGATGCCGTCGAGGTAGCCGCGGCGCCGGGATATCAGCAGGCCGCAGCCGTACGCGGCGTCGACGTGCATCCAGACGCCCTCGCGTGCGCAGAGCGCGGCGATCTCGGGGAGCGGGTCGATGGAGCCGAAGTCGGTGGTGCCGGCGGTGGCGACGACGGCCATCGGGATGAGGCCCTCCTCGGCGCACCGGGTGAGCTCCTTCTCCAGGGCGTCGGTGCGCAGCCGCTTCTCGTCGTCGACCGGGATCGCGATGACCGCCTCGGGCGTGAGGCCGAGGAGGGTGGCGGACTTCTCGATGCTGAAGTGGCTGACCTGGGAGGTGAGGATGCGCAGCCGGGTGCGGATCTCGGTGTCGTCCAGGTGCGGGTGCTGTTCGTGGGCGATGCGGCGGGCCTCGTCCCGGGCGAGCAGCATGGCCTGCAGGTTGGACTGGGTGCCGCCGCTGGTGAAGACGCCGTCGGCGGTGTCGCCGAAGCCGATGCGGCCCGCGGTCCACTCGATGAGGCGCTGCTCGATGAGGGTGCCGCCGGCGCTCTGGTCCCAGGTGTCCAGGGAGGAGTTGACGGCGGAGAGCACCGCCTCGCCGACCACGGCGGGAATGACCACCGGGCAGTTGAGGTGGGCGAGGTAGCGCGGGTGGTGGAAGTAGACGGCGTCGCGGAGGTAGATGTCCTCCAGCTCGTCCAGGGCCGCAGCCGCGTCGCCGAGCGGCGCCTCCAGGTCGATGTTGCGCACCGCGGGCGCGAGCCGGTCGGCGGTCATGCCGGTGAAGGGGCGGTCCGTGGCCGCGAGTTTGGCGGCCACGCGGTCGACTCCGTCCCGTACCGCGTCGCGGTAGTACTGAACCGTGGCGTCGTTGAGCAGGTGGCCCTTGCTGCCGGTGAGGGTAGAAGCAGGTGCCTGCGACGGGTCCTCGGCGGTGGGCGCGAGGAAAGTCATGAACGTGTCCTCCCTGGTACGGGCGTCGCCCGCGCTGGACGGGTGGGGAAGCCCCCCGTCCCGTCGACTTGGTGAGGTAAGCCTAACCTAACTAAATGTCGGGGTGGGCGCGGGGTACCTCGGGAGGAGCGCGTGCGGTGCGCCGGGGCGGCCCGGAGCACCGGCGTCTCAGGCGTCGTCGTCGAGTGTGCGCATCACCAGGCCGGTCGCCGGCTTCGGGCCGAACGAGGTCGACTTGCGCGGCATCGTCACGCCCTGCGCGGCGAGCTGACGGACCGTTTCCTCGTCGACGGCGCGCATCAGGACCGCCGTACCGCCGTGCTTCGCCGCCTGCCCGAGCGCCGCTTCCGTGTCGTGGATGTAGCGGATGCCGTCCGGGTGGTCCGGAATCCGCCACACCTCGTCCAGCAGGACGGAGTGCAGAACGGTGGCATCCAGCCGCCGCCACGCCTCCGGCCGGTCCCTGCGCACCGTCCGCTCCAGCAGCTCCGGATCGGGCCGGTCCACCAGCCGGAAGTCGTGCGGCCCCGAGGCGAGCAGAAACGCGCTGCCCTCTGCCGCCTCCAGCGCCGCCAGCGCCGCCGGCAGCGGCCCGGGCACCTCGCGCACCCGGAAGGCGCCCGCCAGCTCCGCCACCGCCCGCTCCAGGGGCAGATGCGGCAGCACACGGTGAATGGCCCGCACCCGCAAGGGGTAGCGGGCGGTGTCGACCAGCAGGACCAGTCCGCTGGACCAGGGCGAGTCCGCCCCGCCCCCGTGCTCCTCGGCGAGCCGCTGGTACGTCGCCCAGCGGTGATGGCCGTCGGCGATCAGCGCCTGCCGGGCCGAGAGGTCCGCGTCCACCGCCGCCAGCTCGTCCGGGTCGGTCACCGCCCACAGCCGGTGCGCGAAGCCGTCCTCGGTCGTGGTGGCCAGCAGCGGCGCCCGCCGCGTGGTGCGCTCGATCACCGCGGTGGCACCGCTCGCCGTGCCCTCGCCGCGGTACGAGAGCAAAAGAGGCTCGAAGTGTGCGGCCGCCGTACGCATCAGCGCGGCCCGGTCCTCGACCACCTCGGGGATCACGCCCTCGTGCGGCAGCACCGGGCCGTCCAGCCCCAGTGCCCCGATGATGCCGCGTTGCAGCACGTCGCCCCTGCGCTGCTCGTACACGTACAGCGCGGGCTCCGGATCGGGCGCCAGGACCCCCTCCGCACGCCAGCGGGCGAGTGTGTCGGCTGCCTTGCGGTGCCGGGTCGCCGGGTCGATGGCGTGCGGCAGGATCAGCCGGACGATGTTGTACGGATCGGCGGTCTCCAGGTGCCGGACGCCGTCCGGCCGGACCACCACGTCGTACGGGGGCGAGGTGACCGCGGTGAGACTGCTCACCCGGTGGGGTGCGTAGCGCAGTCCGCGAAAGGTGTGCAGGCTCAGGCCGTCGTGGCTGGTCATTGGCAAATGCTATGCCGGTCGGGACGGTGAGGGATGATCGGGGGAGAAGCGCAATGCGGCGGGAAATGGCCGTTTGCGCGCGATATGGATGGTTAAGGAGCTGGACGGCATGGACGAGCGGGTTCGCACCCGGCCCGGAAACAGCGCACAGGCGCTGAGCGAGGCGTACGACACGGCGTTGCTGGACCTGGACGGCGTCGTCTACGCGGGCGGGTCGGCCATCCCGCACGCCGTGGAGTCGCTGTCCACCGCGCGGGACGGCGGGATGCACCTGGCGTACGTGACGAACAACGCGGCGCGCACCCCCGACACCGTCGCCGCGCAGCTGTCCGGGTACGGCCTGCCGACCGCGGCGGGCGACGTCGTCACCTCCGCGCAGGCCGTCGCCCGGCTGATCGCCGGCCAGGTGCCCGAGGGAGCGAAGGTACTGGCGATCGGCGGCGAGGGCCTCAAGGTCGCGCTGCGCGAACGGGGCCTGGTGCCCGTGGACTCGGCCGAGGACGACCCGGCCGCCGTGGTGCAGGGGTACGACCCGAAGCAGAACTGGGAGCAGCTGGCGGAGGCGGCGTACGCGGTCGGCCGCGGCGTGCCGTGGTTCGCGTCCAACACCGACCTGACGATCCCGAAGGAGCGCGGCATCGCCCCGGGCAACGGCGCGCTGGTGGAGGTCGTCCGCATCGCCACCGGCGGCAGCCCGCAGGTCGCGGGCAAGCCGCAGCCGCCGATGCACCGCGAGACCGTGCTGCGCACGGGGGCGGAGCGGCCGCTGGTGGTCGGTGACCGGCTGGACACCGACATCGAGGGCGCGTTCAACGGCGGCGTCGACTCGCTGCTGGTGCTCACCGGCGTGACCACGGCCGCCGAGCTGCTCGCCGCGCCGCCGCAGCACCGCCCCACGTACGTGGACGCCGACCTGCGCGGCATCCTCGGACCGCAGCCGGCGGTGACGGACGCCGACGGCGGCTACAAGTGCGGCGGTTGGGTCGCCTCGGTGGCCGAGGACGTACTCGTACTCGATGGCGAGGGCTCCCCTCTGGACGGGCTGCGGGCGCTGTGCGCGGCGGCCTGGACGGCGGCCGGGGACGGGCGGTGCACGGCCGACGCCGGGAAGGCGCTGGCCCGTACCGGCCTGTAGCGGACATGCGAAAGGGCCCGCCTGCCGCGCGGCAGGCGGGCCCTCGGCGGTCATTCCTTCGCTGCGGCGGTGGCGGCGGCGTTGAACTCGGCGAGCAGCTGCTCCTCGCTGGCCCCGCGCCGCCAGTAGCCGGTGAACTTCACGGCCCGGCGGTCGAAGCCGCGCTCCTTGACCAGGTGCCGGCGGAGCGCCTTGACCGTGCCGGACTCACCCGCGATCCAGGCGTACGGGACGCCTTCGGGCAGCTCGGCGTCGCGCACCGCGTCCACCATTCGCTCCGTACGGTCAGCGGCCGACTCCTCGCGCACCAGCCAGGTGATGTCGGCGTCGGCGAAGGAGGGCAGCTCCTGGCGGTCCGCCGCGTGCTCCACCTCGATCCACACCTTGGCCTTGGTGCCCGGCGTCAGCCACTCCAGGATGTTCGCGATGGCCGGCAGGGCGGTCTCGTCGCCGCTGAGCAGGATCCAGTCGGTGCCTTGCGGCGGGCGGAAGTCCACGCCGCCGTTGTCCTCGACCACCGGGCCGAGGATGCTCAGCCGGTCGCCGGGCCGGGCCGCAGCCGCCCACCGGCCGGCCGGTCCCGAGCTGCCTTCCTCGGCGCCGTGCAGCGCGAAGTCCACGTCCAGCTCCGGTTCCGGGAGCCGGCGCTGCGCGCGGACCGTGTACGTGCGCATGATGCTGCGCTCGGCCGGGTCCTGCGCGCGCCAGGCCGCGTACCAGCCGTCGCCCTGGTCGTCGAAGACCGGGACGGTCTGGTGCGGCTGGGGGAAGAAGAGTTTCACCCGCTGGTCGCGGCCGCCCGTCAGCAGCTCCGCAAGGCGCGCGCCGCCGAAGGTGATCCGGACCATCGAGGGGCCGAGCCGGCGGGTGCGCACGACATGGAGGTCGAAGAAGCGGAACGGGACGGTGGTGGGGGCGGCGGTCGTGGTCATGCGGGGGAAACCTCCCTTGGGTGGAGTTGCGGGGGCCCGGCGGAGCGGCGCCGGGCCCCGGCGCGTCAGCTGACCTTCTTGGCGTCCTCGATGGCCTTGGCGAGGCCCTCGACGAGCGGGGCGGCGCCCGCGTAGGAGAAGCGGGGCTCGCTGGACCAGGGGGTGATCTGGTCCGCCTTGACGGCGGGCAGCTTCGCCCAGGCCGGCTTGGCGGCCAGGTCCTTGGGCTGGAGGGTGGCGGTGCGGTTGTCGAGCAGGAGCACGTCCGCCTTGTACTTGTCGGCGTTCTCCCAGCTCAGCGACTCGAAGTAGCCGCCCTTGTCGAGCTTGTCGGGCACGATCATGTCGACGCCGAGGGACTTGAAGTACATCAGGTCGGCGTTGATGCCCGGGTTGGACGCGTAGAAGAGGTCGGGGCTGCCGGAACAGGCGAGCACCTTGACCGGGTTGGACTTGGCGGCGGCGCGCAGCCGGGCCGCGGCCTTCTCGAAGCGGGCCTTGGCGTCGGTGACCTTCTTGGCCTTCAGGTCGGCACCGAGGGACTCGGCCAGCTCGGAGTAGCGCTCGATGATTTTGTCCAGCGGGGTGCGGGACGAGGTGATCGCGACGCTCTTCGCGAGCTTGAGGATCTTGTCCTTGCTCTCCTCCGGCACGAACCACAGCGCGTTCGGCTCGTACATGTTCGTCACGAGCAGGTCGGGGCCGAGCCCGGCGTACTTCTCGACGTTGAACTGGCCGTAGGCGTTGCCGATGATGGTGACCTTGGAGATGTCCAGGTCGCCGGCCTGCGGGTCGGCCTTGCCGTTCTTGAGCTTGGTCGGACCGAAGACACCGACGATCTGGTCATCGATGCCGAAATCGTGCAGAGCCGCGGCGGTACCGGTGAAGGCGACGATGCGCTGTGGCACAGTCTTCAGGGAGACCTTCTTCTTGCGGTCGTCGGTGAAGCTCCAGGGCCCGCCCTCGCTTCCGCCGCCGGCCGGTCCCGAGGCCTTCTCGTTGCCACACGCGGCGAGCAGTGCGCCGACGCCGACGGCTCCGCCGGCGGCCAGCAGGCCGCGTCGGGACAGGGAAGGTCTGGGGGTGATGCTCATAGGGACGCACTTCTCTCTGGGGACGCCTGATGAGGGGGGCAGCGAGGTTAGGCTAACCTAAACGTCGTGTTGGTCGACAGCCCCCCTGAAGCAGCCGCCGCTCCCGTGGTGCCCCGACGACGGCAGGCCACCCGCTCCGCGGGACTCCTCGCCGCCCTCTGCGTCCTCGCGGTCATCGCCGTCCTCGGTATCGCCGTCGGGTCCAAACAGATACCCCTGGCCGACGTCTGGCACGGCATCACGCAGTACTCCGGTACCGATACCGACGTGATCATCCGCGACGTGCGGCTGCCGCGCACCCTCCTCGGGCTGCTCGTCGGCGCGGCACTCGGCCTGGCCGGCGCGGTCATGCAGGCGCTCACCCGCAACCCGCTCGCCGACCCCGGAGTCCTCGGCATCAACGCCGGCGCCTCGGCCGCGGTCGTCACCGGCATCACCTTCTTCGGCGTCACCTCCCTCACCTCGTACGTGTGGTTCGCCTTCGCCGGTGCCGCGCTCGTCTCCGCCGCCGTCTACCTCCTCGGCGGCACCCGCAGCGCCACCCCCGTCCGGCTGGCGCTCGCCGGTACCGCTCTCACCGCCGCCCTCACCGGCTACCTCAACGCGGTCAACCTCATGAACACCGCGTCCCTGGACAAGATGCGCTTCTGGACCGTCGGCTCGCTCGCCTCGGCCACCATGCCCACCGTCCAGCAGGTCGCCCCCTTCCTCCTCGTCGGCGGAGTGCTCGCGCTGCTCGTCGCCCGGCCGCTGAACGCCGTCGCACTCGGCGACGACCAGGCCCGCGCCCTCGGCGCCCGGCTCACCCGCACCCGCGTCGCCGCCATGGCCGCCGTGACCCTGCTGTGCGGCGCCGCGACCGCCGCCTGCGGGCCGATCGTCTACGTCGGCCTGATGGTCCCGCACGCCGTACGCGCCATCACCGGCCCCGACATGCGCTGGATCCTGCCGTACTCAGCGGTCCTCTCGCCGGTGCTGCTGCTCGGCGCCGACATCATCGGCCGGATCGCGGCCCGCCCCGGCGAACTCCAGGTCGGCATCGTCACGGCCGTCATCGGCGGCCCGGTCTTCATCCATCTCGTACGGCGACGGAAGATGGCACAGCTGTGAGTACTCCCCCCAAGACCTCCACGCGCCCGGCCGTGAAGGCGCTGCGCACCCCCGGCGGGCTGTCGGTGCGGCTCCACCTCAGGGCGGTGGTGACGGGCGCGCTGCTGCTCCTCGTGGCGCTCGTCGCCGGCGTCCTGCTCATCGGCACCGGCGACTTCCCGATGTCCTTCGGCGACGTGCTCACCACCCTCAGCGGTGGCGGCAACCCAGGGCAGGAACTGATCGTCAACGACCTGCGGCTGCCCAGGGTCCTGGTCGCGCTGCTGGTCGGCGTGTGCTTCGGACTGGCCGGCGCGGTCTTCCAGACCATCACCCGCAACCCGCTCGGCAGCCCCGACGTGCTCGGCTTCGCGCAGGGCTCGTCCGTCGGCGCCCTGCTCGTCATCGTGTACCTCCAGGGCTCCACCGTCGCCATCGCGATGGGCTCGGTGGCCGGCGGCGTCCTCACCGGCCTCGCGATCTTCCTGCTCGCCTGGAAGCGCGGCGTGCACGGCTACCGCTTCGTCCTCGTCGGCATCGGCGCGGCGGCCATGCTCTACGCCATCGTCCTGTACCTGATGACCAAGGCGAACATCGTCGAGGCGACCCGCGCCACCACCTGGATGACCGGCTCCCTCAGCGGCCGCGACTGGGACCAGGTCTGGCCGCTGGCCGCGGTCTGCGTGATCCTGGTCCCCGTGATCCTGCTCTGCGGCCGGCCGCTGGCCATGCTGGAGATGGGCGACGACTCGGCCGCCGCGCTCGGCGTGCGTGCCGGGCAGGTCCGCATCCTCGCGCTGCTGGCCGCCGTCGTCCTGGTCGCCTCCGCCACCGCCGCCGCCGGACCGATCTCCTTCGTCGCGCTCACCGCGCCCCAGCTCGCCCGCCGCCTCACCCGCACCACCGGCCCCAACCTGCTGCCCTCCGCGCTCATGGGCGCCCTGCTGCTGGTCCTCGCCGACCTCGCCTCGCAGCGGGTTTTCGGCGCCGACCAGATCCCGGTCGGCGTGGTCACCGGCGTGCTCGGCGGCGGTTACCTGCTGTGGCTGCTGGCGAACGAGCGCAAGGCGGGCCGGGTATGACCCCGCGCCCCGACGCCCCCACCCCGCATCCGACCGGCCGTACCACCCCCAGGAGAGCCGAAGTGAGCCGTCTCGCGGCGCAGAACGTCACCCTCGCCTACGACCAGCGGGTCATCGCCGAGAACCTCTCGGTCGACATCCCGGACAATTCCTTCACGGTCATCGTCGGCCCCAACGCCTGCGGCAAGTCCACGCTGCTGCGCGCACTGTCCCGGATGCTCAAGCCGCAGGCCGGCTCGGTCCTGCTGGACGGCTCCGCGATCTCCTCGCAGCCCGCCAAGAAGGTCGCCCGCACCCTCGGCCTGCTGCCGCAGTCCTCCATAGCGCCCGACGGCATCACCGTGGCCGACCTGGTCGCCCGCGGCCGCTACCCGCACCAGGGCCTGCTGCGCCAGTGGTCCGAGGAGGACGAGCGGATCGTCCAGGAGTCCATGGACGCGACCGGCGTCGGCGAGCTGGGGGAGCGGTACGTCGACGAGCTCTCCGGCGGCCAGCGGCAGCGCGTCTGGATCGCCATGGCCCTCGCCCAGCAGACGCCGCTGCTGCTCCTGGACGAGCCCACCACCTACCTCGACATCCAGCACCAGATCGAGGTGCTGGACCTCTGCGCCCAGCTGCACGAGGAGCAGGGCCGTACGCTCGTCGCCGTCCTGCACGACCTCAACCACGCCGCGCGCTACGCCAGCCACATCATCGCCCTGCGCGGCGGCGAGGTCGTCGCCGAGGGCGCGCCGGCCGAGGTGGTCACCGCCGACCTGATCGAGCGGGTCTTCCATCTGAAGTGCCAGATCATCGACGATCCGGAGACCGGCACCCCGCTGATCATCCCGGCTGCGCGCACGCCCCGGAAGGCCGCGGCGGTCTGACCGGCGGGACCGGCGGCGTCACAGCAGCGTCCGCAGCCGCAGCAGGTCGCGCAGGCCGGCCTCCAGCTTCACCCGGCCGCTGCCCCACGCCCGTGCGAAGTGCAGCTCGCCGTCGACCAGCGCGACCAGGTCGTCGCCGGTCATGGCGAGCCGGATCTGCGCCTTCTCCCGTGGCGGGCCCGGTACTGCGGTGACGTCCTTGAGGGTGCCGTCCGCCAGCCGTCCCACGAAGGTGACGTCCAGGTCGGTGATGCGGCAGCTCAGCGAACGGTCCAGGGCGGCGGCGCCGCGTACCGCGCCGTCCGCCGTCGTCGACAGGTTGTGTGCCAGCCGGTCGAGGGCGGCGCGGCACTGTTCGAGGGAAGCCATCGACAGGGACGATACGCCGGACCGGGCCGGATCGTCCGCCGGTGGTCCACCGGTTCGAGGTAGCGTCAGGGGCATGGAAGAGCCGACCCCCGGCGCCGAGCGGCCGGAACCGCACCCTGAAGCCGCCGCGGCCCCCGACGGGCCCGGCGGCCCCGAGCAGCCCGGCAGCCCCGACCGGCCCGAGCAGCCCGACGGTCCCCGGCAGTCCGGTGGTCCCGACGAGCCCGGCGCCGCCGGTCCGGGCCCGGAGCAGCCCGCAGGTCCGCAGCCGCTGGGCGTGGCGGTCACCCCGACCGGGCATGCCGAGGTGGACGACCGGCTGGCCAGGCTGGGCGACGTCGACCACCTCGCCGTCGGCGGCCACCTCCCGGTGTACGAGGATGTGCACCGGGGGCTCCGCGACACGCTGGCCTCCTTGGACCAGCAGCCGGGGCCCCGCCCCGGAGCACGGAACGACATCAGGAGCTGAACCCCAGGTGGCAGGTGTGGCACGACGCCGACTCGACGCGGAGCTGGTGCGCCGCAAGATGGCCCGCTCCCGCGAGCACGCGAGCCAGCTGATCGCCGCGGGCCGGGTGACGGTCGGCGGGCAGCCGGCGAGCAAGCCCGCCACCCAGGTGGAGACCAGCGCCGCGCTGGTCGTCCGCGAGGACGAGAGCGACCCGGACTACGTCTCGCGCGGCGGCCACAAGCTCGCCGGCGCGCTGGCCGCCTTCGTACCGAAGGGCCTGAAGGTCGAGGGCCGCCGGGCGCTGGACGCGGGCGCCTCGACCGGCGGCTTCACGGACGTGCTGCTGCGCGCGGGCGCCGGCCACGTCGTCGCCGTGGACGTCGGGTACGGACAGCTGGCCTGGTCGCTGCAGAGCGACGAGCGGGTCACCGTCAAGGACCGCACCAACGTCCGCGAGCTGACCCTGGAACAGATCGACGACGTGCCCGCCGACATCGTCGTGGGCGACCTCTCCTTCATCCCGCTGGGCCTCGTCCTGCCGGCGCTCGTCCGCTGCTCGGCGCCGGACGCCGACCTCGTCCTGATGGTCAAGCCGCAGTTCGAGGTCGGCAAGGAGCGGCTGGGCAGCGGCGGCGTGGTGCGCAGCGCGGAGCTGCGGGCCGAGGCGGTGCGCACGGTCGGGGCGCGCGCCGCCGAGCTCGGACTCGGCGTGCTGGGCGTCACCGCGAGCCCCCTGCCCGGACCCTCGGGCAACGTCGAGTACTTTCTGTGGCTGCGCGCCGGTGCGCCTGCCCTGGACCCGGCGGATGTCGACCGTGCAGTGGCGGAGGGGCCGAGTTGACCACATCTGGAACGTCCGGAACACCGCAGGATGCGCAGGGGCCGGGGGAGGGGCCGGGGGCCGGGGCGGTGTCCGCGCCCGCGCCCGTGCCGCTCGCCGACCAGGGCCGTACGGTCTTCCTGCTCGCCCACACCGGCCGTGCCGCGGCCGTACGCAGCGCCGAACTGGTCGTCCAGGGGCTGCTGCGCAGCGGCATCGGGGTACGGGTGCTGGCGGCCGAGGCCGCCGACATCCCGCTGCCGGACTCCGTCGAGCAGGTGGCGAGCGAACAGTGCGCGGCCGAGGGCTGCGAACTGCTGGTGGTGCTGGGCGGTGACGGGACGCTGCTGCGCGGCGCCGACTTCGCCCGGACGTCCGGCGTCCCGATGCTCGGCGTCAACCTCGGCCGGGTCGGCTTCCTCGCCGAGGCCGAGCGGGACGACCTGGACAAGGTCGTGGACCGGGTGGTGACCCGCTCCTACGAGGTCGAGGAGCGGATGACCCTCGACGTCCTGGTCCGCAACAACGGCACGGTGGTGCACACCGACTGGGCGCTGAACGAGGCGTCGGTGGAGAAGGCCGCGCGGGAACGGATGCTGGAGGTCGTCACCGAGGTCGACGGCCGCCCGGTCTCCCGCTTCGGCTGCGACGGCGTGGTCTGCGCGACCCCGACCGGCTCGACCGCGTACGCCTTCTCGGCCGGCGGCCCGGTGGTCTGGCCGGAGGTGGAGGCGTTGCTGATGGTGCCGATCAGCGCCCACGCGCTGTTCGCCAAGCCGCTGGTCACCTCCCCGGAGTCGGTACTGGCGGTGGAGGTCCAGCCCAAGACCCCGCACGGCGTCCTGTGGTGCGACGGCAGCCGCTCGGTCGAACTCCCGGCCGGCGCCCGCGTGGAGGTCCGCAGAGGTGCCGTACCGGTCCGCCTGGCCCGCCTCCACCACGCCTCCTTCACGGACCGCCTGGTGGCCAAGTTCGCCCTCCCGGTCGCGGGCTGGCGCGGAGCCCCGCACTAGCGCCCGGACGTCTGTTCCCCAACGCCGGACGGGCTGAATGATCGTGACCGTTTTCCCCAATGCACCCCGGTATGGGGTGGGGAGGGCATCGCGGGGCGGGCCCTGACCTCGTATGGTCGTATCCGTGTTGGAGGAGATGCGGATCCGGTCCCTGGGCGTCATCGACGATGCCGTCATCGAGCTGTCCCCCGGTTTCACGGCCGTGACGGGCGAGACGGGCGCGGGCAAGACGATGGTCGTGACCAGCCTCGGCCTGCTGCTGGGCGGCCGTGCCGACCCCGCGCTGGTACGCATCGGGGCCAAATCGGCGGTGGTGGAGGGCCGGATCACGGTCGGCCCCGACGCGCCGGCGGCGGTCCGGGCCGAGGAGGCCGGCGCCGAGCTGGACGACGGGGCGCTGCTCATCAGCCGTACCGTCTCGGCCGAGGGCCGCTCCCGCGCACACGTCGGGGGGCGTTCCGTACCGGTCGGACTGCTGGGGGAGCTGGCCGACGACCTGGTGGCCGTGCACGGCCAGACCGACCAGCAGGGCCTGCTGCGGCCCGCGCGGCAGCGCCAGGCCCTGGACCGTTACGCCGGGGACTCCGTCTCCGTCCCCCTGGAGAAGTACACCGCCGCCTACCGCAGGCTCCGCGACGTGGCCGCCGAGCTGGACGAGCTGACCACCAAGGCCCGCGAGCGCGCCCAGGAGGCGGACCTGCTCCGCTTCGGCCTGGAGGAGATCGCCGCCGTCGAGCCGCAGGCCGGCGAGGACGTGGAACTGGCCGCCGAGGCCGAGCGGCTCGGCCACGCGGAGGCCCTGGCCTCCGCCGCGTCCGCGGCGCACGGCGCGCTCGCGGGCGACCCGGCCGACCCCGAGGGCGTCGACGCGACGACCCTGGTCGCCGGGGCGCACCGCGCCCTGGAGGCGGTCCGCAGCCACGACCCGGCGCTGGCCGGGCTCACCGACCGGCTCGGCGAGATCGGCATCCTGATGTCGGACGTGGCGGGCGAGCTGGCCAGCTACGCCGACGGGCTGGACGCCGACCCGCTGCGGCTGGCCGCCGTCGAGGAGCGCCGGGCGGCGCTCACCGGCCTCACCCGCAAGTACGGCGAGGACATCGCGGCCGTGCTCGCCTGGGCCGAGGAGAGTGCCGCGCGCCTCGCCGAGCTGGAGGGCGACGACGACCGGATCGGCGAGCTGACCGCCGAGCGCGACGCGCTCCGCGCCGAACTGGGTGAGCTGGCGCAGGCGCTGACCGACGCCCGCGTCGCGTCGGCCGAGCGGTTCGCCGCCGCCGTCACCACCGAGCTGGCCGAACTGGCCATGCCGCACGCCCGGGTGAGCGTGGAGATCCGGCAGACCGAGGTCCCCGAGGACGCGGACGGCGTGGAGGTCGGCGGCCGGAACGTCGCCTACGGGCCGGCCGGTGCCGACGAGGTCGAACTGCTGCTGGCTCCGCACCCCGGCGCCCAGCCCCGCCCGATCGCCAAGGGTGCCTCCGGCGGTGAACTCTCCCGGGTGATGCTCGGCATCGAGGTCGTCTTCGCCGGCTCCGACCCCGTACCGACCTACCTCTTCGACGAGGTGGACGCGGGCGTCGGCGGCAAGGCGGCGGTCGAGGTCGGCCGCCGCCTCGCCCGGCTGGCCCGCTCCGCGCAGGTCGTGGTCGTCACCCACCTCCCGCAGGTCGCCGCGTTCGCCGACCGCCAGCTGCTGGTCGAGAAGACCAGCGACGGCTCGGTCACCCGCAGCGGTGTCACGGTCCTGGAGGGCGAGGACCGCATCCGCGAACTCTCCCGCATGCTCGCGGGCCAGGAGGACTCCGAGACGGCCCGCGCGCACGCCGAGGAACTGCTGGCGACGGCACGGGCGGGCCGGTGAAGGGCGGCGGTACGGCACGCCTCGCCGGACTCCTGGCGGCGGCCGGGGTGGCCCGCGCCACGTACGAAGGACTGCGCCGGCGGCCACCGGGCGGCAGCGGCCCCTGGCAGCGCAAGAACCACGCGGGCCGCGCCGTCGGCCTGTTCGGCGGGCCCGCCGCCACCCTGGGAGCCGCGGCCGCCGTCGCCGCCGCGCCCGGGCTGCCCGGGCGGGCCCGTGCCGCGGGCACACTGGCCGTCCTGGCGGCGGGCGGCTGCGGCGCGTACGACGACGTCGCGGGCGCCGGCGACCCCCGGCGCGGCTTCCGCGCGCACCTGTCCGCGCTCCGGCAGGGCGAGCTCACCAGCGGTGCGGTGAAGCTCCTCGGCATCGGCGCGGCCGGCCTCGCGGCGGGCGCGCTCCTCAAGGACCGCCCGGCCGACAAGGTCCTGGCCGGTGTGGTGATCGCGGGCTCGGCCCACCTGGTGAACCTGGTGGACGTACGCCCCGGCCGCGCGGCCGGCGTGGTCCTCGCGCTCGGTGCGCCGGGGCTGCTGCGCAGCGGGCCCGGCGGCGTACTGGCCGCAGCGCCCGTAGGCGCGGCGGCCGCACTGCTCCCCGACGACCTCGGCGAGCGCACCATGCTCGGCGACACCGGGGCGCACGCCTTGGGCGCCGCCCTCGGCCTCGCGATCGTGGCGGCCGACGGACGGCCGGGCCTGCTCGCCCACGCCGCAGCGCTGACCGCCGCCGCGGCCTCGGGTGACGCGGTCAGCCGCGCCGCGGCGGCGGGCGTCCTCATCGGGTAGCCCGCCCGGTGCCGCGCGCCGCCCCGGCCGCCTCCGCGCCCGTACGGAATGCCCGCCCATCGAGGGGTGTGTCCCCCATGTGAGTGGTCCCGGCGGGCCCCGGGCGCGCAGCCGCCGCACAACGGCTTGTCATCGGTGCCGTACGGACGGCACGGCCTGGCATTCTGGGCGCAGCGCTCCCGCCCGCCCCATCACCGCACGCCGACCCAGGAGCCTCCGCACTCGTGAGCAGCACACCCGCCCAGCCGCCCACGCCGTCGCCGCTGCGCACGGTCCAGGTGCTGGGCCGCGGCAGCGCCGGCAGCGCCGCCCACGTGCACGCGCTGTCGGCGGGACTCGTCGCGCGCGGACTCAGGGTGACGGTGTGCGCCGCGCCCGACGCCGAGGACACGTACGGCTTCACGGGAGTGGGCGCGCGGTTCGAACAGATCCCGCCACGCACGGATCCCGGGAGCATCGCCGCGCTCCGCGCCGCCTGCGCCGACGCCGACGTCGTCCACGCGCACGGTCTGCACGCCGGGCTGCGGGCCTCCCTCGCACTGCGCGGCCGGCGCGTCCCCCTCGTCGTCACCTGGCACACCAAGGTGCACAGCGAAGGCGCGCGGGCCCGGGTGACGCGCCTGCTGGAGCGGCGGGTGGCGCGGGCCTCGGCGGTGGTGCTGGGCTCCTGCGCCGAGCTGGTGAGCCGCGCCAGGGAACGGGGCGCCCGTGACGCGCGCCTGGCACCGCCGGCCGGGCCGCGCCCGCGCAGCGACGAGGAGTACGCGCGGGAGCTGGGACGGCGCGAGAAACGGCGCGCCGAACTGGGCGCGGTCGGGCGCCCGTTGCTGCTCACCGTCGGCCGGCTGGACGCGCACCAGGGGCACGAGGTGCTGCTGGACGCGGCGCACGGCTGGTGCGGCCTGGACCCGCAGCCGCTGGTCGCCGTCGCGGGCGAGGGACCGCTGCGGCCCGCGCTGCAGAGCCGGATCGACGCGGAGGGGCTGCCGGTGCGGCTGCTCGGGCGGCGCGAGGACGTGCCGGGCCTGCTGGCCGCGGCCGACCTGGTACTGGCCACGGCGCGCTGGGAGGCCCGCTCGGTGCTCGCCCAGGAAGCGCTGCGGGGCGGCGTCCCGCTGGTCGCGACGGACGGCGGGGGCACCCGCGAACTGGTCGGCCGGGCCGCCGAACTGGTCCCGTACGGCGACGCCCCGGCGCTCTCCCGCACGGTCGTCGAACTGCTCGACGACCCGGCCCGGCGGGCGGCGCTCGCCGACGCCGGCCGGGCACAGGCCGCCGGCTGGCCCACCGAGGACGACACGGTCGCGCAGGTGCTGAGCGTCTACGACGAACTGGCGCAGCTCCAGGGCTGAGCGGCGGCCCGCGGCGCCGGAAGCGCAGGACAGGCGCTCAGCCGCCGGTGTCGCGGCACTCCTCGCTGTCGCCGCCGCTGCGGCAGCCGACGGGGCCCTGGTGATCGGACGTGGGGACGGTTTCCGGGTACGTCTCGCGGTACTCCAGCGCGGCGCCGGCCAGCGCGCCGAGCGCCAGGCCGGCGGCCGCCAGGGCCTGGCCGGCCGCGGCGATCGGCGCCCGGGTGCGGAACAGCCCGTAGGAGGCCAGGCCGGCGAGGACCGCGAGGACACCGACGGCGATCAGCCCGCCCGTCGTCGCCTGCGCCGTGGCCCGCTCGGCGGCGGCGACGGCCTCCTCCGGGCCGCTCTGCCCCCACGCGTGCATCGCCACCACGAACCAGATGGCGATCACCAGCCCCGCGTCCACCGCGAGCAGGAGGAGGCCGAGGAAGAGGTCGGCGAACCAGTGGAGGCGCCGGGTGCGGGGCGCTGCGGGGGCGGAGGCCATGGCCGCAGTGTCGCGCGAGGAATCCGCACCCGCCTGAGTACGGATACTCAGCTCCGTCCTCGCGGGCCTCCTCAGCCCCGGCCGCCGCCCGCGTACCGCTAGCCGCGTTCCGTGTGCCGCCGCGCGTGCAGTGCCAGCCGCAGGCCCAGTACCGTCTGCGGGTCCTCCAGGTCGGTGCCGAGCAGCTGGGAGATGCGGGCCAGCCGGTCGTACAGGGTCTGGCGGTTGACGTTCAGGTCGCGGGAGGTCTCGGCCTTGCGGCCCGCGCTGGCGAGGTACGCCTCCAGCGTGGGCAGCAGCGGCTGGCGCGCGGTGCGGTCGTGGGCCAGCAGCGGGCCGATCGCGCGCTCGACGAAGTCGGCGAGCATGCCCGCCTCGCCGTGTTCGCGCATCCGCCACAGCAGCAGCTCGATGTCCAGGCGGCGGGCGTCGTACCAGAGCCGGGGCGGCAGGCCCTGGGCCGCCGCGGCCGCCTCGGCGGCGTGCCGCAGCCCCGGCCCGGTCGCGGCCCAGTCGCCGGGCGCGCCGACCACGACGACCGGGCGCTGCGCCGCGGGCCGGTCCAGGCCGGCCCGTACGACGCCGGCCCGCAGCGCCTCCGCGATCCGGTCGGCCACGCCGTCCCGGTCCTGCCCCTCGCGCACCACGGCCACCAGCGGTACCCGGCCCTCCACCGGCCGCACGCCGAGCAGGACGGGCGCGCCGAGCGCGGCCAGCTCCTCGCGCAGCGCCTGGGCGAGCAGCGCCCAGCCGGCCGCCGTGGGCAGCCCGGACGGCAGCCGCATGACCACCGGGAGGAGCGCCGCCGCACCGGGCCGGAAGCCCAGCAGCCGGGCCTGGCCCGGCGCTTCGGCGGCGGAGATGCGGCCCTCGGCGAGGTCGGCGAGGAAGTCGCCGCGGCCGCGCGCCGCCAGCCCCTCCTCCTGCCGGGACTGGAGCATGACGACGGCGAGCAGGTCGGCGGCGCGTTCGGCGGCGATGCGGTGGACGGGCGCGAGGGCCGCGTTGACGGGCAGCAGGACGAGCCGGGCCCGCACGGCGTCGGGGCCGTGGCCGCCGCCGGGCACGTCCACCCGCAGCCCCTTCTCGCGCAGCCCCTCCCACGCCTGGAGCGGATCGGCGTCGGCGGCGGCGCCGTCGTCGGGGCCCGCGGCGTACAGCGGGCTGCCGTCCGGGGCCTCCAGGCAGAGCGGGTTGCCGGTGAACGCGGCGAGGAGGCGCAGTACTTCGGGGGCGCCGCCGCCGCGCAGCAGGACGTCCGTACAGCGGCGCAGCACCTCGTCGGCGCGGCGCATCAGCGTGTAGTGGCTGTTGACGATCTCGGTGTGGATCTCCTCGGTGACCGAGACGTACGGCACCTCGCGGTGCAGCTGGATCAGCGGCAGTCCGGAGGCGCGGGCGCTCTCGACCAGCGCGGTGGGCAGCGTTTCGAAGCGGGCGCCCAGCTCCACGACGAGCGCCGCGATCCCGCGGTCGGCGAGCTTGCGGACGAAGGCGCGCTGCTCGGAAGGGCGGGCGCCGAGGCCGAGGCCGGTGGTCAGCAGCAGCTCGCCGCCCTTGAGCAGCGAGGCGATGTTCGGCACCTCTCCGGCATGCACCCAGCGGACCGCCCGGTCCAGCCCGTCCTCGCCGGTGATCACTTCCGGCAGCCCGCGCCGCAGCGCGGGCAGCTCCAGCGCCCTGCGTACCGTGATCTCGGCCTCGACCATCGCTTCCGACCCCATGGCGCCGAACGCTACCCGCAGGAACGGCGGTCCGCCGCCACGGGAGCCTGGTCAGCGGGCCGGCCGCGCCGCGTCCGCCGCCGGCCGCCACGGAATCCGTCGCAGCGCGCCCCGACACCCCGTCGATCATCCGCGGGAAAAACCGGCCCCGTTGTCAGTTGTGGTGCCGGTCACAGTCCGCCAGGCTGGCGCCTCCACTGACCGCGTGCACGGGGTACCGGCCGGAACAAGGGGTGTCATGTCCAGTACAGAAACATCGGTACCGGCGCAGGACGGCCGGGACCACGGCGTCGACCGGCTCAAGGCCGGCTCCGTCGGCCTGGTCGGCGTCGTCTTCATGGCGGTCGCGACCGCCGCGCCCATCACCGCGATGACCGGCAACCTCCCGATCGCGGTCGGCGCCGGCAACGGCATCGGCGCCCCGGCCGGCTATCTCTTCGCCACCGCCGTGCTGACCGTCTTCTCCGTCGGCTATGTCGCCATGGCCCGCCGCATCACCGCCGCCGGCGCCTTCTACGGCTTCATCTCGCACGGCCTGGGCCGGGTCGCCGGCATGGCCTCCGGGATGCTCGCCGTCCTCGCGTACATCGTCTTCGAGGCATCGATCGTCGGCGTCTTCGCGTACTTCGCCAAGACCACCGTCGCCGACCAGCTCGGCGCCGACCTGCCCTGGCCGCTGTACGCGGCCGCGATGCTCGCGGTCACCGCCGTCCTCGCGCACTTCGACATCCATCTCACGGCCAAGGCGCTGGGCATCATGCTCGTCGCCGAGATCGCCGTGCTCTTCGCCGTCTCGGTCGCCGTACTGCTCGCCGGCGGCGGCCCGGACGGCATCCCCGCGGCGCCCGTCGACCCCGCCAACGCCTTCACCGGCACCTCCGCCGGGCTCGGCCTCTTCTTCGCCTTCTGGTCCTGGGTCGGCTTCGAGTCCACCGCGATGTACGGCGAGGAGTCCCGCGACCCCAAGCGCGTCATCCCGCGCGCCACGCTCGTCTCCGTCATCGGCGTCGGCCTGTTCTACATCTTCGTGTCCTGGATGACGATCTCCGGGAACGGGCTGGCCGAGTCGGTGCGGATCGCGTCCTCCGGCACCCCGCTGGACCTCTTCTTCGCGCCCACCCGCACCTTCCTCGGCGGCTGGGCGGTGGACGCCTTCCAATGGCTGCTGCTCACCGGCTCGTTCGCCTGCGGTATGGCCTTCCACCAGTGCGCCGCGCGCTATCTGTACGCCATCGGGCGCGAGGGATTCCTCCACCGCGGCCTGGGCCGTACGCACCCCCGGCACGGCTCTCCGTACTTCGCCTCGTACGTGCAGACGGCCCTCGCCACCGCGCTCGTCGCCGCCTTCTGGCTGACCGGCCAGGACCCCTACATCCACCTCTACACGCTGCTCGCGATCCTCGGCACGATGGCGATCCTGATCGTCCAGACCCTCTGCTCCTTCGCCGTCATCGGCTACTTCCGGAAGAACCACCCCGAGGACCGGCACTGGTTCCGTACGTTCACGGCACCGCTGCTCGGCGGCGTCGGGATGACCGCCGTGGTCGTCCTGCTGCTGGTCAACATGCGGACCGCGGCCGGTGACGCGGCGGGCTCGCTCTTCTTCCGGCTCATCCCCTGGATCGTCGGCCTGGTCTTCTTCGGAGGGCTCGGCCTGGCGCTCCATCTCAAGGCACGCAAGCCCGCACGGTACGAGATCATCGGCCGGATCGTCCTGGAGGACGCGGCCGAGCGCGACGAGGAGAAACCCACACTCTGAGGAGGCCGGCCATGGCCCGTACGCACGCGATGCACGCCCTGCGCAGACTCGCCGCCGAGCACGCGGCGGCACGAAGACTCCGGATGCCCGCCGCCGACGTACGAGGGCTGGACCGGCGCGAACTCCTGGCGCGCGCGGGCGCGCTGGGACTCGGCGTCGCGCTCGCCACCCCGGCCACGACCGCGGCCGCGGCCGCCGGGCCTGTGCGCCCGCCGCGGTCCGCCGCCACGCCCCGGATCGCCGTCGTCGGCGCGGGCATCGCGGGACTGACCGCGGCGCTCACCCTCCAGGACGCCGGACTGCCCTGCACGCTGTACGAGGCCGACCCCGACCGGGTCGGCGGCCGGATGTTCACCCAGCGCGACCACTGGGCGTACGGCCAGAGCTCCGAGCTCGGCGGCGAGCTGATCGACACCGAGCACAAGAAGATGCAGGAACTCTGCCGCCGCTTCGGCCTCCCCCTGGAGGACTTCCTCGGCGCGGGCCCCAACGGCGCCGAGGAAGTCCTCTGGTTCGACGGCACGTACTACCCGCGCGCGCAGGCGGACGAGGACTTCAAGGGCGTCTACCAGGCGCTGCGTACCGACCTCCAGCAGGCAGGGGAGGTCATGTGGAACCGGACGACTCCCGAGGGCACGGCCCTGGACAACATGTCGATACGGGAATGGATCGACTCCCGGGTGCCCGGCGGCTACGCCTCGCGCCTCGGGCAGTTCATCGACGTGGCCTACAACGTCGAGTACGGCGCCGACACCACCGACCAGTCCGCGCTCGCCCTCGTGCTGCTCATGGGCTACCAGCCCAATCCCGGCCGCTTCAACGTCTGGGGGCTGTCCGACGAGCGGTACCACATCACCGGCGGCAACGATCAGCTCCCGAAGGCGATCGCGGCCGCGCTGCCCGCCGGGACGCTGCGGAGGGGCTGGTCGCTGACGGCCGTCGCGCGGAACTCCGACGGCACCCAGACCCTCACCTTCAGCGACCGCGGCACCACCCGCGCCGTCACCGCCGACCACACCGTCCTGACCGTCCCGCTGCCCGTACTGCAACGCCTGGACCTCAGCCGGGCCGGCTTCGACACCCGCATGACCAACCTGCTCCGCGACGCCCGCATGGGGTACTGCACCAAGCTCAACATGCAGTTCGGCGCCCGGCCCTGGCGCGGCACCGGGCCCTGGCCGGGCGTCAGTGCCGGTGACTGCTTCACCGACCTGGACGCGCAGCAGACCTGGGACACCACCAAGGCCCAGCCCGGCACCGGCGGCATCCTCATCCAGTACGGCGGCGGCAGCCTCGCCCGCGCGCTGACCCCGGCGGGGCCGTTCGCCACGGAGGCCGACCCGTACGTACGGGATCTCGCGCAGCGCCGGCTGACGGACATCGAGCGCTTCTTCCCCGGCACGAAGGCCGCCTGGACCGGCCGGGCACAGCTCTCCGCCTGGCACCGCAACCCGTACGCCCTGGGCGCGTACTCGTACTGGCCGGTGGGCTATCTGCACAGGTACGCGGGGTACGAGGGCGTGCGGCAGGGGAATGTGCACCTCGGCGGCGAGCACACCTCGTACGACTTCCAGGGGTTCATGAACGGCGGGGCCACGGAGGGCGAGCGGGCGGCCCGCGAGGTGATCGCCGACGTGACGTGACGTAGCGCTAGCCGGAGTCGCGGACGATGAGGGTGGCGGGGGTGACGACGGGGGAGAGGCCCTCGTCGCCGGAGGCCAGCCGGCGCAGCAGGAGGCGGGCCATCAGCCGGCCCATCTCCTGCACGTCCTGGCGGACGGTGGTCAGCGGCGGGTCGGCCCAGGCCGCCGGGGCGAGATCGTCGTAGCCGACCACCGCGACGTCCTCCGGGACCCGCCGGCCGCGGGCCCGCAGCGTCCGCAGGGCGCCCGTGGCCATCAGGTCCGAGCAGGCGAAGACGGCGTCGAGGTCCGGCACGGCGTCCAGCAGCGTGGCCATCGCCCGCTCGCCGCCCTCCGCGGTGAAGCCGCCGCCGGCGATCAGCCGTTCGTCGACGGGCGGCGCGTCCGGCCCGGTCAGCGCCTCGCGGTAGCCGTCCAGCCGGTCCTGGGCCGAGGTCTGGTCCAGCGGCCCTGTGATGACGGCGATGCGGCGGCGCCCGCGGGAGAGGAGATGGCGTACGGCCTGCCGGGCGCCGTCGCGGTTGTCGGTGTCGACGTACAGCGGCCGGGTGCCGGAGTGACTGTCGTCCGTCCAGTCGGGGCGGCCGCCGAAGACCGTGGGCAGCCCCGAGGCGGCGGCCATCGCGGGCAGCGGGTCGGCGCGGTGCAGCGAGAACATCAGCGCGCCGTCCACGTGCCCGCCGGAAAGGTAACGGCCGATGCGCTCGTGGTCCTGGCCGTCCTCCACCATCAGCAGCAGCAACTGGGTGTCGGCGGCGGCCAGTTCGCGGCCGATGCCGCGCAGCTGCTGGGCGAAGAACGGGTCCGAGAACACCCGGGTCTCCGGCTCGGCGATGACCACGGCGACGGCCCCGGTCCGCCGGGTGACGAGCGAGCGGGCCGCGCTGTTCGGTACGTACCCCAGCTCGGCGACGGCCTGCCGGACCCGCTCGCGGATCTCGGTGCGGACGCCGGGGCCGCCGTTGACGACGCGGGAGACGGTGGCGCGGGAGACGCCGGCCAGGGAGGCCACCGCCTCCAGGGTCGGCCGGGAGCCGCCGGGCACGGACATCTTCGAACTCCTCTTTTTCTGCGGAGGCTTGACGGTACCGCTCCGAGTCGGCATGGTTCCCTACACGTTATGAGAGCGCTCTCACAACGCATACCCCCCGCACTCCTCACCTCCCCCACCCTGTCTGAGGAGATATGTCATGAGCATGAGATGGCGTACGAGAGCGGTGCTCTGCGCCGCGGCCGCCGCTCTCGCCACGGCCACGGCGCTGACCGTCCCGGCCGTCGCCGACCGGCCCGAGGCCGCGTTCGAAACGGTCTGGAGCACCGAATTCGACGGCGCCGCGGGCTCCGCCCCGTCCGCCGACGACTGGATCACCGATACGGGCACCGGCTATCCCGGCGGCCCGCCCAACTGGGGCACCGGTGAGAAGCAGACCTACACCGACCGCCCCGAGAACCTCCAGCTCGACGGCGCCGGCCATCTGAAGATCACCGCGTTGAAGGACGGCAACGGCACCTGGACGTCCGGCCGGATCGAGACCCGCCGCACCGACTTCGCGGCCCCCGAGGGCGGCAAGCTGCGCATCGAGGCGAGCATCAAGGTGCCCGACGTCTCCGGTGACGCGGCCCTCGGCTACTGGCCCGCCTTCTGGACCCTGGGCGCCGACTTCCGCGGCAATTACCAGAACTGGCCGGGCATCGGCGAGTTCGACATCCTGGAGAACGTCAACGGCGCCAACAAGGTCTGGGCCACGCTGCACTGCGGGGTGAACCCCGGCGGCCCGTGCAACGAGACGCAGGGGCTCGGCAACTCCCGCGAGTGCCCCGGCAGCGCCTGTCAGGCCGGCTTCCACACCTACGCGCTGGAACTGGACCGCACCTCGGCCACCGAGTCGCTGAAGTGGTACGTCGACGGGCAGCAGTTCCACACCGTCTCCTCGTCCGACATGGACGCCACCACGTGGGCGAACGCCACCCACCACGGCCACTTCCTGCTGCTGAACCTCGCCATGGGCGGCGGCTTCCCCCGACGGCGTGGCCGGCCGGGCGACCCCCACCGACGCCACGCAGCCGGGCGGCTCGATGCTCGTCGACAACGTTGCCGTATCGGTCCAGCAGCCGTGACACACGGCCCGTACCACCCTCCCCCCACCCGCAAGGAGCCACGCATGATCACCCGTCGTACCCTGCTCGGCGGCCTCGCCGCGAGTGCCGCCGCCGGTGCCGGTCTCACCCTGGCGAGCCGGGCCGTCGGAGCACCCGCACCGGTCCGCGCCAAGGCCGCGGGCCTCCCCCTGGAGATCGTCAACAACTCCGGGGAATTCCAGAACTCCTCGGTGTACGTCTACATCGTCGGCAACGACGGCACCCAGCAGGTCCGCGTCACGCCCGAAGGCGAACTGAAGCCGGTCGCGGTCTCCGACAACGGCTCGGACGGATTCACCGACTACGCGATACCGCTCGCCGCGAGCGGCACCACCACCCTGACGCTGCCGAAGATGTCCGGGCGGATCTACACCGCGCTCGGCGGCAAGCTGAAGTTCAAGGCCGTCGAGGACGGCAACGGCAAGGCCGCGCTCGCCTACCCGGCCGGCTGGGTGGACTCCGACCCCAACTTCGGCGTGCTGCACGACTGCGCGGAGTTCACGTACAACGACGGCGGGATGTACTGCAACACCACGATGGTCGACATGTTCAGCGTGCCGCTGGCGATCAAGCTGACCGGCGCCAAGGACCAGACGGCGGGCCTGCTGAAGGACGGCGCCCGGGCGAAGATCTTCTCGGACCTCGCCGGCATCGAGGGCTTCGGCGACCTGGTCGTCGACGACAAGCGGGTCATCGCCCCGGGCCACGGCCTGGACAGCGGCCGGTTCGCCAAGGACTACTTCGCCCCGGCCATCGACGAGGCCTGGTCGGCGTACGCGGGCAAGGACCTGAAGGTCACCACCAACGCGGGCACCTTCACCGGCCGGGTCTCCGGGGACAAGCTCTCCTTCACCGGCCCGGCGAGCGTTTCCTTCAGCAAGCCCAGCACCCGTGACGTGCTCTTCTGCGACGGCACCCTGGCCGCGCCCAACGACGGGACGACGGGCCCGGTCGCCGCGATCCTCGGCGCCGCGCTCAACCGGGCCACCCTCACCTCGCACGCCGAGCAGCCCACCACCGACCCCGCCGCCTTCTACCAGCAGAAGCTCGCCAACCACTACGCCAAGGTGATGCACGACGCCGCCCAGGACGGCAAGGCGTACGGCTTCGCCTTCGACGACGTCGCCGGCTTCGCCTCGTACATCGAGGACGGCGCGCCCAGCCGCTTCACGCTGACGCTGACGCCGTTCTAGCCGCGGCGCCGGAGCCCGGCCGGGCGTACGGGGGCTGCTCAGCCCCCGTACGCCCCGCTGGCCGTCAGGCGGAGGGCCGTGTCGATCAGGGGGACGTGGCTGAACGCCTGCGGGAAGTTGCCCACCTGGCGGCCGGACTCGGAGTCCCACTCCTCGGCCAGCAGCCCCAGGTCGTTGCGGAGCGCCAGCAGCTTCTCGAAGAGCTTGCGGGCCTCCTCGACCCGGCCGATCATCGCCAGGTCGTCGGCGAGCCAGAACGAGCAGGCCAGGAACGCGCCCTCGTCGCCCTCCAGGCCGTCCACGTTCGCCTCCTCGGCGTCGGCGGAGGTGGGGTAGCGCATGATGAAGCCGTCCGGCGTGGCCAGCTCGCGCTGGATCGCCTCGATCGTGCCGATGACGCGCTTGTCGTCCGGCGGCAGGAACCCCATCTGCGGGATGAGCAGCAGCGAGGCGTCCAGCTCCTGGGAGCCGTAGGACTGGGTGAAGGTGTTGCGCTCCGGGTCGTAGCCCTTCTCGCACACGTCCCGGTGGATCGTGTCGCGCAGCTCCTTCCAGCGCTCCAGCGGGCCCTCGACGTCGCCGGACTCCATCAGCTTGATGGTGCGGTCCACCGCCACCCAGGTCATGACCTTGGAGTGGACGAAGTGCCGGCGCGGCCCGCGGACCTCCCAGATGCCCTCGTCCGGCTCGTTCCAGTGCTTCTCCACCCAGCCGATCAGCTTCAGCTGGAGCAGCGAGGCGTAGTCGTTACGGGCCAGGCCCGTCATGTGGGCGAGGTGCAGCGCCTCGATGACCTCGCCGTACACGTCCAGCTGGAGCTGGTCGGCGGCGCCGTTGCCGACCCGGACGGGCCGGGAGTTCTCGTACCCCGGCAGCCAGGTCAGCTCGTTCTCGCCCAGCTCCCGCTCGCCCGCGATGCCGTACATGATCTGGAGGTTCTCCGGGTCGCCGGCCACCGCGCGCAGCAGCCACTCGCGCCAGGCGCGGGCCTCGTCGCGGTAGCCGGTGCGCAGCAGAGAGGAGAGCGTGATCGCCGCGTCCCGGAGCCAGGTGAAGCGGTAGTCCCAGTTGCGGGAGCCGCCGATGTCCTCGGGCAGGGAGGTGGTGGGGGCCGCGACGATGCCGCCGGTGGGCGCGTACGTCAGCGCCTTCAGCGTGATCAGCGAGCGGATCACCGCGTCCCGGTACGGGCCGTGGTACGTGCACTGCGCGACCCACTCGCCCCAGAAGTCCTCGGTGGCGGTGAGCGCGTTCTCCGGCTCGGGCAGCGGCGGCTGCTCGTGGTGCGAGGGCTGCCAGCTCATCGTGAACGTGATCCGCTGCCCCGCCGCGACGGTGAAGTCGGAGTACGTCGTCAGGTCCTCGCCGTGGGTCTCGGCCGTGGTGTCGAACCACACGGAGTCAGGGCCCGCGACCGCCGCCGTCCGGCCGTCGACCTGGTGCACCCAGGGCACCACCCAGCCGTAGGAGAACCGCATCCGCAGCGAGGAGCGCATCGACACCTGTCCGCTGACGCCTTCCACGATGCGGATCAGCTGCGGCGCGCCGTCGCGCGGCGGCATGAAGTCGATCACCCGGACGGTGCCGTCGGGGGTGTCCCACTCCGACTCCAGGATCAGCGAGTCACCGCGGTAACGACGGCGGTCGGAGGCGGGGGATTCGCCTTCCGCTTCGCCGGCCGGACCCAGGCGCCAGAAGCCGTGCTCCTCGGTGCCGAGGAGGCCCGCGAAGACCGCGGGCGAGTCGAACCGGGGGAGGCACAGCCAGTCGACCGTGCCGTCCCGGCAGACGAGTGCGGCGGTCTGCATGTCGCCGATGAGTGCGTAGTCCTCGATGCGCCCGGCCACGTACAACTCCCGTTCGAACTGGGGTGACGCCCCCCGTGGGACGTGTCGGTCTTCCGTCCTGCCCATTGAAAACCCCGCCGAGCTGCTGGTCCGGTATCCGGGCGGGGGTGATGCCGTTCCGGACGGCTCGATGCGAGTGTCCGAGCAGGATACGACGCGCGCGGAAGATCCGCGCGACCCTCCGCTTACCGGAACTGGGCCGAACGGGTGGCCTCCGTCACGTCGGGGCCCGGATACGGGGAGCGATCCATTCCGCCCCGCGCGGGCGGGAGCGACCACGCTCCGTCGCTGATAGCCTGGTACCCCGTGGACCGGTGGGCCGGAAGAAAGACCCGGCACCCCCGACCGCAGCGACGGCACCCCGTGGAATCCGGGATCGCGCCGCTCCGCTTTTCACCTCGCGACCCACGGGAGCTTCCTCTTGGCCATGCCGCCCAAATCTTCGACGACCAAGCACATCTTCGTCACCGGGGGCGTCGCGTCCTCGCTCGGCAAGGGGCTCACCGCCTCCAGCCTGGGTGCGCTCCTCAAGGCGCGGGGCCTGCGGGTCACGATGCAGAAGCTCGACCCGTACCTCAACGTCGACCCCGGCACGATGAACCCCTTCCAGCACGGCGAGGTGTTCGTCACCAACGACGGCGCCGAGACCGACCTGGACATCGGCCACTACGAGCGCTTCCTGGACGTCGACCTCGACGGCAGCGCGAACGTCACCACCGGCCAGGTCTACTCCACCGTGATCGCCAAGGAGCGGCGCGGCGAGTACCTCGGCGACACCGTGCAGGTCATCCCGCACATCACCAACGAGATCAAGCACCGCATCCGCCGCATGGCGACCGACGACGTCGACGTCGTCATCACCGAGGTCGGCGGCACGGTCGGCGACATCGAGTCGCTGCCGTTCCTGGAGACCGTCCGCCAGGTCCGTCACGAGGTCGGCCGGGACAACGTCTTCGTCGTCCACATCTCGCTGCTCCCGTACATCGGCCCCTCCGGTGAGCTGAAGACCAAGCCGACCCAGCACTCCGTCGCCGCGCTGCGCAACATCGGCATCCAGCCCGACGCGATCGTGCTGCGCGCCGACCGCGAGGTGCCCGTCTCCATCAAGCGCAAGATCTCGCTGATGTGCGACGTGGACGAGGCCGCGGTCGTGGCCTGCAAGGACGCGCCGTCGATCTACGACATCCCGAAGGTGCTGCACACCGAGGGCCTGGACGCCTACGTCGTCCGCAAGCTGGACCTGCCGTTCCGTGACGTGGACTGGACCCAGTGGGAGGACCTGCTGGACCGCGTCCACAACCCGAACCACGAGGTCAAGATCGCGCTGGTCGGCAAGTACATCGACCTGCCCGACGCCTACCTCTCGGTCTCCGAGGCCATGCGCGCCGGCGGCTTCGCCAACCGCGCCCGCGTGAAGATCAAGTGGGTCACCTCCGACGACTGCCGTACCCCGGCCGGCGCCCAGCAGCAGCTCGGCGACTGCGACGCGATCCTGATCCCCGGCGGCTTCGGCGAGCGCGGCGTGGAGGGCAAGCTGGAGGCCATCACCTACGCCCGCGAGAACAAGGTCCCGCTGCTGGGTATCTGCCTGGGCCTGCAGTGCGTCGTCATCGAGGCGGCGCGCAGCCTGGCCGGCATCAAGGGCGCGAACTCCACCGAGTTCGACCCGGCCGCCGCCGATCCGGTCATCTCCACCATGGCCGAGCAGCTGGACATCGTCGCCGGTGAGGGCGACATGGGCGGCACGATGCGGCTGGGCATGTACCCGGCCAAGCTCGCCGAGGGCTCCATCGTCCGCGAGGTCTACGGCAACGAGCAGTACGTCGAGGAGCGTCACCGCCACCGCTACGAGGTCAACAACTCCTACCGGAGCGAGCTGGAGAAGAAGGCGGGCCTGCTGTTCTCCGGCACCTCCCCGGACAACAAGCTGGTCGAGTACGTCGAGTACCCGCGCGAGGTGCACCCCTACCTGGTCGCCACCCAGGCGCACCCGGAGCTGCGCTCCCGCCCGACCCGGCCGCACCCGCTCTTCGCGGGCCTGGTGAAGGCCGCCGTCGAGCGGAAGACCGGCAAGGCCGCCGGTAAGTAAGGTTCCGGCCGACCGATACGGTTACCGGGGTGCGGGCTTTGCGGCCCGTACCCCGGTTTCTGCTTGTTTGGGAGGATCGCATGGCCATCAAGGACACCCCCGAGGAGTGGCGGATCACCGCGACGGCGACCCCGTTCACCGGTAAGAAGACCAGCGTCCGCACGGACGAGGTCGTCATGCCGGACGGGTCGACGGTGAAGCGGGACTACCAGGTCCACCCGGGCTCGGTGGCCGTACTGGCCCTGGACGACGAGGGCCGGGTCCTGGTGCTGCGCCAGTACCGCCACCCGGTACGGCACAAGCTCTGGGAGATCCCGGCGGGCCTGCTGGACGTGCCCGGCGAGAACCCCCTCCACGCCGCCCAGCGCGAGCTGTACGAGGAGGCGCACGTCAAGGCGGAGGACTGGCGGGTGCTGACCGACGTCTACACCACGCCCGGCGGCTGCGACGAGGCCGTGCGGATCTTCCTGGCCCGTGACCTGTCCGAGGCGGAGGGCGAGCGCTTCGAGGTCGAGGAGGAAGAGGCCGACATGGAGCTGGCGCGGGTGCCGGTCGCCGATCTCGCGCGCGGCGTGCTGGCGGGCGAGCTGCACAACAACTGCCTGGTCGTCGGCGTGCTGTCGCTGCTGGCCGCGCAGTCGGGTGACGGTCTGGACGCGCTGCGCCCGGCCGAGGCCCCCTGGCCGGCCCGCCCGTTCCAGGCGTGATGACCGGCCCGTTCCCCGTGTGACGGAAGGTCCCCGGGAGAACCCCGGGACCTTAGCGGAATCTTGTCTCCCATTTTTGTCGGATTAACGCGGTATGTCCGCCGTGCTCCAGGGCTCCCGTGAACTACGCTCGACGAATCCCGGCCGTACAGGCGGCCGGCTCGTACGCGCGCAAGTGAACGGGAGCGTGGCCCGTGGCGGAGCAGGCGGTGGACACCGGACGGTCGGTGACGGCGTCGGGGGCCGGCCGAAGAGGAGCCGGCCGGGCCGGCGTACCGGCGGCGCCCGCCCCGCCCGCCCCCGCCTTCACCGGCCGACGCCGCGAACTGGCCGCCCTGCGCAGCGACATCGAGCGCGCCGGACTGGACACCCTCTCCGGCCGCAAGGGCGCCCGCAGCCGGGTACTGCTGATCGCCGGGCGGCCCGGCTCCGGCCGCAGCGCCCTCGCGGGAGAGCTGGCCAGGCAGCTGGCCGGCGACTACCCGGACGGCGTGCTGCGGTCCTGGCTGAGCACCATCGACGGCCGGCCCGTGCCCACCGCGTCCGTCGCCCGTGACCTGCTCACCCAGCTGGGCGAGCGGGTACCGGCCGGCGCGGACGAGGACGAGCTGACCGAGGCGCTGCGCGGCGCCCTCGCCGACCGGCGCGCGCTGCTCCTGCTGGACGACGCGACCGGGCCCGAACAGGTCGAGCCGCTGCTGCCGGACGCCCCGGACTGTCTGGTGCTCGCCGTCTCCGAAGGGCCGCTGACCGGCATCACGGACGTACGGCCCTGCACGCTCGGCGGCCTGGACACCGCGGCCGGGGTGGAGATCCTGACCCGGTACGCGGGCAGCGTCCGCATCACCGTCGACCCGCGCACCGCCGAACAGGTCGTCCAGGACTGCGGCGGCCAGCCCGCCGCCCTGCTCCTGGCCGGCGGCTGGCTCGCGGCCCACCCCAAGTCCTCCCTCTCCGACCTGCTGCGGACGCTGTTCCTGCTGCCGCCCGGCGAGGAGGACGCCGCCCCCGTGCCCCGGCCGCTGGCCCGCGCCTTCCGGCTGGTGTACGAGTCGCTGCCGCCGCCCGCTGCCCGCATACTGCGGCTGCTCTCGCTCGCCCCGGCCGGCCTCGTCGACGCGCACACGGCGTCCGCGCTGGCCGGCTGCTCGGTCGAGGCCGCTGAATCGACCCTGCGGGACTTCGCGGCCATGGGAGCGCTCCGACCGGTGGTGCCGGAGGGCGCGGCCCGAGGCGAGGAGGCCGCCGCGGACGGGCCCGACCCGCTGGCCGCGCTCCCGCCGCAGTACCGGGTGCCCGGCTGCCTCGTACCGCTGCTCCGCGGCCAGCTGCAATGCCATGAGCGCCCGGCCGAGATCCAGCTCGCCCGGGCCCGGATGCTGGAGCGGACCGTACGCCAGCTGCTGTCCTGCCGGGCGATGGGGGAGCCCGTCGGGTCCCCGGCCCGCGAGCGGACCGCCGGGCTGCCGCGGTCGCTGCGCTTCGGGTCCGTCCCCGAGGCCGCGGCCTGGCTGCGCACCCGCCGCCCGGCCCTGCTGGACTGCGCCCGGATCGCCGTCGCGGACGGCGAGCTGGACACTCTGGACCGGCGGCTGATGGCCGCGCTGGTGCGGGCGCTGCTCGCCCACGAGACCGCCGAGGCGGCGGCGCCCGACCTGTACGGGCTGCACGGCCTGGTGCTGGAGGTCGCCGAGCGGCGCGGCCTGGCCCGCGAGAAGGCCGCCGCGCTGCTGAACCTCGGCGACCTGGACGCGCAGGCCGGCCGGGCGGAGAAGGCGCTGGGCCGGTACCGCGGCGCGCTGGAGTCGGCCCGTGCGGTGAAGGACGCGGTCGCGACCGGCCGCGCGCTGGAGTCGCTGGGCGCCACCTACGCCGAGCTGCGCGACTGGCAGCGGGCCGCCGACTGGTACGGGCGGGCGCTGGAGCTGCGGCTCTCCCGCGGCCACACGGCCGAGGCCGCCCGGCTGCACGGCCGGCTCGGCACGGTGCACACGCAGGCGGGGCGCTGGGCCGAGGCGCTCCGGGAGTGGCGCGCCGCGTACGGGGCGTACCGCAGGGCCGGTGACCCCGTGGGGCCGGCGCGGGCGATGGGGGAGACGGCGCGGGTGCAGGAGTACGCGGGGCGGCCCGAGCAGGCGCTGCGGAGCTGCTTCGAGGCGCTGGAGCTGGCCAGGAAGGCGTCGGACGGGCGGCTGGAGGCGGCGCTGCAGCTGCGGATTGCGGACACCTTCGAGCGGCTCGGCGACCCTGCGGCGGCAAGGCTGCACCGGGGCCTGGGGGAGCGACTTCTGGCAGATCACCCCGCTTGACCTACGAAATCGGTGGCGGTTCGCGCTGAAGAAATTGCTTTGCAAGGCTAGACAACGAGAGCTCCTTCAATAGACTGGCAGAGCCGCGGCTCTCGCGGTCACATCCGTCATGCGTCTGTATGTGCGGATATTTCTCTGCAAGCTCTCTTTCAAGGACCGTGATCGACGTGAAGGTCGGCATCCCCCGCGAGGTCAAGAACAACGAGTTCCGGGTGGCGATCACGCCCGCCGGTGTCCACGAGCTCGTCCGCAACGGCCACCAGGTCTACGTGGAGAAGGGTGCCGGTCTCGGCTCCTCCATCACCGACGAGGAGTACCTCGGCGCCGGCGCGAACATCCTCGACACCGCCGACGAGGTGTGGGCCACCGCCGACCTGCTGCTGAAGGTCAAGGAGCCGATCGCCGAGGAGTACCACCGCCTCCGCAAGGACCAGACGCTCTTCACCTACCTGCACCTGGCCGCGTCCAAGGAGTGCACGGACGCGCTGCTGGAGTCCGGCACCACCGCGATCGCGTACGAGACCGTCGAGACCGCCAACCGCCAGCTGCCGCTGCTCGCCCCGATGTCCGAGGTCGCGGGCCGCATCGCCCCGCAGGTCGGCGCGTACCACCTGATGCGCCAGGCCGGCGGCCGCGGCGTGCTGCCCGGCGGCGTCCCCGGCGTCCACGCGGGCAAGGCCGTCGTCATCGGCGGCGGCGTCTCCGGCTGGAACGCCGTGCAGATCGCCGTGGGCCTCGGCTTCCACGTCACGCTGCTCGACAAGGACATCAACAAGCTCCGCGAGGCCGACAAGATCTTCGGCACCAAGGTGCAGACCGTCGTCTCCAACGCCTTCGAGCTGGAGAAGGCCGTCGTCGAGGCCGACCTCGTCGTCGGCGCGGTCCTCATCCCGGGCGCCAAGGCCCCGAAGCTGGTCACCAACGAGCTCGTCGCCAAGATGAAGCCCGGAAGTGTCCTTGTCGACATCGCGATCGACCAGGGCGGCTGCTTCGAGGACTCGAAGCCGACCACCCACGCCGAGCCGACCTTCCAGGTCCACGACTCGGTCTTCTACTGCGTCGCCAACATGCCGGGCGCGGTGCCGAACACCTCCACCTACGCGCTGACCAACGCGACGCTGCCCTACATCATCTCGCTGGCCAACAACGGCTGGGTCGAGGCGCTGCGCCGCGACGCCGCGCTGGCCAAGGGCCTCAACACCCACGACGGCAAGGTCGTCCACGCCGAGGTCGCCGAGGCGCACGGCCTGGAGTCCGTCGAGCTCAGCACGCTGCTGGGCTGATTCGTCAACACGGCGCGTCAACACCACGCGACCGGCCGGGCCTTGAGACTTTCGGGCCCGGCCGGTCGCGTTTGCGACAGATTTCCGAAGCCGCCCGTGACGCGCCTCCGGAGAGCGGTCCGCAGCTCGTAACGAACGTCTCTCTTCGCCCCTTTCGCGCACCCCCGAAACTTCACGGATGTGTGCCGCGCGCCCTTGACATCGGGGTGTTCCATTGCCGACACATCGTGCCGGGTCCGGTGGATTGTGTTGCTGCGGACGCCCGACACGCCATAGAGTCGCCAACCGTCGGCATGGTGTCACGCTGACCTATCGATAAGTTTCCTGGTCACATCCAAGGAGGTAAGACGACTTGTGAATGAGTCGACATTTACTCCCGGAGGTGGTCGACCAGGAGCGGTTGCACGGGGCCAGGGTCCCTCGGGGCACGAGGCTGTCGGCTCCGTCGCTGTCCACACCTTCGCAGCCCAGAAGAGCATGACGACGACAGCCCACCAGAGCATGGACGGCCATCAAGTGAACGCCACGGCCGGCGACCAGGGCGGCACACACCCGGCCCGCTTCGCCGACTACGACGACCTGCCCGAGGGGCACTTCTACGATCCGGACGCGGAGTACGAGCCGGACCCCGAGTACGCGGCGACGCTCGCGCCGGACGCCGCGCGCCAGCGCCGCGAGCGCATCGGCCCGACCGGCCGGCCCCTTCCCTACTTCCCGATCCCCGGGCCGCTCTCCGAGCACGGCCCGGCGAAGATCATCGCGATGTGCAACCAGAAGGGCGGGGTCGGCAAGACCACCTCGACCATCAACCTGGGTGCCGCGCTGGCCGAGTACGGCCGCCGGGTGCTGCTGGTCGACTTCGACCCGCAGGGCGCCCTCTCGGTCGGCCTCGGCGTGAACCCCATGGAGCTGGACCTGACGGTCTACAACCTGCTCATGGAGCGGGGCATGTCGGCCGACGAGGTACTGCTGAAGACCGCGGTCCCCAACATGGACCTGCTCCCCAGCAATATCGATTTGTCAGCCGCCGAGGTGCAGCTCGTCAGCGAGGTCGCCCGCGAGTCGACCCTGCAGCGTGCCCTGAAGCCGCTGCTGGCCGACTACGACTACATCGTGATCGACTGTCAGCCCTCGCTCGGCCTGCTCACGGTCAACGCCCTGACGGCGGCTCACAAGGTCATCGTCCCGCTGGAGTGCGAGTTCTTCGCGCTGCGCGGTGTGGCCCTGCTGACCGAGACGATCGAGAAGGTCCAGGAGCGGCTCAACCCCGACCTGGAGCTGGACGGCATCCTCGCCACGATGTACGACTCGCGCACCGTGCACAGCCGCGAGGTCCTCGCGCGCGTGGTGGAGGCCTTCGACGATCACGTGTACCACACCGTGATCGGCCGGACGGTCCGCTTCCCCGAGACCACGGTCGCGGGCGAGCCGATCACCACGTACGCGTCCAACTCCGTAGGTGCCGCCGCCTACCGCCAGCTCGCCAGGGAGGTGCTCGCCCGGTGTCACGCCGAGTGAGTCTGCCCGGCGCCGATGAGCTGTTCCGCACCACCGGGGGGACGGCGCTGCAGTCCTCCTCGCCCCGCAGGCCGGCGAACGGCACCCCCGCGAACGGCGAGACGCCCCGGGTGCCCGCGCCGGGCGGCGAGGCCGACCCGGCCGCGCCGCAGCAGGGGGGCGCCGCACAGCGCCGTCCGGAGGGCGAACCCGCTGCCGCGGCGTCCGGGGCCGCGGTGCCCCCGGAGCAGCACAGCGGACGCGACACGGCCGACGAGGCCGCCAAGGGGCGCCGCCGGCAGGAGCCCGCGGCAGCGGCGGGCGCGGGGACGCCGGCCACCGGGGGCGCCGCCCGGCGGCGCGGCCGGGGCGCGAACCGCCGTCCCAGCGGCCGGGAGCGGCACGACGAGAAGATCACCGTGTACGTCTCCGCCGAGGAGCTGATGGACCTGGAGCACGCGCGCCTGGTCCTGCGCGGCGAGCACGGCCTCGCGGTCGACCGCGGACGGATCGTCCGTGAGGCCGTCGCGGTCGTCCTCGCGGACCTGGAGTCCCGCGGGGACGCCAGCATCCTCGTGCGGCGTCTGAGGGGCCGCTGAGCGGCTCCTGGCAGCCATGCCGGGGAACTCCGGCCGCCCGGGCGGCCGGGTCCCCGCCGGTGGGCGGGTGCCGGGTTAGCCTTCGGACACCGGCGGGCGCCGCCCGCCGGTGACCAGCCCGGCGCCGCGTACGGCACGGGACCGCAGCGTATGGACCACGATGCCGACGACCCACGACGACCCCTCAGCGCCCGCCCCGCGCACCCCGCGCCGCTCCCTGGGCCACGGCCCGGGCACGGCGCCGCCCCCGGAGAACGAGCCGGAGGCCGCCGCACCCCCGGAGCCCGCGCGGACCGAGCCTGAGGAGGCCGGGCCCGCTGAGCCTGAGGAAGCCGGGCCCGCGGCCCCCGAGGAGGCCGGACCCGCAGAGTCCGAAGGGGCCGGGCCCGCCGCCCCTGAAGAGGCCGGGCCCGCCGCGCCCGCGGACGCCACCGTCGCCGGGGACGGGAAGTTCACCCTCCACCTGGAGAACTTCGAGGGCCCCTTCGACCTCCTCCTGCAGCTGATCTCCAAGCACAAGCTGGACGTCACGGAGATCGCGCTCTCGCAGGTCACCGACGAGTTCATGGCGCACATCCGGGCCATGGGCCCGGACTGGGACCTGGATCAGACGACGGAGTTCCTGGTCGTCGCGGCGACCTTGCTGGACCTGAAGGCCGCGCGGCTGCTGCCCGCCGCCGAGGTCGAGGACGAGGCGGACCTCGCCCTCCTGGAGGCGCGCGACCTGCTCTTCGCGAGGCTGCTCCAGTACCGCGCGTACAAAGAGGTCGCCGACATCTTCAGCCGCCGCATGGTGGACGAGGCGCGCCGCTACCCGCGTACGGTGGGTCTGGAGCCGCACCACGCGGAGCTGCTGCCCGAGGTCGTCATCAGCATCGGCGCCGAGGGGTTCGCCAAGCTCGCCGTGAAGGCGATGCAGCCCAAGGCCAAGCCGCAGGTGTACGTCGACCACATCCACGCCCCGCTGGTCAGCGTGCGCGAACAGGCCGAGGTGATGGTGGCGCGGCTCCGGGAGGCGGGCGAGGCGTCCTTCCAGGAGCTGACCGAGGACGCCCCGGACACGCTCACCGTCGTCGCCCGCTTCCTGGCGCTCCTGGAGCTGTACCGGGAGCGCGCGGTGGTCCTGGACCAGCCCGAGGCGCTGGGCGAGCTGACGGTCCGCTGGGCCGGCACGGAGGACGGCGCCGAACCCGTCGTCACGGACGAGTTCGACCGCCCGGCGGAGCAGCGGGCCGGGGCGAGGACCGAGAAGGAGACGGCATGACCGAGACCGGCACCGCCGAAGAGACGTACGACCTCCCTGAGGCGCAGGCCCCTGGCACTCCCGAAGCGCCGCCCGGCGCCCTCGGGGTCGCGGCGCTGGACCTGAAGCCCGCGCTCGAAGCCGTCCTGATGGTCGTCGACGAGCCCGCCACCGAGGAGCACCTCGCCAAGGTGCTGCAGCGCCGCCGCCGCGACGTGGCCATCGCGCTGCGTGAGCTGTCGGACGAGTACACCCGCCAGGGCCGCGGCTTCGACCTGCGGCTGGTCGCGGGCGGCTGGCGGTTCTACACCCGCCCCGAGTACGCGGACGCCGTGGAGAGCTTCGTCCTGGACGGCCAGCAGGCCCGGCTGACCCAGGCCGCATTGGAGACTCTGGCCGTGGTCGCGTACCGTCAACCGGTCAGCCGGTCCCGGGTCTCGGCCGTACGCGGTGTCAACTGCGACGGCGTGATGCGCACCCTCCTCCAGCGCGGTCTGGTCGAGGAGGCGGGCACGGAAGGCGAAACAGGTGCGATCCTGTACAGGACGACGAACTACTTTCTGGAGCGGATGGGCCTGCGGGGCCTGGACGAGCTCCCCGAGCTCGCCCCTTTCCTCCCCGAGGCGGACGCGGTCGAGGGCGACTCCCGGGAAGGTGTGCCGTCGTTCGACGTAGACGACAGCGGCGACTCCCACACGGGTCAGACGAACTAGACGGATCATTGATGCGAAGCAGCGGCAGGAACAGCAGCGGTAGGGGCAACTACCGGGGCGCGGGCAACAAGCGCGACGAGAAGCAGCAGCGTGCGCGCAAGCCCCGTCCCGAGGAGCGCCGCTACGACGTCGGCGGATCCGGCTCGGGCGGCCCCGGTGACGGGCCCCGCAAGGGACGCGGCGCGGCGGCCCGCGGCGGCGCCAAGGGCGGCCCGAAGGGCAGCCCCCGCAGCCAGGAGGGCAAGGGCGCCAAGGGGCACCGCACCCGCGGCTCCGCGCCGGCCCGCCCCCGCGAGTACGACGCGCAGATCGAGGAGCGCAACCGCGCCCGGTACGACAAGCCGCAGATCAAGACGCCGAAGACCTTCGGCGACCAGGAGGGCGAGCGGCTCCAGAAGGTGCTGGCCCGCGCGGGCATGGGCTCGCGGCGCGCCTGTGAGGAGCTGATCGACGAGGCCCGCGTCGAGGTGAACGGGGAGATCGTCACCGAGCAGGGCGTCCGCGTCGACCCGGAGAAGGACGAGATCAAGGTGGACGGCCTGACCGTCGCCACCCAGTCCTACCTCTTCTTCGCGCTGAACAAGCCGGCCGGCGTCGTCTCCACCATGGAGGACCCCGACGGCCGCCAGTGCCTGGGCGACTACGTCACCAACCGCGAGACCCGGCTCTTCCACGTCGGCCGGCTGGACACCGAGACCGAGGGCATCATCCTGCTCACCAACCACGGTGAGCTGGCGCACCGCCTGACCCACCCCCGGTACGGCGTGCAGAAGACCTACCTCGCCGCCATCCAGGGCCCGCTGCCGCGCGAGATCGGCAAGAAGCTCAAGGACGGCATCCTGCTGGAGGACGGCTACGCCCGGGCCGACCACTTCCGGGTCGTGCAGCAGACCGGCAAGAACTACCTCGTCGAGGTCACGCTGCACGAAGGCCGCAAGCACATCGTGCGCCGGATGCTCGCGGAGGCCGGCTTCCCGGTCGACAAGCTCGTCCGGACCTCGTTCGGCCCGATCGCGCTCGGTGACCAGAAGTCCGGCTGGCTGCGCCGGCTGACCAACACCGAGGTCGGCATGCTGATGCGTGAGGTCGACCTCTAGGCCGTGCCCGGCCGCGCACCGGCCGCCGGCAGTTGCGGCAGCGGTGGACCACCCCTTATCGTCACCATGACGACTAAGGGGTGGTTTTTCTCATGTCCGCGAAGGATCCCGCGACCGGCTCGCTCCTCGGGCTCGCCCTCGGCGACGCGCTCGGCTACCCGACCGAGTTCAGGAGCGTGGCGTCGATCGAGGCCACGTACGGCCCCTGGCGGCAGCTGGCGCTGCCCGAGCCGGCCTACGTCACCGACGACACCCAGATGACGCTGGCCCTCGGACGCGGCCTGCGCACGGCGATGGAGCGCGGTCCGCTCGACGCGGCGACGCTGGAGCCCCCGCTGCGCCAGGAGTACCTCGACTGGTGGCGCTCCCCGGACAACAACCGCGCCCCCGGCAACACCTGCCTCACCGCCTGCCGGCTGCTCAGCGAGGCGGGCCGCCCCTGGGCCGCGGCCAGCCAGACCGGCTCCAAGGGCTGCGGTGCCAACATGCGGGTCGCGCCGATCGGCCTGGCCCCCGGTCTGACCGATCAGCAGCGGGCCGGCGCGGCGCAGCTCCAGTCGGCCCTCACCCACGGCCACCCCACCGCCCTTGCGGCCAGCGACCTCACGGCGTGGGCGGTACGGCTCCTCGCCCAGGGCGCGGACCCCGCCGAGCTGCCCCGCCTGCTCCGTACGTACGTGCACGCCGAACGCACCACCTACCACGCCGACTGGCTCGGCGACCTGTGGCAGCACGCCGGTGCCGCGTCGCCCGAGGCGTTCATCGCGTACGGCTGGGACGAGTGCCGTGGCGTCCTGGACCGCCTCGACGCGGCCCTGCGCGCGCCCGACCCGGAGGCCGACCCCTGCCTGTCCGTCGGCGAGGGCTGGATCGCCGAGGAAGCCCTGGCCGCCGGGCTGCTCTGCTTCCTCCTCCTCCCCGACGACCCGGTGGGGGTGCTGCGCCGCGGCGCGGTCAGCGCCGGCGACTCCGACTCCATCGCCTGCCTGGCCGGCGCCTTCGCCGGCGCCCACCTCGGCGCCGACGCCTGGCCGGCGGCCTGGACCGACCGCATCGAGTACCGCGAGGAACTGCTGGCGCTGGGCGCGCTCTGGGACGCCCGGTGACCGTGGACGCGGCTCTCCGTGCCGCCGGCCTGCCCGGCGGCACGGACCTGGGCGCGGTCGTGGCCGAGCAGGACACCCCCGAGACCCCGCTGCTCTTCGCGACCGTCTCGGGCGCCCACCTGTACGGCTTCCCCTCCCGCGACTCCGATGTGGACCTGCGCGGCGGCGGCTTCGCGAAGCGCCGGAAGAGGGCCGTAGGGGCGAGGTGGACGCCCCGCCGGCCGGTGTCGCTGTCCGCCGTCGCCGGCCCGAACGCGCGGGAGCCCGTGACGCAGCCGTAGACGGTGTGGCCGGTGACCAGGGCGTGGTCCGGGTGATCTCGGCAGGCACGCCTCCGGACCGTGGGGCCCGGCGCGTACGGTGTCACGCGCATCCGGCGGGGCCACCGGTGGCGGAGACCCGTCTCGCAGGGCGGGCGTGGTCGGCGGCCGGGCGCGGGGGTCGATACGCTGATTCATGAGTTCATTGGCACGGCAACGAAGATTCGGTACGTGTCGGAAGCAGAGGGAGCAGGGACGTGGCGGTACGTGCGGTCCGAGGGGCCGTTCAGCTGGAGCGGGACGATGCGGAGCACATGCATGAGCAGGTCGCCGCGCTGCTGACCGCCATCCTGGAGCGCAACGGCCTCGTACCGGACGACCTGATCAGCGTGTGGTTCACGGCCACGCCCGATCTGCACAGCGACTTCCCCGCCGTCGCGGCCCGGAAGCTGGGCATCACCGACGTGCCGCTGATCTGCGCGCAGGAGCTGGACATCGCCGGGGCCATGCCGCGCGTGGTGCGGATCCTGGCGCACGTGGAGAGCGAGCTCACCAAGGCGGAGATCGCGCACGTCTATCTCGGCGCCGCGGGCGCGCTGCGGAAGGACATCGCCCAGTGAGGACCGCGATCGTCATCGGGACGGGCCTGATCGGCACGTCGGCCGCGCTGGCGCTGAGCGCCCGCGGCGTCCGGGTGCACCTCGCCGACCACGACGCCGCGCAGGCCCGTACGGCGGCGGCGCTCGGCGCGGGCACCGTGGAGGAGCCCGAGGGCCCGGTCGACCTGGCGATCGTCGCGGTGCCGCCCGCGCACGTCGCGGGGGCGCTGGCGGACGCGATGCGCCGCGGTACGGCCCGCGCGTACCTGGACGTGGCCAGCGTCAAGGGCGGGCCGCGCCGCGAGCTGGCGGAGCTCGGGCTGGACCTCACGCCGTACATCGGTACGCACCCGATGGCCGGCAAGGAGCGGTCCGGGCCGCTGGCCGCCACCGCCGACCTCTTCGAGGGCCGGCCCTGGGTGCTCACACCGACCCGGGACGGCGACACCGAGGTGCTCAACCTCGCGCTGGAGCTGGTGGCGCTGTGCCGGGCGGTCCCCGTCGTCATGGACGCCGACGCGCACGACCGTGCGGTGGCCCTGGTCAGCCACACCCCCCAGCTGGTCTCCAGCCTGGTCGCGGCACGCCTCCAGAGGGCGGACGAGACCGCCGTACGGCTGTGCGGGCAGGGCATCCGCGATGTGACCCGGATCGCCGCCTCCGACCCCGGCATGTGGATCGACATCCTCTCCGCCAACCCCGGGCCGGTCGCGGACGTGCTGGCGGAGATCGCGGCCGACCTGGACGGGACGGTGCAGGCGCTGCGCGCCCTGCAGTCCGCCGACGAGGCCAAGCGCGGTACGGGCGCCGACGGCATCGAGGACGTGCTGCGGCGCGGCAACGCGGGCCGCGAGCGGGTGCCGGGCAAGCACGGCGCGGCCCCGGCCGCTTACGAGACCGTCGCCGTGCACATCGGTGACCAGCCGGGCGAGCTCGCGCGGATCTTCGCCGACGCCGGGCAGGCGGGCGTCAACATCGAGGACGTGCGGATCGAGCACGCGACAGGGCAGCAGGCGGGCTTCATCCAGCTCACCGTCGAACCGACGGCCGTGCCGACGCTGACCGCGGCGCTCCGCGAGCGCGGCTGGTCCATCCGCCAGTAGACGTCCCCGGAAGCCTCACAAACCCCCCACTCCCGTGCGGGGAAAACGCGCCTGCGTGTACCCGGTAACCTTGTCCGAGGCCCATCGGGCCCCAGGATCCCCGCCCCGTGCACAAGGAAAGGTGTTCGTCACCGTGGAAACCGCCGCCCGGACCGCCCCGGCAGCAGTGATCGTCGCCATCGACGGCCCCTCCGGCACGGGCAAGTCCAGCACGTCCAAGGCGGTTGCCGCCAAGCTGGCGCTCAGCTACCTGGACACCGGTGCCCAGTACCGCGCGATCACCTGGTGGATGCTGTCCAACGGCGTCGACATCCAGGACCCGACCGCCATCGCCACGGCCGCCGCCAAGCCTGCGATCGTCTCCGGCACCGACCCGGCCGCGCCGACCATCACGGTCGACGGGCAGGACGCCTCGGGCCCGATCCGCACGAAGGAGGTCACCTCCGCCGTCAGCGCCGTCAGCGCCGTCCCCGAGGTGCGCAGCCTGATCACGGACCTGCAGCGGACCATCGCCGGCTCCGCCGAGCGCGGCATCGTCGTCGAGGGCCGGGACATCGGTACGACCGTGCTGCCCGACGCCGACCTGAAGATCTTCCTCACGGCTTCGCCCGAGGCGCGTGCCGCCCGCCGCAGCGGCGAGCTGAAGGGCAAGGAGGCCACCGACCTGGCCGCCACCCGCGAGGCGCTGATCAAGCGGGACGCCGCGGACTCCTCCCGTAAGGCCTCGCCGCTGGCCAAGGCCGACGACGCGGTCGAGGTGGACACCACCGAGCTGACCCTGGAGCAGGTCATCGAGTGCGTGGTCACCCTCATCGAGGCGAAGATCGCGGAGAAGGCCGGCCCGGCGGCGGAGACCGTGGAGGCGGGGCGGGCCGACCGGTGACCGACTCCGGCCAACTGCCGAGCGCCGACGGCGCCGCGGTCGGGCGGCGGATCGGCATCGGCCTGATGAACGGCCTGTGGCGACCACGGGTGCTGGGCGCCTGGCGGGTGCCGGCGGCGGGCCCGGTGATCTTCGCGGTCAACCACTCCCACAACATCGACGGGCCCATGCTCATGGGTACGGCGCCGCGGCCGGTGCACTTCCTGATCAAGAAGGAAGCCTTCGCCGGTCCGCTGGACCCCTTCCTGCGCGGCATCGGGCAGGTGAAGGTCGACCGGACGAGCACCGACCGGACCGCCGTCACCCACGCGCTGGGCATCCTGGAGCGCGGCGGAGTCCTCGGGATCTTCCCCGAGGGCACCCGCGGCGAGGGTGACTTCGCGTCGCTGCGCGCCGGGCTCGCGTACTTCGCCGTACGCTCGGGAGCGCCGATCGTGCCGGTCGCGGTCCTGGGCAGCGCGGAGCGCAGCAGCCGGGTCATACCGGCGCTGCCGCCGCTGCGCGGCCGCGTCGACGTCGTCTTCGGCGATGCCTTCCAGGCGGGGGACAGCTCGGGGCGGCGGACGCGCAAGGCACTGGACGAGGCGACCGTACGCATCCAGGAGCGGCTGACCGCCCATCTGACCGACGCCAGGCGCCTGACCGGCCGCTGAGCCGCACCGACCGGCCGCACGGCGGCCGCGGAACCGGCCGACACGGCCCACCGACCACGCAGAACGAGGAACGGACTTCATGAACGACCAGATCCCCACCGGCGACGAGCACGTCGAGCACGGCGCGCTGGGCGACGCCGAGTACGCGGAGTTCATGGAGCTCGCCGCGCAGGAGGGCTTCGACCTGGACGAGGTCGAGGGCGACATCGCGGCGGCCGGCCACGGCCCGCTGCCCGTCCTCGCCGTCGTCGGCCGCCCCAACGTCGGCAAGTCGACCCTCGTCAACCGCTTCATCGGCCGCCGTGAGGCCGTCGTCGAGGACAAGCCGGGCGTCACCCGCGACCGCGTCACCTACGAGGCGGACTGGAACGGCCGCCGCTTCAAGGTCGTCGACACCGGCGGCTGGGAACAGGACGTGCTCGGCATCGACGCGTCCGTCGCAGCCCAGGCGGAGTTCGCGATCGAGGCGGCCGACGCGGTGGTCTTCGTCGTGGACGCCAAGGTCGGCGCGACCGACACCGACGAGGCCGTGGTGAAGCTGCTGCGCCGCTCCGGCAAGCCGGTCGTGCTGTGCGCCAACAAGGTCGACGGCCCCTCCGGCGAGGCGGACGCCGCCATGCTGTGGTCGCTCGGCCTCGGCGAGCCGTACCCGGTCTCGGCCCTGCACGGCCGCGGCACCGGCGACCTGCTGGACGCCGCGCTGGACGCGCTGCCCGAGGCGCCGCAGCAGACCTTCGGCGCCACCGTCGGCGGCCCGCGCCGCATCGCCCTCATCGGCCGCCCGAACGTCGGCAAGTCCTCCCTGCTGAACAAGGTCGCCGGCGAGGAGCGGGTGGTCGTCAACGAGCTGGCCGGCACCACCCGCGACCCGGTCGACGAGCTGATCGAGCTGGGCGGCAAGACCTGGAAGTTCGTGGACACCGCGGGTATCCGCAAGCGCGTCCACCTCCAGGAGGGCGCCGACTACTACGCCTCGCTGCGTACGGCGGCCGCCGTGGAGAAGGCCGAGGTCGCGGTCGTGCTGATCGACGCGAGCGAGTCGATCAGCGTGCAGGACCAGCGGATCATCACCATGGCCGTCGAGGCGGGCCGCGCGCTGGTCATCGCGTACAACAAGTGGGACCAGCTGGACGAGGAGCGCCGCTTCTACCTGGAGCGGGAGATCGAGCGGGACCTCGTGCAGATCCCGTGGGCGATGCGGGTCAATGTCTCGGCGCGTACCGGACGGCACATGGAGAAGCTCGTGCCGGCCATCGAGACCGCGCTCGCCGGCTGGGAGACCCGGGTGCCCACCGGGCGTCTGAACGCCTTCCTCGGTGAGATCGTCGCCTCCCACCCGCACCCGGTACGCGGCGGCAAGCAGCCCCGCATCCTCTTCGGTACGCAGGCGGGCACCAAGCCCCCGCGGTTCGTGCTCTTCGCCTCCGGCTTCCTGGAGGCGGGCTACCGCCGGTTCATCGAGCGCCGGCTGCGTGAGGAGTTCGGCTTCGACGGGACCCCGATCCACATCTCGGTGCGGGTCCGCGAGAAGCGCAGCAAGAAGAAGTAGCAGCAAGAAGAAGTAACCGCACGGCGGACGCCGCTTCCGGAGCCCCGCCCAGGACCCCCGCCGGGGTCCTGGGCGGGGCTCCTCGCTGCCGGGCCGTGCCCAGGCGACGTGTCCGGCGGGCGGTGCGGCAGCCGCTCAGCGGCGGCTCAGTGGTGGTACGGGCGGTTGTCGCGGGGCGCCGGAGGCAGCGCGGCCGGGACGTGGTTCCGGGAGTGCTGCGGTGGCAGCGGCACCTCCCGGCGGCCGGCCGCCGGCGGCGTGCTGCGCCGCCAGATCCGCCGCAGTACCTCCGGGCTCAGCTCGTCCTCGCCCGTACGGTCCCCGGGCAGCGCCCGGAAGGAGCGGCGGTACTCGGCGTAGAGCGCGTCGTAGATCGGCGTGGCCGAGCCACGGTCGTGGTGGTGCGCGGCGGGCTCGTACGACGGGCGCATGCCGGGGATGGAGTGGAACGGGGCGCGGGGGGACGGGTCGTATGGGTGCACGTCTGTGCCAACGACCCGGAGGCCCGTGGGATGCGGCTTCGGTGACGAATTGGCTGATCGTGGGGCATACGCGGAACCGCGGAGGGCTCAGGAATGCCGATGGCGCAGGGCTTCCGCCGCCTGCGCGTGGCGCCTCGGACACCCGTACGCGACCGCCCGGACGGCCGCCCCGGTCGGGAGGCGGCCGCCCGGCAGCCGGCGAAGCCGTCGCTCAGGTGCCGGCCAGCGGCATCGCGAGGGCGACCAGCTTCCCCTGCGCCGCCGCCTTCTCCAGCGCCTCGCGCATCAGGTCCTCGCGCGGCTGCTGGCCGATCGAGCCGTGCGGCGCGGCGTACACCAGGACCGTCCGGGTCTTGTTGACCGCGGCGCGCCAGCCGTCGGAGACCGGGAGCGGCTGATGCGCCTTCCACCAGGCGTTCTGGCCGCCGGTCTCGCCGCTGTCCTGGAGCACGGCGTGCAGCTGGCCCATGGCGAGCAGCACGGACCAGCCGGTGCCGCCGGCCGGCAGTACGGCCATGTCGGTGACCGGGTGGAAGCCCTGCTCCATCAGCAGCGGCAGGAAGTGGTCGTCGAGGTCGGCCGAGCCGGGGCGGGCGATCGGGCCGTTGGGCTCCACCACCAGGGCGGGGCGCAGGTCGTCCTCGACCAGGACCAGGCCGCAGGTCACGCCCAGGGTCGCCTGGCGGGGGACCGGGGTGCCGCTCTCGGAACGCGGGGCGGGCGGCGCGTCGGCGGGGGGCTCGCCGGTGATGGAGCGGACGGCGCCCTTCAGCTGCTCCTCGGCCACCGAGACGACCTGCGAGGGGATGCACGTGGCGTGGGCGAACGCCAGCACGGCGGTCTCCTCGCCGATGAACAGGACGGTGCTGGTGCGCTCCTGCTCGCTGTCGCCCGGAGTGCGGCAGGAGGTGCAGTCGTAAGCGCCGGGGGCGTTGTCGCCGGCCAGCAGGCGGTCGGCCTCCTCGTCGCCGATCTCGGCGCGAACGTCGTCACTGACGTCGAGCATGCGGGGCACGGCTGACTCCTCGATCTGTGTGCGGCTGCCGGGCGGTTCCCGGCGTCGTAAAAAGACAACGGGCGATCTGTGGCAGGAGTCACGCGCGAGCGTGAACGGAATCGAACCGATCGGCGCACAGGGTGAACACCACCCCGGAGGCGGTCACTCACCGCCACCGCGTGTGCGTGCCACGATTCCGAATGAGGTGAGGTGGCTCACAGGCCGGGAGATCGACAGGCCGACAAATCCCGATATCACGGAATCTATGGGGTGGCCGGAACTCGTCGGTACCTTTAGTAACGCGCGACTGGCCTGCCCCGACAGCGGATTGGTTGATGCCGTGCCGCGCGGCTCCCTACATTCTCCGGCCGTGTGCACCGAGCACCGCCCGGGGACGCCCGCCGTCCGTAACCGGCAGCACGGCAGTACCGCAGTACGTACCAGCGCAGCGCCGCGCCCCACGAGACGCGCGGAGCGGCGCTGCGCAGGACCCGCGGCGGGCGGGGCGGAGCGGCACAAGGGCGTCCTGAGCGCCCCGTGCCGCGCCGCCCGGGGGAGGCCCCGGGCTCTCCGAAAGGACATCCATGCCTTTTCGAATGGGCTCCATGCGTCGTGAAACCGTCGCCCTCGCCGGGGCGGCGCTGGTGGCGCCGCTCGCACTGCTGGCCACCACCGCCTCCGAGGCGCGGGCCGCTGACGGCGGCGTCTGGGATCGCATCGCGGCCTGCGAAAGCGGCGGGAAGTGGAACATCAACACCGGCAACGGCTACTACGGCGGACTGCAGTTCTCCGCCTCCACCTGGCGGGAGTTCGGCGGGCACGCGTACGCGCCCAGCGCCCACCAGGCGGGCCGCGCCGAGCAGATCGCGGTCGCTGCCAAGGTGCAGCGGGTCCAGGGCTGGGGCGCCTGGCCGGTGTGCTCGGCCCGGGCGAACGCCTCCGGCAGCGCGCCATCGGCCGGCGGCGGCGAGGTCTCGGCCTCCCGGAAGGCCGAGAACCGGGCGGTCCGCGAGAGCCGCGCGGACCGGGGCCGCTCCCGGGGCGGCCAGAACGGCGGCTACACCGTCCGGCAGGGCGACACGCTCGGCTCCATCGCCTCGGCCCGCGGCGTGAGCTGGAAGACGCTCTACGCGGCCAACAGGTCCGTCATCGGCGGCGATCCGCACATGATCGTGCCCGGCCAGCGCCTGACGGTCTGATCCGCCGCCACCGCCCGTGTGTCCCCGTCCCCATGGCGCGGCGGTGGCGGCGTGCCCCGCCCGGTCACCCGACCGGGTGGGGCACACGCCGTTCGGTCGCGTGCCGCGCGGCCGGTCCGCCGGGACGCCGCTAGCCTGCGGCGATGCTCGAACTGTCGGAGTTCTCCCCGTGTCTTCGTGCGACGGCCCGGCCGCTGCCGCCTCGTACGGCCCCGCCGCTGCCGCCTCGTACGGCGCGCCGCGCGCGCCTCGTCGTCCGTGCCGTCCGCCGGCCCGTCCTCACACTGGCGGTCCTGGTGGCCCTGCTCCCGGGCGGAGCGGGGGTGAGCGCCGCTGCCGACGGGGCCCGGGACGTCGCGGCCGGCGGGCCGGCGGGGGGCGCCGGGCGCGGTGACGCGGAGCGTGCCAGGGGGTGCCGACTGCTCTCGCAAGGACTGGCCCTGGGGGTGCCTGGCCGAGTGCGAGAGCGGCGGCAACTGGGACGCCCGTACCGGCAACGGCCTGTACGGCGGCCTCCAGTTCACCCAGGCGACCTGGGAGGCGGCCGGCGGCCTCGCCTTCGCCGCCCGGCCGGACCTGGCCACCCGCAAGGAGCAGATCCAGGTCGCCGAGCGGGTGCAGGACCAACAGGGCTGGGGCGCCTGGCCGGCCTGTGCGCGGCGGTACGGACTGCGGGCGGGGGTACTCGCCCCCCTGGATGCGAACCATCGCTCCGAGGTTCCTGATCCTCGCTACCGATTTGCTCACGTTTCCGGAACAAAATAACGAAAGGAGCCAACCCGAAACCTCCAGCCTCGGTCTAACCGTTTGGTAGGCGGACGCCTGGCTACGTTCGCGCGAAAACCATGGGATACGGGGACGGATGCACATCTCATTCCTGATTCACAACGCATACGGCATCGGCGGCACGATCCGGACGACGTACAACCTCGCCCGCACGCTGTCGGAGCAGCACGACGTCGAGATCGTGTCTGTCTTCCGCCACCGTGATGTGCCGGTCTTCGAGCCCGGAGCGCGGGTCAGGTTGCGGCATCTCGTGGACCTCCGCAAGGACAGCCCCGGATACGACGGGGAGGACCCGGCGTTCCTCCGCGAGGCCCGCGTCTTCCCGTCGGCCGAGGGCCGCTTCCGGCAGTACAGCGAGCTCACCGACCGGCGGATCGCCGCCCACCTGCGGTCCCTGGAGGCCGACGTCGTGGTGGGGACCCGGCCCGGACTGAACGTCCACATCGCCCGGCAGGCCAGGCGGGGCGTGGCACGCGTCGGGCAGGAGCACCTCACCCTCGACACGCACGGCAGGGCGCTCACCCGCCAGTTGCGCGCGGTCTACCCGCGGCTGGACGCGGTGACCACGGTGACCGAGGCGGACGCGCGGTCCTACCGCAAGCGACTGCGGCTGCCCGGCGTACGCATCGAGGCGGTGCCCAACAGCGTGCCCGAGCCCGGCGTCCAGCCCGCCGACGGTACCGGCAAATGGGTCGTCGCGGCCGGTCGGCTGGCCCGGGTCAAGCGGTACGACCTGCTGATCCGCGCCTTCGCCACGGTCGTCGAACAGCGCCCGGACTGGCGGCTGCGGATCTACGGCGGCGGTGCCGAGAAGCAGGCCCTGCGCGCCCTGATCGACGAACTGGGCCTGTACAACCACATCTACCTGATGGGCCCGGCCAACCCGCTGGACCCGGAGTGGGCCAAGGGCTCCATCGCGGCCGTCACTTCCAGCCTGGAGTCCTTCGGGATGACGATTGTGGAGGCGATGCGGTGCGGGCTGCCGGTGGTCTCCACCGACTGCCCGCACGGTCCCGGCGAGATCATCGAGGACGGCGTGGACGGCCGGCTGGTGCCGGTCGGCAAGAAGAACGCCGTCGCGGGTGCGCTGCTGGAGCTGATCAACGACGACGAGCGCCGGCAGCGGATGGGCCGGGCCGCCCTCGCGCGATCGGCCCGCTTCGATCCCGCGCGGATCGCGGGGCGGTACGAAGCGCTCTTCGGCGACCTGACCACCGGCGGCGGCCGGGGCGTGCTGCGCGCCACGGTCCACCGCACCAGAGGAGCTTTGTTGAGCGGCGCCTACGCCACCAAGGACGCGGCGCACGCCGCACTGAGAGGAGTGCGGACGGCATGAGCGCGTCGATGCAACTGCCCGCCACCGGCACCGGGTCCGGTACCCGGCCGGAGCGGACCGCCCTGCGCGCCGACTGCATCGCGGACTCCGCGGGCGGTCTCACCTTCGACATCGCCGTTCCCGTGCCCGCCGGCGAGGAAGCGGGCACGGTCTGGAACGCCGCGCTGGTGCTCCGGCTGCGCGGCGGCGAGACACCGGCCGACGAGATCCGGCTGCCGCTCGGGCCGAACGGCTCGGGCCGGCTGCGGGCCGTGCTGCCCAGCACGGTCGCACTGCCCGAGGGACGGTGGAACGTCTACGCCGACCTCGGGGACGCCGGGGACCCGCAGCGCCTGCTGCCCGGCCTGAACGACCTGCGGTCGCTGGTGGACCGGCGCCCGCTGGCCGCCATCGGCCGGCTCGGCGTCCGGATCCCGTACGCCACCAAGTACGGCAACCTCGCGCTGCGCAGCTGGCTGCGCGGCCCGCACGCGGAGGCCGGCGAGATCCAGGTCGCCCCGGACGGCATCACCGTCGAGGGCCGGCTCTACGGCGCCGTGCTGGCCTCCGGCGCGGCTGCCGAGGCCCGTGCCCGGCACGACGGGCACACGGTCACGATCCCGCTCCAGGGCGACGGGCCGGACTTCGCGTTCGTCCTGCCGCACGGCCCGCTGGCCGGTCACTGGCGGTCCGGCACCGAGCGGTGGGACCTGTGGGTGCGGACCGGCGAAGGAGCCGACCCGGTGCGCATCTCCCGGATCCTGGACGACGTACCGGACAAGAAGCAGATCTTCACGTACCCGGCGATGCCGATCGGCGCTCCGGGCGGGCAGGTCCGCGTCGGCCCGTACTTCACGGTCGACAACGACCTCTCCGTCCGGGTCGCGAGGGCGCAGGACCCGTCCTGACCCACGCCGCGGCGAACGCGCCCCCGGTACCTCACACGCCCCCGATTGACCCGCGACGAAAGGGGCACCCGGAGAGCGGAGGTGCAAATCATGGTTCCTGTCCTGTTGGTCCTGCTGCTCGCGCTGATCCTGTTCGGTGCCGGTTTCGCACTCAAGGCGCTGTGGTGGATCGCGGTGGCGGTACTCGTCGTGTGGCTGCTGGGCTTCCTGTTCCGTTCGACCGGCACGGGAGGCGGCCGGGCGCGCTGGTACCGCTGGTAGCCGGCGCGCACACCGGCGACGACGGAGGGTGCGGAGCAGGCGCGGTCGTGGTCGCGGACAGCGGTTGTCCGCAAGTGCTGCCAGACTCTGGCGCATGTTGGAGACCTCGGCACGCCTGCTCCGCCTGCTCTCGCTGCTGCAGGCCCACCGCGAGTGGTCCGGTCCGGACCTCGCCGACCGGCTGGGCGTGACGCCGCGCACCGTCCGCCGTGACATCGAAAGACTGCGGGAGCTCGGCTACCCCGTGCACTCGGCCCCCGGCACCGCCGGGGGCTATCAACTGGGTGCGGGCGCCGAGCTTCCGCCGCTGCTGCTCGACGACGAGGAGGCGGTGGCGGTCGTGGTCGGGCTCCGCACCGCGGCCGTCGGCGGCATCGCCGGTATCGAGGAGACCTCCGTACGGGCGCTCGCCAAGCTGGAGCAGGTGCTCCCGGCCCGGCTGCGGCACCGCGTCAGCGCCCTGAACGCCTTCACCGTCCCGCTGGTGAGCGGCGCGGGCCCCCGGGTCGACGCCGCCGTGCTCACCGAGCTGGCCGCCGCCTGCCGCGACGGGCAGCAACTGCGCTTCGAGTACGCCACGCACGACGGCACGGTCTCCCGGCGCACCGTCGAGCCGCACCGCCTGGTCAGCGCCCAGCGCCGCTGGTACCTGGTCGCCTGGGACACCGGCCGGGCCGACTGGCGGACCTTCCGCGCCGACCGGATCACCCCCACCCCGCCGCACGGTCCGCGCGTGGCGCCCCGTACGCCGCCCGCCGAGGACCTGGCGGCCTACGTCTCCCAGGGCGTCTCCACGGCCGCGTACGCGGTGTCCGCGACCGTCCTGCTGCACGTACCGCTCGCGGAGGCGGCGCAGCGCGTCTCGCCGATGGCCGGCACGCTGGAGGCGGTGGACGACCGCAGCTGCCTGCTGCGGACCGGAGCGCCGAACCCGGACGCGCTGGTGGTGCACCTGGCGATGACCGGCTTCGACTTCGAGGTCCGCGAGCCGCCCGAACTCGCGGACCGCATACGGGAGGTCAGGGACCGTCTGTCCCGGGCGTCGGCCTGAGCCGCGCGTCCTCCTCCATGAGGGTCCTGCGCACCGTCCCCGGGTGGTGCAGGTCGAAGGCGGGGGACTCGGAGCGGATGCGGGGCAGGGTGAGGAAGTTGTGGCGCGGCGGGGGCGAGGAGGTCGCCCACTCCAGGGAACGGCCGTGGCCCCAGGGGTCGTCCAGGTCGGTCTTCGGCGCGTACTTGCTGGTCTTCCAGACGTTGTAGAGGAACGGCAGCGTGGAGACGCCGAGCAGGAAGGCGCCGATGGAGGAGAGGGTGTTGAGGGCGGTGAAGCCGTCGGCCGCGAGGTAGTCGGCGTACCGGCGCGGCATGCCCTCCACGCCCAGCCAGTGCTGCACCAGGAACGTGGTGTGGAAGCCGGCGAACAGCGTCCAGAAGTGGATCTTCCCGAGCCGTTCGTCGAGCATCTTCCCGGTGAACTTGGGCCACCAGAAGTAGAAGCCGGCGAAGGTCGCGAAGACCACCGTGCCGAAGACGACGTAGTGGAAGTGGGCCACCACGAAGTAGGTGTCGGTGACGTGGAAGTCCAGCGGCGGGGAGGCCAGGATCACCCCGGTCAGCCCGCCGAACAGGAAGCTCACCAGGAAGCCGACCGCCCACAGCATGGGTGTCTCGAAGGACAGCGAGCCCCGCCACATCGTGCCGATCCAGTTGAAGAACTTCACGCCCGTGGGCACCGCGATCAGGAAGGACAGCAACGAGAAGAACGGCAGCAGCACGGCGCCGGTGGCGAACATGTGGTGCGCCCAGACCATCAGCGACAGCGCGGTGATCGCCATGGTCGCGGCGACCAGCATGGTGTACCCGAAGATCGGCTTCCGGGAGAAGACCGGGATGATCTCGGTGATGATGCCGAAGAACGGCAGCGCGATGATGTAGACCTCCGGGTGGCCGAAGAACCAGAAGAGGTGCTGCCACAGCAGCACCCCGCCCCACTCCGCCTCGAAGACCACCGAGCCGAACCGCCGGTCCGCCTCCAGCACCAGCAGCGCCGCCGCGAGCACCGGGAAGGCGACCAGGACGAGGATCGAGGTGAAGAGCACGTTCCAGGTGAAGATCGGCATCCGGAACATCGTCATGCCCGGCGCCCGCATCCCGATGATCGTGGTCAGGAAGTTCACCGCGCCCAGGATCGTCCCGAAGCCGGACAGCGCCAGCCCCATGATCCACATGTCGTGCCCGATGCCGGGGGAGCGGACCATGGAGTTCAGCGGCGCGTACGCGGTCCAGCCGAAGGCCGCGCCGCCGCTCGGGGTGAGCAGCGAACCCACCACGATCAGGCCGCCGAAGAGGAAGAGCCAGTACGAGAGCATGTTCAGGCGTGGGAACGCCACGTCGGGCGCCCCGATCTGGAGCGGCATGATCTCGTTGGCGAAGCCCGCGAAGGCCGGGGTGGCGAACAGCAGCAGCATGATCGTGCCGTGCAGCGTGAACGCCTGGTTGAACTCCTCGTTGGTGAGGATCTGGAGGCCGGGGCGCGCCAGTTCGGCCCGCATCAGGAGAGCCAGCACCCCGCCGGCCAGGAAGAAGCCGAAGGACGTGATCAGGTAGAGGTGGCCGATCTTCTTGTGGTCCGTCGTCGTCAGCCAGTCGACCACGACTCTGCCCGGCCGGCGGGCCGCGACCGTCCCGGTGCCCGCCTCCGGTGCCACTGTTCCCATCCGCGCCACCTCGTTCGTCGTCAGGACGTGCTCGGACTCGCCATCACGGCAGGACGTACTGGGACCCGCTCATCATGCGCGCCGCAACGCCCTTTGCGCGAGGGGGCGTCGGCCGTTCCCGCCACCGTGCTCCGGGCCGTCCCCGCGTACCCGTGCGGCCCCGTGCCATGCGACCGGCAGGACCGGTGCCTGTGCGGGAAATGTGAGCGGAGTGTGAGCCGTCGGAAGATTACGGGACGCTCGACAACGTGCATCGGGTAAAGGGAATCCGGTGCCTCGCGGTCGTTGATTTCCGGGGTGCGACGGGAGTTGTCCCGACGGGTTCACGGAATTCGATCAAGAAGAAATCGGGCCGGTTTTCTCCGTTGCCGAAGTGATACCGGGACGGCTCGTCCGGGTGACGGAAGTGGCGGTGAACCGGCCTCGGCGGGCTGTGACAGAAGTGTGACCGATGCCGGACACCGGGAACACTCAGGTGTGTCAGGACCGCCCTTCCGTACGTCGTCGGAGAGGCATACGGTTGCGCCATGGCGCCTGTACCGAACCTTCCGAAAGAACCGGACGACGACGTGGAGACCTATGTCGGTCTGGACCGTCAGCGGGCCGAGGAACGTGCTCGCGAGCGAGGCTGGAGCACCGTCAGGTCGCTGCCGCCGGGCGCGATCATCACCATGGAGTACCAGGCGGGCCGGCTGAACTTCGAGGTCGAGGAAGGGACCGTGCACCGGTCCTGGAAGGGCTGAGCGACGGGCCGCACGGCCCGCCCCCGCCCCCGGTACGACGACGGCCCCGGCGGCTCCGCGGAGGAGCCGGCCGGGGCCGTGGTGGTGCGGGCACGTGTGCGTACCGGTCCCGCACCGCTGTCGTGTCAGCTGCCCTGCGAGCGGCCGCGGACGGTCGTGGTGACCGGTGCGGTGCGCGGTGCGCGGTCGGCGTGCGGCGGTCTTCGGCTGCCCGAGGGGGTGACCGGGGTGCGCTCCGAGCGCGCGGTGTGCGGCCGTGCGGGGTGGTGCGGCCAGGCCTCCGGCGTACGGCCCTGCCGGCCGGCCACCGCGGGCTCGCGGACCAGGACGCCGTCCTCGGCGACGGCGCGCCGGCCGGCGACGCCGGAAGTGACGCCCGCCGGGCTCGCGGGCACCGTGACCGGCTGCGGGGCGCCGCCCAGCTGGGCCCGGAGCCGCCAGAACACCGCCATCAGCCGGGCCTCGGCCCAGGCCATGCCCGGCTCGCACCAGGGGAGCGCGAGCAGCACCAGGAGGCCGGCGGCCCAGCCCAGCAGCACGTCACTGACCCAGTGGGTACCGAGGTAGACGGTGGTCATGCCCACGCCCAGCGCGCCCAGCGCGGCGATGACCGAAAGGATCCTGCGGCGCAGCGGGGTCGTCGCGAGGTACGCCAGCACACCCCAGGTGACCACGGCGTTCGCGGTGTGTCCTGAAGGAAATATATCGCCGCCGAGCCACATCTCGTTGGTCCCGATGGCGGTCGCGTAGTGCGGCCCGAGCCGCCCCATGCCGATCTTGGCGGCGCCCACGGTGACGTTGAGCATCAGCAGGGCGACGCCGAGCACCAGCAGCGGGTGGAGGTTCCGCTGCCGCCAGCAGCGCCAGCCCAGCCACGCGGCCACCGCGACCGCGGTGGGGCCGCGCTGGCCCAGCACCACGAAGTAGTCGAGGTAGGGGTGGATGTCCGGCCACTGCTTGTACGGCCGGAAGAGCATGATCTGCCAGTCGAGGGTGACCAGCCAGGAAGTCGTCAGCACGCCCAGCACGATCGCCGCATAGACCGCCACGGTGCCGCCGAACAGCCAGTGGCGTGTTCGTGTCATATTCGGCCGGGCGAGCTCGCTCCAGCGCCCTTCCTTCCGGTCGGGCTTCTCATCGGTACGCACTCAATCGACGTTACCGCGTGTGATGTAGGCGCCTGGTCAAACCGTGGGCTTTGTAATGACGATGTGATGTGGAATGCGTCTCAAACAAGCCATTCGCCAGGGCCCTGCCAAGAGAATTCACTAAATCGCTCTTTCACCCGCAGGGCATCCGTGTGACCGTCTGTCCGCAGGTCTAATGAAATTCTCCGGGGCGGTGTTTATCGCGCATTTCCCCGGGCGTCACGGCGTGTTTGCCGAGGGTCGCGGTCACGCGGGGACGTTCCGCGGTCACCGGCGGAGTGCCCGGGGCCGCCGCGTCACGGCGGGCCCGAGCCGTTCAGCCAGAACGCGCCGTACACCGCGGAGCCGGCCGCGAGGGCGCCGACGACGGCCGCGGCGCACCGGGGGCGCCACCGGGCCAGCGCGGCGGCCGGCGGCAGCAGCAGCGGGTACGCCGGCAGCATCAGCCGCGGCTTGGAGCCGAAATACCCCTTGGCGGTCAGCGCCAGCGCGAGCACCAGGCCGCCGTAGACCAGCAGCGGTACCGGCTGCCCCTGCCGTACGCCGAGCACGTACAGCCAGATCACCGCGGCGACCCCGGCCACCAGCGCGAGCCCGGCGGGCAGCGCGGGCCCGGTCAGCAGCCGCCAGGCGAAGGAGGCGAAGGCCAGGCCGCCGTCGAAGCCGTTGTCCCAGCCCGCCTGGACATCGAGGTAGCCGGTGAGGCTGCCCTGCCGGGCCCCCACCCACAGGAAGAAGCCGCACCAGCCGAGCGGGGCGAGCGCCACCCCGGCGAGCAGCCGGCCGTGCCGCCGCCAGGTCACCCGGCCCTCGGCCGACCGTTCGCGCCACAGGACGAGCGCCGCCGCCACCCACAGGGCCGCGACGACCGCGGCGCCCACCGGCCGGGTCAGCCCGGCCAGCGACGTCAGTACCCCGGCCCACACCCAGCGGCCGGTCAGCACGGCGTACAGCGCCCCGGCCGCGAGCGCGGTGAAGAGCGCCTCCGAGTACGCCATGGACTGCACGACGCCTATCGGGACCGCGGCCCACAGCGCTGCCAGCGCCACCCCGGCCCGCGGGCCGTGCAGCCGCTCGCCCGTGGCGTACAGCACCCAGGCGGCGGCCAGCGAGGCGGCCCAGCTCACCAGCAGCCCGGCGCCGGCCGCCGAGAGGGGCAGCAGCGCCGAGAGCACCCGCTCCAGCCACGGCAGCAGCGGGAAGAAGGCGAGGTTGGAGTGGACCTCACCGCCGGGCAGCTGGACGGCGTAGCCGTAGCCGTGCTCGGCGACGCGGGTGTACCAGAGGGAGTCCCAGCGGGCGGCGAGCAGGGTCTGCCAGTCCTTGCCGGCCGCTGCCGACCAGGTGGCGAGGGTCGCGAGGCCCAGCAGGCGGATCGCCGCGTACGCCGCCAGGGCGGGCACGGCGCGGCGCAGCGCGGCCCCGGCACCTCTGCCTGCCGCGGCCGGACCCGCGGTGGCGGAGAAAGCGAGATCGGTCATCAATACGATTATCCAGGTGACCGGTGGGTCGCGTGGGGTCGATGGCCGGATCGTGGCGGGCGTGTGGCGGGTACCGGGCCGGGAGAGGGGGTGCGCGGATCCCCCGAAGGAGCTGGCGGCGAATGGTAGCCAGTGCCCTGCGCAGTGGGTATGACATCCCCCGGTCCTTGCGATGAGCATCTCATCGTGAGGTGAGCCATGTGTCCCGCCCGGCGTCTCGCGTAGGCTTTCGTCACAACTCGCCCGTGCCGCCGGTTCCCCCGGGGTGTTCGTCGTGCCGTCGTGCGCGGTTGCGAGTGCTCTACAGGAGGTGCGTACATGTCCGGGACAACCACGTCCGGCAAACAGCGGACGGCTGGTGTCACCCGGCATCGCGGCGGCGGCGCGAACCGCTGGACCGTGCTGGTCGTTCTCTGCGTCAGCCTGCTGTTCGTCGCCCTGGACACGACGATCCTCTACGTCGCCGTGCCGGCCGTCACCGAGGACCTGCGGCCGGGGCCGGTCGAACTGCTCTGGGTCGTCGACGTCTATCCGCTCATCGCCGCGTCCCTGCTGATCCTGTTCGGGACGCTCGGCGACAGGGTCGGCAGACGCCGGATACTGCTCTTCGGTTACGGACTCTTCGCGATCGCCTCGGCCGGAGCGGCCCTGGCCCCCAATCCGCAGATCCTCATCGTGGCCAGGGCACTGCTCGGCGTCGGCGGCGCGATGATCATGCCGGCGACGCTGTCGATCCTGCGCCAGGTCTTCCCCGACCGGCGGGAGCGGGCCGTGGCCATCGGCGTGTGGAGCGCCGTCGCCGCGGTCGGCGCCGCCGTCGGCCCGGTGCTCGGCGGCTTCCTGGTCGAGAACTTCTGGTGGGGTTCGGTCTTCCTCATCAACATCCCGATGATGGCCGTGATGCTGCTGGTCGGCCGGTGGCTGCTGCCGGAGTCCCGGGGCGAGCGCAACGGCCCCTGGGACGTGCTCGGCGCGGTCGTCGCGGCGCTCGGCGTGCTCGGCCTGGTCCTGGGCGTGAAGCGGATCGGCAGCGGGGCGCACGTGCTGGGCTGGACGACGCTCTGCCCGATCCTCGTCGGGGCGCTGCTGCTGGCCCTCTTCGTCCGCCGCCAGCGCCGCCGTGACCATCCGCTGATCGACATGCGGCTCTTCGCCCGCCCTGCCTTCGGCACGTCCGTCGGCTGCATCGTGCTGGCGATGCTGGCGCTGGTCGGCCTGCAGCTCATAGCCGTGCAGTACCTGCAGCTGGTGCTGGGCATGAGCCCGCTGGAGACCGGTCTGCGGATGCTGCCCCTGGTCTTCGCGGCGATGGCGGCCGGGCTCACCGGCTCCCGGATGCTGCAGGTGCTCGGCCCGCGCGTGATGGTCTCGGCGGGCTTCGTGCTCACCGCCGTCGCGGTGCTCTGCCTGACCACGATGGGCACGCACGACCGGCCCTGGGAGCTGTCCGCCGGCTTCGTCCTGCTCGGCTTCGGCTTCCAGTCCACGCTCTTCGGCGCGTACGAGTCGATGCTCAGCGAGGCGCCCGCCGAGGCGTCCGGGGGAGCGGCGGCCATCGGCGAGACCTCCTACCAGCTCGGCGCGGGCATCGGCGTGGCCGTGCTCGGCAGCGTCATGAACGCCGTCTACGCGCCCGGCCTGCGCCATGTGCCCGGTGTGCCGCACCGTGCGAGCCGTGCCGCGGGGCACTCCCTCGGCGAGGCGTACCAGGTGGCCGGCGGCCTCGGGGCACACGCGCGGCACGCGCTGCGCGAGGCGGCCCGCGCGTCCTTCGTGCACGGTCTGCACGTCACCCTCGTCGCCAGCGCGGTGCTGCTGCTGGTCGGCGCGGGGATAGCGCTCCGGCTGCCGCGGCGGGCCGCTGAGCCCTCGGAGCGCGCCGACGGGGACGCGGCGGGCCCCGGCTGCGGTTCCGAGATCACGCCTGCCGCTTCCGGACGCTGACCGGCCGCCTCCGGGGCCGGCCCGGCCGCCTCCGGGCGCTGCCCCTGTCGCCTCCCGTGCCGGGCCCGTTCGCGGGCCCTCTTGTGGCGCGTCCGCGTGCGTCGTAACGTCTGCCGTGAGAAATAACTACCACTGCTAGTTTTTCGCGCAGCCGCAGGAGGCACCTCGCATGTCCGCATCCACCCTGCCGCCCTTCGACCCGGCCGACCCGCTGGGCATCGACGACCTCCTCTCCGACGAGGACAAGGCCGTACGCGACACCGTCCGGCAGTGGGCCGCCGACCGCGTGCTGCCGCACATCGCCCAGTGGTACGAGGACGGCGAGCTGCCCGGCATCCGCGAGCTGGCCCGCGAACTCGGCTCGATCGGCGCGCTCGGCATGTCGCTCACCGGCTACGGCTGCGCCGGTGCCTCCGCCGTCCAGTACGGCCTGGCCTGCCTGGAGCTGGAGGCCGCCGACTCCGGCATCCGCTCGCTGGTCTCCGTGCAGGGCTCGCTCGCCATGTACGCGATCCGGCGCTTCGGCTCCGAGGAGCAGAAGCAGCAGTGGCTGCCGAGGATGGCCGCCGGTGAGGTCATCGGCTGCTTCGGCCTCACCGAGCCCGACCACGGCTCCGACCCCGCGAACATGCGCACCCACGCCAAGCGCGACGGCTCCGACTGGATCCTCAACGGCCGCAAGATGTGGATCACCAACGGCTCGGTGGCCGGTGTCGCGGTGGTCTGGGCCCGCACCGACGACGGCGTACGCGGCTTCGTCGTGCCCACCGACGCGCCCGGCTTCTCGGCACCCGAGATCAAGCACAAGTGGTCGCTGCGCGCCTCGGTCACCAGCGAGCTGGTCCTGGACGACGTACGGCTGCCGGCCGACGCGGTGCTCCCCGAGGTCACCGGGCTGCGCGGCCCGCTCAGCTGCCTCAGCCACGCCCGGTACGGCATCGTCTGGGGCGCCATGGGCGCGGCCCGCGCCAGCTTCGAGTCGGCACTGGAGTACTCCAGGACCCGTGAGCAGTTCGGCAAGCCCATCGGCGGCTTCCAGCTCACCCAGGGCAAGCTCGCCGACATGGCGGTGGAGCTGCACAAGGGCGTCCTGCTCGCGCACCACCTCGGGCGCCGGATGGACGCGGGACGACTCCGCCCGGAGCAGGTCAGCTTCGGAAAGCTCAACAACGTGCGGGAGGCGATCGAGATCTGCCGTACGTCGCGCACCATTCTGGGCGCGAACGGAATCTCGCTGGAATACCCCGTCATGCGGCACGCGACGAACCTGGAATCGGTGCTCACCTACGAGGGCACCGTGGAAATGCACCAGCTCGTGCTGGGCAAGGCGCTCACCGGGCTGGACGCCTTCCGGTGACCGGGCCGGCGTGCTCTTGCGGACCGGCCACCGCCGATCCGCAGGAGCACGCTCAGCTCTGGTTGAAGAAGCCCCCCTGGCGGCCGCGGCCCGTGACCTCGCCGCCGCTCACGATCCGGTAGTCGGGCGGCGTGAGGAGGAAGACCCGGGTCGCCACGCGCTCGATGGAGCCGCGCAGGCCGAAGGTCAGTCCCGCGGCGAAGTCCACGACACGCTTGGCGTCGGCGGACTCCATCGCCGTGAGGTTGACGATGACCGGCACACCGGACCGGAAGAGCTCGCCGATCCCGCGGGCGTCCCGGAAACCGTCCGGCGTGACCGTGGCGATCCGGGTGCCCTGCTGCTGCGCTGCCTGGTCGGCCACCCGCACCCGAGGGTCGGTCACCCAGGAGCTGCCGCCCGTCTGTTCGGGCTCGGACCCCTCGGCGTAGTCGTCGTCGTAGTAACGCTCGTCATCGTTGTCGTCGACGAGGCCAAGCCACGCACTCGCCTTGCGCACCGATCCCATGGACGCCTCCTCTCTCCCGCGGTGTGCTGTCCGCCCCTCTATGGTCGGCCATGACGCGGATGATGTGCCAAGTGGATAGCCGCCGCATGGGGGGTTCGTGACACATCTGGTGCAATGAGGATGGCACAGCGTCAGCTTCAAGGCGATGACCGCGAACTGACTGTGCGAAGGGTGTCACACGGTGTGCGCGCTCTCATGGACCTGTCCGGCAGGACAGATCGAAACATACCGGAAAGAATGCACTGGAAGCAGGGGACCAGGGCATATGTCATCCCGGTCGGCGCCGTGCCGCCCGTCCTCAGTCCCTGGCCGGCGGATTGACGCGGGAGGACTCGATCGCCGAGCCGCCGGTGCCCCACTTCTTCAGGATGCGCGCGTACGTGCCGTCCTTCCGGAGCCGGTTCACCGCCGCCTGGAAGGCGGGCGTCAGCGCGCTGCCCTTCTTGAAGGCGAACCCCACGTCGAGACGCGCGAACTCGTTGAGGAAACGCAGGCCCTCCTGCTGCCGCACCGCATAGCGCAGTCCGTTGACGGTGCTCATCACGATGTCGCTGCGCCCCTGCTGGAGGGAGATCCACAGCGCGCCCTGCTCGGCGTAGGTCTTGACCTCGTACGGCTTCTTGCCCGCGGCCGCGCAGCGGGGCCGGGCGCGCTCCAGCGTCGCCTCGAAGGTGGTGCCCGCCGTGGTCGCCACCGTCCGGCCGCACAGCTGCGTCAGATCGGTGACCTTCTTCAGCGGACTGTCCGCGCGGACCGCGAAGCCCTGGCCGTCGTTGATGTACGTGACGAAGTCGATCGTCCTCTTGCGTTCCTCGGTGACGCCGAAGTTGCCGGTCCCCAGGTCGTACTTGCCGCTCCCGAGCGCGGGCAGGATCGCTTCGAAGCTCGCCACCTCGCGCTTGAGACGCAGCCCGAGCACCTTCGCCACGGCGTCGGCGAAGTCGATGTCCTGGCCCGCCACGGTCTTCCCGTCCGGCAGGTAGGCCGCGCCGGGCGGGGAGCCGCCGACGCTGGTCGCGATCGTGAGCGTGCCGCGCTCGCGCACCTCGGCCGGCAGCAGTTCCGCGGCGGCCGGGTCCTTCCGCACGTCCGAGAGGACATCGGTGGTGGGGATCTTCGCGTCGGCACCGCCCGCGCCCGCCGCCGCTCTCGTGCCGCCTCCGTCGGGCGCTGCGCAGGCGGCGGTCAGGGTGAGGGCGGCGGCGAACAGGGCGGCGGCGCGGGCTCTGCGGGTAAACATGAGGTCAGGTCTCCAGGTGGTGGCCGGCCGGCAGGTCCTTCTCGAACGGCAGCGGGCCGATCGTCTCCGGGTCGGCGGCGAGGTCGAAGAGCGGGCGGTAACCGGCGGCCAGGTACAGGCCCTTGGCCTCCGGCTGGCGCGGGCCGGTGGTCAGGTACAGGCGGGTGTAGCCGCGGCGCGCGGCGTCGTCCTCCAGCTCCCGCAGCACGCGCCGGGCCAGCCCGCGGCGGCGGTGCGCCGAGTCGGTCCAGATCCTCTTGAGTTCGGCGGTGGCGGCGTCGTACTGCCGGTACGCGCCGCCGGCCACCGGCCGGCCGTCCCGCAGGAGCAGCAGGAAGGTGCCGCCGGGCGGGCCGAACTCCGCGGGCGGGTACTCCCGGTCCAGGTCCACCGGTTTCTCGTAACGGGTGCTGTACTCGTACGTCAGCTCCGCGAGCAGCGGGCGGGCCAGCGGGTCGGCGGGCGTGGTGTGACGCACCGTCAGGCCGACGGGGTGCGGGGTGTGGTCGATCGATGGCATGACGCCGAAGCGCATGGTGGGGCGCCCTTCTTCGAGCAGGCCGAAGGAACGGGGAAGAGCGAGGGGAGGGTGCGCCGAGGGAGGCGCGGAAAGGCGTGTGAAGGCGCGGAAGGCGTGTGAAGGCGCGGCGGGATCAGGGAGAAAGGATCAGAACCGCGGAACGGCCCGGCCGGTGAGGGCGGCGGGCGAGGCGCAGGGGGTCAGCTCAACAGGACGACGACCACACTCGACCGAAGTCGATGTGGTCGCGGGTGACCAGCCGCTGCCATGAGTACATGCGGCTAAGTGGAACAGGCATCCGTTTCCGCGTCAACCGCTACCGAGATCCGATTCTCACGATGCGGACAGGCTTGACAGTGCGCCACACCGGCGCCATAGCCTCGAGGACCGGCCGTGCTGAGGGGCGCGACCGGTTCCGAAGCCTGTGTGAAGGCGCTCAACTCCCGTGTTCGATCTCTGCATCCACGGAGCCTTCGCATGCCTTCCGTACAGCCGGCCTCCGGCACCCTCGGTACCCCTGCCCCGGCGCCGCCGCCCGTGAAGCCCGGCGCCGCCGAGGCGCCCCGCATCGTCCCGCGCCGCCGCACCGGCCAACGGGCCGCCGCCGCCCTCGTCCTGGTCCTCCTCGCGCTCGCCGCCACCTCCGTCGTCCGCAACGACGCCTTCCAGTGGGACGTGGTCGCCGGGTACTTCTTCACCACCGCCGTCCTGCGCGGCCTCTGGCTCACGCTCTGGCTCACCGCGCTGGTCATGGTGCTCGGCTTCGCACTGGGCACCCTGCTCGCCGCCATGCGGCTCTCCGCCAACCCCGTGCTCAGAGGCGTCGGCTGGGGCTACGTCTGGCTGTTCCGCTCGATGCCGGTCCTGGTCCAGCTGCTTTTCTGGTTCAACATCGGCGCGCTGTACCCGCACATCCTCGGCGTGCAGACGGTGCACCTCTTCGGCCCGCTCACCGTCGCCGTCGTCGGCCTCACCCTGCACGAGGCCGCGTACGCCGCCGAGGTCGTACGCGGCGGCATCCTCTCCGTCGACCGCGGCCAGCTGGCGGCCGCGCGGTCCCTCGGCCTGAGCCGGTGGCGGCGCGGCCGGCGGATCGTGCTGCCGCAGGCGATGCGCTCGATCGTGCCGCCCGCCGGGAACATGCTGATCGGCACCCTCAAGGGCACCTCGATCGTCTCCGTCATCGCGGTCCAGGACCTGCTGTACTCCGTGCAGCTGGTCTACCACCGCACCTACCAGGTCATCCCGCTGCTGCTGGTCGCCACCCTCTGGTACGTGGTCGTGACCTCACTGCTCAGCGTGGGCCAGTACTACGTCGAACGGCACTACGCGCGCGGTGCGGAGCGCACCCGATGAGGCCGTCACTGGTGATCGTGGGAGCCGGGCCGCGGGGGACCGGGCTGCTGGAGCGGATCGCCGCCAACGCCGCCGAGCTGTACGCCGGCCGGCCCCTGGACATCCACCTCGTCGACCCGCACCCGCCCGGCGGCGGCCGGGTCTGGCGGCACGACCAGTCCCCGCTGCTGTGGATGAACTCCACCGCCGAGGACGTCACCCTGTTCACCGACGACTCGGTGGAGATGGCCGGGCCGGTCCGCACGGGCCCCACCCTCGCCGCCTGGGCGCGGCAGGTGCGGGACGGCACCCTCACCGTGGCACCGGAACCGGCCGCGGCGGCCGGCGCGCTCGGACCGCGCGACTTCGCCGGCCGCCGCCTCCAGGGCGGCTACCTCGGCTGGGTGTACGAGCGTACGGTCCAGGCCCTGCCGCCCGGCGTCACCGTGCACGAGCACCGGCACCGCGCCGTCCGCGTCGCCGGACCGCGCGACGGCCGCCAGCAGGTCTGGCTGGAGCGCCGCCCCACCCCGCTCGTCGCCGACCTCGTCGTGCTCACCCTCGGCCACCTCGGCTCCGAACCGCCGCCGGAACAGCGGGCACTGGCCTCCTTCGCCGCCACGCACGGACTGACGTACCTGCCGCCGGACTTCACCGCCGACAGCGACCTGTCCGGGCTGCGGGCCGGTGAGCCGGTGCTGGTCCGGGGCATGGGCCTGGCCTTCGTCGACCTGATGGTCCTGCTCACCGAGGGCCGCGGCGGCCGCTACCGCACCCGGCCCGACGGACAGCTCACGTACCAGCCGTCCGGCGAGGAGCCGGTGCTGCACGTCGGATCGCGGCGCGGCGTCCCGTACCACTCCAAGATCGGCTACGGCTGGACGGGCGAACGGCCGCCGCTGCCACGGTTCTTCGGCCCCGCCGAGACGGACGCGCTGCTCGCCCTGCCCGGCGGCCCCGACTTCACCCGGGACATCCGCCCGCTGATCACCAAGGAGCTGGGCTTCGCCCACTACCACCGGCTGTTCACCGCACACCCGGAGCGCACCGCCGTCCACTGGACCGACTTCGAGGAGAAGTACGCCGCCGCCGACCCCGGCAGCGCCGCCCTCCAGGCCCTGGTCACCGCCTCCGTACCCGACCCCGCCGACCGGCTCGACCTCGAAGCGCTCGACCGCCCGCTGGCCGGGGTGCGCTTCGGGAGCGAGGCGGCGCTCCAGGACGGCCTGCGCGCGTACATCCAGGCCGACCTGGACCGCCGGCACGACCCCGCGTACAGCCCCGACCAGGCCGTGTTCCTCGCGTTGCTGTCCGTCTACGGGCAGCTGACCCGGGTCGGCGACGTGGGCCCGTGGTGGCACGGCTTCTTCAGCTACCTCGCCTCCGGGCCGCCGGGCCCCCGGCTGCGGCAGCTCCTCGCGCTGTCCCGCGCCGGGATCGTGCGGTTCCTCGGCGCCGACGTCACCGTCACCGCCGACGGGACGACCGGGCTCTTCCGCGCGTGCAGCGCGAGCCTGCCGGGCACCGAGGTCACCGCCCGCGCCCTGGTGGAGGCCCGGCTCCCCGGGCCTTCCGTCGCGCACAGCCGGGACGCGCTGCTACGCGGCCTGTACGCCGACGGGGCCGCCGCCACGCCCGGCGGGCTGCTGCGCGTCGACGCCGCTGACGGCCGGGTCCTGGACCGCGCGGGCCGGGCCCACCCACGCCGCTTCGCGCTCGGCCCGCACACCGACGCCCGCTCCTCCGGCGCCTTCACCCGGCCCGGCACCAACGCCCCCTCCTTCCGCCAGAACGACGCCACGGCCCGCACCCTGCTCGCCTTCCTCGCCGCCCGCACCCCCAAGGAACACCATGCCGCTGACCAGTGACCCACCCGCCGCCGACGCCCCGGAACGCGCCGGGCCGCAGCACGCCGGCACCCACGCCCTGAAGGTGGTCCCGGTACGCCACCCGGCGCGCTGGGCGGCCGTCGCCCTCACCGCCGTCGTACTCGCCCAGTTCGCGCACGGCCTGATCACCAACCCCGGCTGGGAGTGGGGCGTCTTCGCGCAGTTCTTCACCACGGGGACGATCCTGCGCGCGGTGGGCACCACCCTGCAGCTGACCCTCTACGGCACCGCGCTGGGTTTCCTGCTCGGCCTGGTCCTGGCCTTCATGCGGCTGTCGGACAGCCCGTTCCTGAAGGCGGTGGCGGCCGGCTACATCTGGGTGTTCCGCGCGGTCCCGCTCATCGTCCAGCTGCTGTTCTGGTTCAACCTCGCCTACCTCTACGAGCGGATCGACATCGGCATACCGTTCGGCCCCGGCTTCGTCTCCTTCGAGACGGTCAACCTCGTCGGCGCCATGAGCGCGGCGGTCCTCGGGCTCGCCCTGCACCAGGCCGCCTACGCGGCGGAGATCGTGCGCGGCGGCGTCCTCGCCGTGGACGGCGGCCAGCTCACGGCCGCCGCGGCCCTCGGCATCCCCAAGCTGCGCCAACTGCGGCGCATCGTCCTGCCGCAGGCCATGCGCGGCATCCTGCCGAACGCCGCCAACGAGGTCATCTCCCTCTTCAAGGGCACCTCGATCGTCTCCGTCATGGCGATCGGCGAACTCTTCTACCAGGTCCAGGTGATCTACGGCCGCAACGGCCGGGTCGTCCCGCTGCTGATGGTCGCCACCGTCTGGTACGTCCTGCTCACCGGCGCGCTCTCCGTACTCCAGCACTACGTCGAACGACACTTCGCGAAGGGGGCCACGCGATGAGCGCGATGGTCGAGATCACATCCGTGACCAAGAGCTTCGGGTCCGTGGAGGTGCTGCGCGGCATCGACCTCACGGTCCGGACCGGCGAGGTCACCGTCGTCCTCGGCCCGTCCGGGTCCGGCAAGTCCACCCTGCTGCGCACCGTCAACCACCTGGAGAAGGTGGACAGCGGCCAGGTCAGCGTCGACGGGCGGTTGGTCGGGTACCGGAGGTCCGGCGACAAGCTGTACGAGCTGCGCGAACGCGAAATCCTCAAGCAGCGCACGCACATCGGCTTCGTCTTCCAGAACTTCCACCTCTTCCCGCACCTCACCGTGCTGGAGAACATCACCGAGGCGCCCGTCTCCGCACTGAAGCGCCCGCGGAAGGACGCCGAGGCCACGGCCCGCCGGCTGCTCGCACGCGTCGGCCTCGCCGACAAGGCCGGCGCCTACCCCGGGCAGCTCTCCGGCGGCCAGCAGCAGCGCGTCGCCATCGCCCGCGCGCTCGCCCTGGAACCGAAGCTGCTCCTCTTCGACGAGCCGACCTCCGCGCTCGACCCCGAACTGGTCGGTGAGGTCCTCGACGTCATCAAGGACCTCGCGCACCAGGGCACCACCATGATCGTCGTGACCCACGAGATCGGCTTCGCCCGCGAGGTCGCCGACACCGTCGTCTTCATGGACGACGGCCGGATCGTCGAACAGGGCCCGCCCTCCCAGGTGCTCGACGCGCCGCGCCACGAGCGCACCAAAGCCTTCCTCTCCAAGGTCCTGTGACATGCCACGCTTCAGAAGGAGCCCGTCCGTGAACCGCCGCCGCACCCTGACCGCCGCCCTCGCGCTCACCGCCGGAACGCTGCTGCTGAGCGCCTGCGGAAAGGGGGAGGCCGCCCCGCTGGACGCCGCTCCGGGGAGCGACGGCGGCAAGACGAAGATCAACACCAGCCCGGACCAGCACCGCATCCACGTGGCGAAGGTCCCGGAGATCGCCGCACAGGTGCCCGCCCGGGTCCGCGACCGCGGCACCCTCCAGTTCGGCCTGTCCACCGGCAGCAACCCGCCGCTGGGCTTCTACGCCACGGACGACCGCACCCTGATCGGCGTCGAGCGGGACCTCGCCACCCTCATCGCCGACACCCTGGGCCTCACGCCGTCCTTCCACGCGCTGTCCTGGGAGAACCTCTTCGTCGGCCTGGACAGCGGCAAGCTCGACGGCGTCCTCTCCAACGTCACCGTCACCGAGGAACGCAAGGAGAAGTACGACTTCGCCACCTACCGGCTGGACGAGCTGGCCATGGAGGCCCGCAAGGGCAGCCGCTGGAAGGTGCGCGGCGCGAAGGACGTGGCGGGCAGGAAGATCGCCGTCAGCTCCGGTACCAACCAGGAGAAGATCCTCGTGGAGTGGAGCGAGGAGAACGAGAAGGCGGGCCGCGAGCCGGTCGACATCACGTACTACCAGAACACCTCCGACTACTACCTCGCCCTCCGGTCCGGCCGCATCGACGCCTACTTCGGGCCGAACCCGACCGCCGCGTACCACGTCGCCACCGCGGGACAGACCGAGATCGTCGGCACCTTCTCCGGCGGCGGCGACCAGGTGCAGGGCAAGATCGCCGCCACCACGAAGAAGGGCAACGGGCTGGTGAAGCCCTACGCCGCGGCCCTCCAGCACGTCATCGACAACGGCGCCTACAAGAAGGTGCTCGCCCGCTGGGGCCTCGCGAGCGAGGCCGTGCGGAAGTCGGAGATCAACCCGCGCGGGCTGCCCAGGACCGCGCGATGACCCGTACGCCACCCTTCGCACCGGAAGGCACCCACCGATGACCGCACACAGCAGGCCGCCGCACCTCGCCGTCGCGCTCGACACCCCCGGCGCACCGGGGCCCTTCGACGCGGCGCCCTACGTACGCCTCGCCCGGCTCGCCGAGCGCGGCACCCTCGACTTCGTCACGCTCGGCGACACGTTCACCCGGCCGGGCCCGGACGCCCTCGCCGTCCTGGCCCGCGTCGCACCGCACACCGCACGCGTCGGGCTGGTCCCGACGGTGACCACCACCCACACCGAGCCGTTCCACGTCGCCACCGCCGTGCAGACCCTGGACTGGGTGAGCCGCGGCCGGGCAGGCTGGCAGGCCGACGTGTCCCGCACCCCGGCCGAGGCGGCCCTCTTCGGCCGCCGCCCGGCGGCCCCCGCCGGAGCACTGTGGCGGGAGGCCGCCGACGTGGCCGACGTGGCAGGCCGGCTCTGGGACAGCTGGGAGGACGACGCGGAGATCCGGGACGCCGCCACCGGCCGGTTCATCGACCGCGACAAGCTCCACCACGTCGACTTCCGCGGTACCTCCTCCACCGGCGAGCCCTTCTCCGTACGCGGCCCCTCCATCGTCCCCAGGCCCCCGCAGGGCCGGCCCGTCATCGTCGTCGACGCCACCGAGGACGCCGCCCGGGAGACCGCGGCCGCCCGCGCCGACGTCGCGCTGGTCCGCGCCGAGGACCCGGACACCGCGCACGCGGCCCGTACGGAACTCCGCGCCCGCGCCCAGGAACTGGGCCGGGACCCGGACCACCTGAGGGTGCTCGTCTCGCTGCCCGTCGAACTGCCCGCAGCCGGGGACGCGGCCGGCCTCGCCGACCTGCTCACCGACTGGCACGCCGCCGAAGCGGCCGACGGCTTCCACCTCCGGCCCGCCGATCCCGAGCGCGACCTCGGTCGCCTCGTCGACGGCACGGTCCCCGCGCTCCGCCGCCGCGGCCTGCTGCGCCGCGCCTACCCGGGCACCACCCTCCGCGACCACCTCGGGCTGGCGCGCCCGGCCGGCCGCTACGCCGCCGTCCGCACCGGAGAGGCCTCCTGATGACCACGTCCCGTACGCCCGCACGCAAGCGGCTGCACCTGGCCGCACACTTCCCGGGCGTGAACAACACCACCGTCTGGACGGACTCCGAGTCCCGGTCCCAGATCGAGTTCGACTCCTTCGAGCACCTCGCCCGCACCGCCGAGCGCGGCCGCTTCGACTTCTTCTTCCTCGCCGAGGGGCTGCGGCTGCGCGAGCACAAGGGCCGCATCCACGACCTCGACGTGGTGGGCAGGCCCGAGTCGCTGACCGTGCTGAACGCGCTGGCCGCGGTCACCGACCGGCTGGGCCTGGCGGCCACCGTCAACGCCACCTTCAACGAGCCCTACGAACTCGCCCGGCGACTGGCCACCCTGGACCACCTCAGTGCGGGACGCGCCGCGTGGAACGTCGTCACCTCCTCCGACGCGTTCACGGGTGAGAACTTCCGGCGCGGCGGCTACCTCGACCACGCGGACCGCTACACCCGCGCCGCCGAGTTCGTCGCCACCGCCCGCGAACTGTGGGACTCCTGGTCCGAGGACGGGACGCCCCGGCCCTTCGCACACAGGGGGCAGCACTTCGACATCCGGGGCGAGTTCACCGTCCCGCGCAGCCCGCAGGGCCACCCCGTGGTCATCCAGGCCGGGGACTCCCCGGCGGGCCGGGACTTCGCCGCCTCCGCCGCCGACGTGATCTTCACCCGGCACGGCACCCTGGAGGCGGGCCGCGCCTTCTCCGCCGACGTCAAGGGCCGGCTGGCCGCACACGGCCGCAGCCACAACTCGCTCAAGATCATGCCGGGTGTCACCTTCGTGCTCGGCGACACCGCGGCCGAGGCCCAGGAGAAGGCCCACCACATCCGCCGCCGCCAGGTCTCCCCGCAGAACGCGCTGCTCGCCGCCGAACAGATCTGGGGCACCGACCTCTCCCACCTCGACCCCGACGGGCCGCTCCCCGCCTTCGATCCCGACCCCGGCGCACGCCTCACCCAGGGCCGGACCCGCCTCGGCGACCCCCAGGAGATCGCCGACCGCTGGCGGGCGCTGTCCCGCGCCAAGGGGCTCTCCCTCCGGGAGACCGTCATCGAGGCCACCGGCCGCCAGTCCTTCATCGGCACCCCGGAGACGGTCGCCGCCGAGATGGACGCCTTCGTGACCCAGGACGCGGCCGACGGCTTCATCCTCGTACCGCATCTCACGCCCGGCGGCCTGGACGACTTCGTGGACACGGTCGTACCGCTGCTGCAGGAGCGGGGCGCGTTCCGTACCGAGTACGAGGGGAACACGCTCCGCTCGCACCTGGGGCTCCCGGAGCCCGCCCGTGGCCGCGGTGTGGAAGGGTCGACGTCATGAGCACAGAAGCGGAGAAGGACTGGCGGGCCTGGCGTGAGCTGCGCGAACGGACCGTCTCCGGGCCGTACGGACCACTGGCGCTGACCGGCACGTACTGGCTCGCCGACCACCCCGACGGCCGCATCGAGGACGTTCCCGGCCACTGGGCCGAGGACGGCGAGGCAGTACGGCTGACCGCCGGCGCGGGGGACGGACTCACGCTGGACGGCGCGCCGCTGGACGGCGCGCCGCTGGACGGCGAGGCACGGCTCGGCCCCGACACCGCGCCGCAGGAGGCCCGGGCCGCGCACGGCGGCCGGCGGCTGGTCGTCCTGCGGCGGGAGGGCCGGTGGGCCGTGCGCGTCTTCGACCCGGACGCGGCCGCGCTGCGCGCCTTCACCGGCATCGACGCGTTCCCGTACGCCGGGCGGTGGCGGCTGACCGGCCGGTTCCGCCCGTACGACGAGGGGCGCACGGTCCAGGTGCCGAACGCCGACGGCCGGGAGCGTGGCCTGGGCCTCGGCGGCGAACTGGCCTTCACGGTCGACGGCGAGGAGCACACCCTCCAGGCCGCGGTGGAGGCCGACGGCTCGCTGTGGGCGGTGCTCGCGGACGCCACCAGCGGTACCGAGAGCTACCGCTTCCGGTTCCTGCGGCCGCCCGCGCCCGCCGCCGACGGCACCGTGACCGTCGACCTGAACCGCACCCTGCTGCCGCCCTGCGCCTTCGCCGACCACTTCATCTGCCCCTTCCCGCCACCGGGCAACACCCTCCCGTTCGCGCTGCGCGCGGGAGAACGGCAGCTCAGCGCGGGGGAGTAGGCCGCACGGAACCGCGGCGGACCGCCGCACGTCGAAGATCCGACCGAGGGGACCGGACCCACCGCCCCGGCAGCAGAAACCCCCGCTGCCGGGGCCATGTGGCATGCCCCGGGCCGGAAACAACCTCTTGCGCACCGGGCCCGGACACTCCAGACTCCCGTCCAGCGCTTGTCAGGGGCACGCGGAAAACGGAACCCGTGCTGCCTGGCTGCGCCTCACGGGCCGCCCACAGGCGACCCCCGATTCCCCTCGGAGGAAGAAGTGAGGAACGAGCGCACCACCCCCCGCAGCGGCGTCGTCAGACGCACCCGGCTGATCGCCGTGGCGTCCGGCCTTCTCGTCGCAGGCGCCGTGGCCGTACCCAGTGCCAGCGCCGACGTGCAGCCGGCCACCACGTTCAGTGCCACGCAGCTGTCCGCGGCCGACGACTCGGTCCGCGCGGCGGATGTCGCGGGTACCGCATGGCGGGTCGACAAGGCGACGAACAAGGTCGTCGTCACGGTCGACAAGACCGTCTCCCAGGCCGAGATAGCGAAGATCAAGAAGGCGGCGGGCGTCAACGCCGGCGCCCTCAGCTTCGAGCGCACGGCCGGCAAGTTCCAGAAGTACATCTCGGGCGGCGACGCGATCTACACATCCGGTTCGCGCTGCTCGCTCGGCTTCAACGTGCGCAACAGCAGCGGCACCTACTACGCCCTCACCGCCGGCCACTGCACCGAGGGCGGCTCGTCATGGACCACCGGCAGCGGCGCGCTGATCGGCCCGACCGCCGGCTCCAGCTTCCCCGGCAACGACTACGGCATCATCAAGTACACCGGCTCCGTCTCGCACGAGGGCACCGTCGGCGGCCAGGACATCACCAGCGCCGGTACCCCGTCCGTGGGCCAGACCGTCACCCGCCGCGGCTCCACCACCGGCACCCACAGCGGCCGCGTCACCGCCCTGAACGCGACCGTCAACTACGGCGGCGGCGACGTCGTCTACGGCATGATCCAGACCACGGTCTGCGCCGAGCCCGGCGACAGCGGCGGCCCGCTGTACTCCGGCACCAAGGCGCTCGGCCTGACCTCCGGCGGCAGCGGCAACTGCTCCTCCGGCGGCACCACGTTCTTCCAGCCCGTCACGGAGGCGCTGAGCGCCTACGGCGTGAGCGTGTACTGAGCCTGACGGCGCCCGGGTACGTCCGGCACTTCCCTTCGGCCGGATGAGTGTTCTCGGCCCCGGGCACGTACTGCGGAACACTGCGCCCTGGACTGCAGCCAGCAGCAGTAAGGCCCCCGCTCGCCGCGGCGAGCGGGGGCCGTTGCGTTGCCGGAACCCGTCGCCTCCGCTTCGGAGGGAGGGGCGTCCTCCGGGCACTCGACCGTTCCGGCAACCGGGCATACGGTGTAACTACGTGCGACTCGGACGGCGGGCAGCCTGTGCGAGGGGGTCGTGATGGTCGAGGAACTGGTGGCGACCGGCGTGGCGCTGGCCTCGGCGGGCGCCGTGTACGCGGCGGCCGCCGCCCGCGTCATCAAGCAGTACGAACGCGGTGTCGTCCTGCGGCTCGGACGGCTCACCTCCCCGGTCCGGGGGCCCGGCTTCACGATGATCATTCCGTTCGTGGACCGGATGCGCCGGGTCAACATGCAGATCGTCACGATGCCCGTGCCGGCCCAGGAGGGCATCACCCACGACAACGTCACGGTCCGGGTGGACGCGGTGGTCTACTTCAAGGTCGTGGACGCCGCCGACGCGGTCGTCCAGGTCGAGGACTACCGCTTCGCCGTCTCCCAGGTCGCCCAGACCTCGCTGCGCTCCATCATCGGCAAGAGCGACCTGGACGATCTGCTCTCCAACCGGGAGAAGCTCAACCAGGGCCTGGAAGTCATGATCGACAGTCCGGCGCTGGGCTGGGGCGTGCAGATCGACCGGGTGGAGATCAAGGACGTCTCGCTGCCGGAGACGATGAAGCGGTCGATGGCCCGGCAGGCGGAGGCGGCCCGCGACCGGCGGGCCCGGGTGATCAACGCCGATGCCGAGCTGCAGGCCTCCAAGAAGCTGGCCGAGGCCGCCCAGCAGATGTCCGACCAGCCCGCGGCCCTGCAACTGCGGCTGCTGCAGACCGTGGTGGCGGTCGCCGCGGAGAAGAACTCCACCCTCGTCCTGCCCTTCCCCGTCGAGCTGCTGCGCTTCCTGGAGCGCTCGGGCCTCCAGGCCCAGGCGCAGACGGAGGCGTACGAGCGGGTGCGGGAGGCGGGCGGCGGGGGCGCCCGGGACGAAGCGGGCGGCGCGGACGCACCCCGGGCGGAGCTGCGCCGTGAAGAGGTGGAGCTGGACGCGGCGGACGAGCTGCCCGGTGTCGAACTGCCCGGTGTCGAACTGCCGGGGACGGAGGTCCCCCGGGAGGGAGGCCCTGGGAGTGGAGGCGCCCGGGAGCGAGGGAGTACCCCGGGAGGGCACCGCGAAGTGACGCGCGGGGAAGCGGCGCGTGAGGCGGTGGCCGAGTGGAAGCGGACCGTCTGTTTCCGGACAGGTGTAGACCTCACCGTGCGCTGACCGCCGACTGCTCACCGTGGCCGCCGGGCACCGGAAAGGGGAGGGACATGCGCGGATATCGGTGTGCAGGACTCGTGGACGATCGGTGAATCGTCGTGCCCAAGACCGGAACTCGGTCTTGTGCGTGCCCTCGGACGGTGGGAATACTCGGCGACGCGTATTGGCATGGACGCGACTGTCGGTCCGGACGCGGCTTCCGACGGTGGGCAGCACAGGTGGGCTGCGCGCACGTACGGCACCCGGCCGCACGGCGGGCGCGATGACCGTCCGCGACGGATGGCCCGTTCACGTCCGTGTCTCGATCTCCACCCCTCAGGGCCCGCGCTTCCCCCACTCGGCGGGCCCTTCCCCCCACGGGAGGTTTTGAGTTGAAGCACCGACGCATACCCAAGCGCCGTGCCGCCCTGGCCGGTGCCGGCGTCCTCGCCCTGGCCGCCAGCGCCACCTTCGCGCTCAGCGCCAACGCCAGCCCGGCCCCGGAGCCGCTGTCGCTGACGCCGGCCGCGGCCGGCAAGCTCGCCGCGCAGCTCACCGACGGCACGGCCGGCTCGTACTACGACGCCAAGGCCAAGAAGCTGGTCGTCAACGTCGTGGACGAGGCCGCGGCCGACACCGTACGGGCCAAGGGAGCCGAGCCCAGAGTCGTCCAGCACACGCTCGCCCAGCTGAACGACGCCCGGCAGACCCTGAAGAGCAAGGCCACCATCCCCGGCACCTCCTGGGGCATCGACCCCAGGAGCAACAAGGTCGTCGTCACCGCTGACCGCACGGTGAAGGGCGCGAAGCTGGCGAAGCTCACCAAGGTCGTCGACGGCCTCGGCAGCAAGGTACAGCTCCACCGCAGCAAGGGGGAGTTCAAGCCCTTCATCGCCGGCGGCGACGCGATCTGGGGGAGCGGCTCGCGCTGCTCGCTCGGCTTCAACGTCGTCAAGGACGGCCAGCCGTACTTCCTCACCGCAGGCCACTGCGGCAACCCCGTCAAGAGCTGGTCGGACTCCCAGGGCGGCGGCGAGATCGGCGCCACCGAGGAGTCCAGCTTCCCCGGCAACGACTACGCGCTGGTGAAGTACACCGCCGACACCGACCACCCCAGCGCCGTCGACCTCTACAACGGCAGCACCCAGGAGATCAGCGGCGCGGCCGAGGCCACCGTCGGTGAGAAGGTCCAGCGCAGCGGCTCCACCACCCAGGTACACGACGGCACCGTCAAGGCCCTGAACGCCAGCGTCAACTACCAGGAAGGCACGGTCGACGGTCTGATCCAGACCGACGTCTGCGCCGAGCCCGGCGACAGCGGCGGCGCGCTGTTCGCCGGCGACAAGGCCCTCGGCCTGACCTCGGGCGGCAGCGGCGACTGCTCCTCGGGCGGCGAGACCTTCTTCCAGCCGGTCACCGAGGCCCTGGAGGCCTACGGAGCACAGATCGGCTGATCACCCCGCACCCCGCACCCCGGCTCCACGGCCCGGCCCCCGTACGCACACCGCGTACGGGGGCCGGGCCTCTTGCCGGTTCAGGGGGCGGTCCCAGGCTCCTGCCGCCCGTCCAGCGGTCCGAAGGCGGCCAGCGCTTCCTCCGCGGTGTAGGTGTGCCGTACGTACTCGTCCGCCCACCCGGCCGCTCCCGGAAAGCCGGACTCCGCCGCGATCCGGGCGCAGGCCGCCTCGCGGTCGTACGGCGTGCGGCGCAGCGCGACCGCGCCGTCGCCCGGCTCGAGCAGCGCCCAGTGCGCGCCGTCCTGCCCGTACGGCATTCCGACGCTTCCGGGGTTGACCACCAGCCGCCCGTGCGTGAGCCGGACGAACGGCATGTGGGTGTGGCCGCACACCACCGTCCGTACCTCCTCCGGCACCTCCGCCAGGACCTCGGCGAAGCGTTCCGGCCGGGAGTCGGCGAGCACCACCTCCGTGTCGTCGCGTGGGGTGGCGTGGCAGAAGAGGACCGGGCCGAGGCCCGGCACGTCCAGCGTCACGGCCGCCGGGAGCGCGGCGAGCTCGGCGATGTCGGCGGGGGTGAGCTGCCGGGCCGCCCAGGGCGTGATCTCGTCCGGCGCCGGGGCGTCGTGGTCGTGGTGGCTCGCCACCAGCTCCCGTTCGCCGTTGCCGGCCAGCCGTACGGCGCGGTCGCCGAGGCCGCGCAGCAGGTCGAGGGTCTCGCGGGGCAGCGGCCCGGACAGCAGGTCGCCGGTGAGGACGACGGTGCGCGCCGCGCGCACGTCGGGCTCGGCGAGTACGGCTTCCAGGGCGGGGGCGACTCCGTGGATGTCGGACAGAACGGCTACCGCGGCGGTATCGGTCATGGGGGAAGCGTGGCAAGGGACGGGGCGGGCGGGGAGCGGTTCGGCTGTGAGCTGAGCGGCGCGGTGCGGAGGCGCCCGCTTCCGGACGGCTGCGCCGGCTTCCGGACGGCTCAGACGCGCTCCACCAGCCGGGCCGCGGCCGACTTCGCCGTGGCCAGGGCCGCCGCCCGGTCCGAGCCGCGCTGGCCGAGGACCACCCGCGTGCTGAGGCCGTCCAGCAGGGCGAGCAGTTCGGAGGCGCGGCCCGCGCAGTCCCCGGGGGCGAAGCGGCCCTGCGCGACGCCCTTCGCCAGCAGCGCGGCCAGGTCCTCGCGCCACGCCCGGTCGAGCTCCTCCTGCGCCTCCCGCAGCGGCTCGTTGACGGCCGTACGGGCCCACAGCTCGATCCACAGCATCCACCGCGGGTCCCGCGCCCCGCGCGGCAGGTAGAGGTCGACGAAGGCGTCCAGCATCCGTACCGCGCCGAGCCGGCGGGCGAGCAGCGCCCGCCGCTCCCCGGCCAGCTTCGCCTCGCTGAACCGCAGCGCCTCCAGCAGTAGCAGGTCCTTGCTGCCGAAGTAGTACAGGATGTGCCCGCCGCTCGTACCGAGCCGCTTGGCCAGGGCCGACATGGTGAGCGCCGCGAGGCCGCCCTCGGCGATGGCCACCATCGCCTCTTCCAGGATCCGGTCGGCCGCGACCTGTCCGTCCCGACGTCGTGCCACCGCCCGGCCGCCCTTCGTTCCGTACGCCGCTTCGTTCGCCCGACCTTATCCCGGCGGATCCGCCGCGGACCCTTGACGGGTGGGGGACGGGCAGGCATTTTGAATGGCGTTCAAGAACTTTGAACACCATTCAAAGTCGGGCCAGTGGTCGGGGCCTTCCGAGCCGGAGCGAGGGGATCGCATGACGTCCACCGGAGTCGCCGACGACGAGGTCTTCAGAGTCGAGACCCACGGCATCGACCCCATCCCCGACGAGGACCGGCACGGCGGCGCCAAGGACCTGTTCTGGCTCTGGTTCGGCTCCAACCTCACCTTCACCTACGTCATCAACGGCACCCTCGCCGTCGCCTTCGGCCTCTCCTTCTGGTCCGCCACCGCCGTCGTCGTCCTCGGCGGCCTCGCCTTCCTCGCCGTCAGCGCCGCCGGTCTCAGCGGCGTCCGCACCGGCACCGCCACCCTCGTCATCTCCCGCGCCGCCTTCGGCCACCGCGGCAACTGGCCCGCCGGCCTGCTCAACTGGGTCGTCAGCATCGGCTACACCATCGTCAACACGGTCGTCGGCGCCCTCGCCCTCGAAGCCCTGCTCGCCGGCGCCCACCTGCTCGACGGCGCCCCGGCCCGCGCCGCCGCCCTGCTCCTCACCCTCGCCCTCACCTTCGCCGTCGCGATGTGGGGCCACGCCACCGTGCAGGCCGCCGAACGCTGGATGGCGTACGTCCTCGGCGCCGGCTTCGCCGCCCTGCTCGTCCTCCTGCTGCCCGGCCTCGACCCGCACGCCCCCGCCGCACAGGGCGCGGCCGGCGGCTTCAGCGCCTGGACCCTCGCCCTCGTCGTCATGCTCTCCGGGCCGGTCTCCTACCTCCCGATGCCCGCCGACTACACCCGCTACCTGCCGAAGGACACCTCACTGCGCGCGCTCACCTGGAGCGGCGCCCTCGGCGGCTTCCTCTCCTCCGTCGGCCTCGGCGTCGCGGGCGTCGCCGCCGCCACCCGCGCCGACATGACCGACCCCGTCGCGGGCGTCGAAGGACTGCTGCCCGGCTGGTTCGGACCGCTGTTCCTGCTGCTCGTACTGGGCGGCTCGGTCACCAACTCGATCCTCACCCTCTACTCCTCCAGCCTCAACCTCCAGGTCCTCGGCATCCCCTGGACCCGCGCCAGGACCATCGTCGTCAGCGCCGCCGTCACCGTCGCCGGCTCCCTCTACGCCCTCTTCCTCGCCGACTTCACCGAGTCGCTGCTCTCCTTCCTCTCCCTGATGGTCATCGTCTTCGCCCCCTGGGGCGGCGTCTTCCTCGCCGACATGCTGCTGCGCCGCTGCCGGTACGACGCCGACGCACTGCACGCCGGCCCGGGCGGCCGCTACTGGTACCGCGCCGGCTGGCACGCCGAAGGCCTGGCCGCACTCCTCGCAGGCCTCCTCTTCGCCGCGCTGACCTGCGACTCCGAACTGTGGACCGGACCGCTCGTCGCCCCGCTCGGCGGCGGCGACCTCACGCTGCTCGGGTCGGTGGTCTCCGGGCTGGCGTACGCGGCGCTGGTACGGGGACGGCACACCGCACCCGCCCCGGTCTCCCTGCCCTGACCACTTCCCCGTCCGCTCCGCCGCCCTCACAGGAACAGGACCGCACATGCCCCGCCCCCACCCCGCCGCCGACCTCGTCCTCCGCAATGCCCGCATCCACACCGTGGACCCCGCGCTGCCCGAAGCCGAGGCGCTGGCCGTGCGTGACGGCCGCATCGTCTGGATCGGCCCCGACGACGCGGCCGAAGAGCGGGTCTCCGGCCGCACCGAAGTCCTCGACGGCCGGGGCCGGCTGGTGCTGCCCGGCTTCATCGACGCGCACAACCACGTACGCCTCGGCTCCGACGACGCCTGCGTCCAGCTCGCCGGCGCCCGCACCCTGGACGAGGTCCACGACCGCATCCGCACCTGGCGGGCCGCACACCCCGACGCCGAGTGGATCGAGGCCGAGGCGCTGGACTACTCGGCGCTCCCCGGCGGCCGCATGCCCCGCGCCACCGACCTCGACCCGGTCACCGGCGGCACCCCCGCCTTCGTCCTGAGCTACGACGTGCACACCGCCTGGCTCAACACCGCGGCCCTGCGCCGCCTCGGCATCACCAAGGACCGCACCGACCTGCCGTACGGACGCGCCGAGACCGACCCCGCCACCGGCGAACCCACCGGATTCCTCCGGGACTTCGCCGTCCGCGGCCTCTCCCGCGACGGCCACCGCGCACTGCGCGGCCTCGGCGTGCCGTGGGCGTCACCCGACCGCCAGTACCGCCGGCTGGCCGGCAGCCTGGACGACGCCGTCCGCTTCGGCATCACGACGGTGGTCGAACCCCAGAACTCCCTCGACGACCTGGCCCTCTTCGAGCGCGCCCGCACGGAGGGCCGACTGCGCTCCCGCGTCGTCGCCGCCCTCTTCCACCCCCGCGGCACGACCGGCGCCGACCTCGTCGACTTCGCCGCCGCAGCCGAGAAGTTCGACGACGACCGGTTCTCCGTCGGCCCCCTGAAGCTCTACATCGACGACGTGGTCGAACCGCGCACCGCCGCACTCCTCGCCCCGTACGCGGGCTGCCGCCACCACCGCGGCGAGACCTTCTACCCGCCGGAGGAGTTCGCCGAGCTGCTGACCGAACTGGACTTCCTCGGCTTCCAGTGCTTCGTGCACGCGACGGGCGACCGCGGCATCCGCACCGTCCTGGACGCGGTGGCACACGCCCGCACGGTCAACGGCCCGCGCGACGCCCGCCACCAGATCGTCCACGTCGAATGCCTGGACCCGGCCGACACCCCGCGCTTCGCCGAACTGGGCGTGGTCGCCTGCATGCAGCCCCGGCACGCCGCACCCGAGATCGCCGGGCCCGGCCAGGACTGGGCCGAGAACGTCGGCGCCGACCGCTGGCACAAGGCCTGGCCGCTGCGCAGCCTCCAGGAGGCGGGCGCGGTCCTCGCCTTCTCCAGCGACTGGAACGTCGCCGAGATGGACCCGATGATCGGCATCTACACCGCCGTCACCCGACGCCCGCTCGGCGGCGGCGAGCCCTGGGGACCGCAGGAGACCATCGACGTCGAGACCGCCGTACACGGCTACACGATGGGCTCCGCGTACGCCAACTTCCTGGAGGACGAACGGGGTTCCCTCACCGTCGGCAAGCACGCCGACTTCGTCCTCCTCTCCCGCGACATCCTGCGCACCGCCCCGGAAGACATCCCGGGCACGGTGGCCGAGGTGGTCGTGGTCGGGGGAGAGGTAGTACATACCACCTGAGCTGTGAGCGCCGCCCGGCTTCACGCGCCCTCGGCGCCCCGCCGCTCCATCAGCCACGGGAAGCCCGACGCGACCAGGCGGATGCCCCGGGCCGCCAGTTCGGCCGGTGCTTCGTCGCTCTCGCCTGCTGCCCAGACTTCCACCGCCGCCCGCAACGCGCCGTCCGCCGCGGCCGCGGTCAGCCGTACCTCCAGTGGGCCCGCCGTGGTCGTCCGGGCCAGTACCTCGGTCAGCGCCAGCTCGGATTCATGGTGCGCGCGGTGCCAGACCGCGCGCAGCGCCGGATTGTCCTGCATCGCGTGCAGCAGGCCCCGGGTCCACTCCAGCGCCTCCTCGGCCCGCGCGTCGGCGGGCGTCAGCGCCTCGCGGGCCGCCCGCTCCAGCACCTCGCCCAGCGGCAGCTCCGGCTCCTGCCGGGCGAGCTCGGCCAGCCCCTCGGCCCAGTCCCGTACGCCACCGGTCAGCATCGGCGCGACCGCGTCCTCCTTGGTGCGGAAGTAACGGTAGAAGGTGCGCGGCGCGACGCCCGCCGCTCGGGCGATGTCCTCCGCGGTCACGGCGGCACCGCGCTCGGCGAAGAGCGCGGCGGCGGTACGGGCGATCTCCAGCTCGGTCGCGGCCTTGCGCCGCTCCGTGAGGGAGGACGCACGCACGGACGAGCGAGACGAGGAGTGAGAGGACGGGCGGGCGGACTGTGCGACGGACATGGCCGGAGTGTACGCCGCCGTACGCCGGAGTGGCACAGGCCGCAGAGATGGCACACTGTGCCACGCAGGCATAGCGTGTCGCACAGTCGTACGGTGTCACACAGGCATACGGTGTCACCGCCGGAGCTCGACGGAGAGCCCCGCACCGACGAGAACGGAGCAACGTCATGAACCGCTACGAGGGCCGCCGCGTACTGATCACCGGCGGCGGGTCGGGCATCGGCCAGGCCGCCGTCCACCGGGTCCTCTCGGAAGGCGGCCGGGTCGTGGCCGTGGACGTCGACGAGACGGGCCTGAAGGCCACCGCCGACCGCGCCGCGGCGGCCGGCGCCGGCGGCCGGCTCACCACCGCGGTCCTGGACATATCCGACGAGGCCGCGGTCACCGCGGGCGTGGCGTCCGCCGTGGAGGCGCTCGGCGGCCTGGACGTACTGGTCAACGCGGCCGGCATCCTCCGCTCCGAGCACACCCACAAGACCACCCTGGACTTCTGGAACAAGGTCGTCACGACCAACCTGACCGGCACGTTCCTGATGATCCGCGAGGCGCTGCCCGCCCTGCTGGCGGGCGAGAAGCCGGTGATCGTCAACTTCAGCTCCACCTCGGCCTCGTTCGCGCACCCGTACATGGCGGCGTACGCGGCGAGCAAGGGCGGCATCCAGTCGATGACCCACGCCATCGCGAGCGAGTACAGCAAGCAGGGGCTGCGCGCGGTGTGCGTGGCACCGGGGTCGATCGCCAGCGGCATGACGACGGGCCGCGGCCCCGGGCTGCCCGAGGACGCCGACATGAGCCTGTTCACGAAGCTGATGCCGGCCGTCGGCGAGGGGTTCGCCGGGCCGGAGACGGTCGCGGGCGTCATCGCGATGCTCGCCTCCGACGACGGCGCCTTCATCACGGGCACGGAACTCCGGATCGACGGCGGCACGCACATGTGAGCCGTACGGACGGATACGGCAGGCGGCCGGACGGACAGCCCGTGTGCGTACGGCCGCCTGCTGCTGCCGTACCGCGCTGCGGTCGGCTGCTTGCTGTTGCTGCGCCTCGCTGTGGTTGGCCGCCTGCTGCTGCCGTACTGCGCTGTGGTTGGCCGCCTGCTGTTGCTGTGCCTCGCTGTGGTTGGCTGCTTGTTGTTGCTGTGCCTCGCTGTGGTTGGCTGCTTGTTGTTGCTGTGCCTCGCTGTGGTTGGCCGCCTGTTGCTGTGCCTCGCTCTGGTCGGCCGCCTGTTACTGCCGTACCTCGCTCCGCTCGACCGCGCCCCGCCCGACCGAGAGCACCGCGAAGACCAGCGTCAGCGCCGCCGCGACCACAGCCCAGGCGGCGAGTACCAGCAGCGGTCCGGTCAGCGCCCGCCCGTCGAAGTACGCGATCGAACGCGCCGCCCAGGTGCCCGCGCCCGGCGGCAGCGCGGGCCCGATGGCGTGCCAGAAGGGCGGCAGCAGCGGATACGGATACGCGCCGCCCGCGCTCGGATTGCCGCCGATCACGACCACGAGAATCGTCAGCCCGATGCCGATGATCCCGGCGACGCCCTGGAACGCGAAGGTCGTGGCGCCCACCGCGAACACGATGAGCGCGCCCAGCCCCCACAGCGCCGCCACACTGCCCGGCAGCGCCCCGAGCGCGGGGCCGATGACGAGCGCTCCGGCCAGCCCCGCCAGTACCGAGTACACCAGCAGCGCCCCGAGCCGGATGACGGCCCGCCTGCCGTTGGTGGGACGCGCGCCGTAGCTGATCGCGAGGATCGCGGCACACAGGTAGCCGCCCACGCACCACCCCACCACCAGGTAGAACGACGACAGGCCGCGGGCGTCCTGCGGGTCCGCCGGGGCCGCGTCGGTCGTCCGGACCGTCCGTCCTTCCGCCTGCTCCGCCTTGGTGAGGACCTTCTGCAGCGCATCCGAGAGCGCGCTGCCGCTGCCGCCGGCGACCACCAGCTCGTCCTGCTTGCCCCGCGGGTCGACCACCAGTGCGCCGTCGATCTCCCGGTCCTTCAGCTGCCGGACGGCCTCGGCCCGCGAACCGGCCGGCCGCGCGTCGAGCGGCGAGCCCTGCAGCCCGTCCAGCTTCGCGACCAGCCGGCCGCGCTCCTGCGGGGGCGCGACGACCGCGAAGGCCACGTCCCGGGGCTTGGGGGAGTGGAACGCGCCCGCGTACGAGGCGATGAACGCGGCCGTCAGTACCAGTACCCCGATGATCAGCAGTGCGGCCCGCACCGACACCGCGTCCTTCAGCTCCCCGGCGAAGGTGGTGCGGGCGCCGGCCTCGCCACCTCTGGCGCCGTCGCCGCCACCTCTGGCGCCGGCCCCGCCATCGGCCCCGGTGCCGGTACCGCCGTCCGCTGTGGCCATGTGCCGCTCCTCGTGTCCGTAATGTCCGTAGCGATTCGTCCCATATCTTCTGTTTCGGGCGGAAGATATGCAGTCGGGTGGACGTGTCCCGGCGCGTCGCGTGAATGCGCTCGCACATGTGTTTCGTACGCGCGTTCGAAGAAGGCGTTATGGTGTGAGTGAGACGGGGGATACGAAGTCAGTCAGGGGGTGCTCACGCGGTAGGAGGTGCGAATGTCCCGGTTCACGCACCTGCACACCGCATCGGGATTCTCCGTGCGGTACGGCGCCTCGCACCCGGAACGGCTCGCCGAGCAGGCCGCCGAACGCGGCATGGACGCCCTCGCCCTCACCGACCGGGACTCCCTCTCCGGCGCCGTACGCTTCGCCAAGGCCGCCGCCGAAGCCGGCATCCGCCCACTGTTCGGCACCGAGCTGGCGATCGCCGAACCCCAGCCGGACCCCACCCCCACCGCACGCCGCCGCACCCCCGTACGCGGCGGAGCCTTCATCGACGAATCCGCCGCCCGCGCCGTCTTCCTCGCCCGCGACGGCGCCCGCGGCTGGGCCACCCTCTGCCGGCTGGTCTCCGCCGCACACGCCACCGACCGCGAACGCCCCCTCCTCCCCTGGGAAGCCCTGACCGGCGGCAACGGCACCCCCGCCGGCACCGGCGACGACGTACGCGAAGCAGCGGCCCGCCTCGGCGACCCCACGGACGGCGTCTTCGTCCTCCTCGGACCCGAATCCGAAGTCGGCCGCGCGCTGGCCGCGGGCCGCCCCGACCGCGCCGCCCGCCTCCTCGCCCCCTGGCGCGAGCTCTACGGCGACGCACTGCGCCTCGAAATCGTCCACCACGGCCGCACCGGCACCGGCCCCGGCTCCCTCCGGCTCGCAGCCCGCACCCTCGGCTTCGCCGTCGACCACGGCGTACGCGCCGTCCTCAGCAACGCCGTCCGCTACGCCGACCCCGGCCAGGGCCCCGTCGCCGACGTCCTCGACTCCGCCCGCCGCCTGGTGCCCATCGACCGCCACCGCCCCGAAGCCCGCGACAGCGGCGAACGCTGGCTCAAGGACGCCGACACCATGGCCCGCACCGCCGAACGCATCGCCGAAGCCGCAGGTCACCGCCGCGACACCGCCCACCGGCTGCTCGCCATGACCGAGGAGACGGCGGGGGAATGCCTGGTCGACCCCCAGGACGACATCGGCCTCGGCACCGTCCACTTCCCCGAACCCCGGCTCGTCGGCGCTGAGCACCGCACGGCCTCCCGCGTACTCAGCTCACGCTGCGCCGCCGGAATGGTCCGCCGCGGCTACGACCGCGGCCCGGCGGCCCGTACGTACTGGGAACGCCTCCACCGTGAGCTGGACATCATCGACCACCACGGCTTCGCGTCGTACTTCCTCACCGTCGCCCAGGTCGTCGAGGACACCCGGCGCCTCGGCATCCGCGTCACCGCACGCGGCTCCGGCGCCGGCTCCCTCGTCAACCACCTGCTCGGCATCGCCCACGCCGACCCCGTCGAGCACGGCCTGCTGATGGAACGCTTCCTCTCCAAGCGCCGCGCCGTCCTCCCCGACATCGACATCGACGTGGAGTCAGCGCGCCGCCTGGAGGTCTACCACGCGATCTTCGACCGCTTCGGCGCCGAACGCGTCGCCGCCGTCGCCATGCCCGAGACCTACCGCGTACGGCACGCCGTACGCGACGTCGGCGCGGCCCTCGGCATGGACCCGGCCGAGGTGGACCGGATCGCCAAGGCCTTCCCGCACATCCGGGCGCGGGACGCGCGGGCGGCACTGGAAGAACTGCCCGAGCTGCGCGACCTGCGGGACAACCCGCCGCCCGCGCCGTTCTGGGACCTGGTGGAAGGGCTGGACGCACTGCCCCGCGGTACCGCCATGCACCCCTGCGGCGTACTCCTCTCCGACGCCACGCTCACCGGGCGCACCCCCGTGGTGCCCACCGGCGGTGAGGGCTTCCCCATGTCCCAGTTCGACAAGGAGGACGTGGAGGACCTCGGCCTGCTCAAACTCGACGTGCTCGGCGTACGGATGCAGTCCGCGATGGCGCACGCCACCGCCGAGGTCGGCCGCGTCACCGGACAGCCGGCGCCCGACCTCGACGACCCGGCGCAGGTACCACCCGGCGACCCCGCCACGTACGGCCTGATCCGCTCCACCGAGACCCTCGGCTGCTTCCAGATCGAGTCCCCGGGCCAGCGCGACCTGATCGGCCGGCTCCAGCCCGCCACCTTCCACGACCTGGTCGTGGACATCTCCCTCTTCCGCCCGGGGCCGGTCGCCGCCGACATGGTCCGGCCCTTCATCGAATCCCGGCACGGCCGCCGACCCGTCCGCTACCCCCACCCCGACCTGGCGGAAGCCCTGCGCGAGACGTACGGAGTCGTGGTCTTCCACGAACAGGTCATGCGCATCATCGACCGCATGACCGGCTGCGGCCTGGACGAGGCGGACCGGGTACGCCGCGGCCTGTCCGACCCCGAGTCGCAGGGCCGCATCCGCGTCTGGTTCGCGGAACAGGCCGCACGGCACGGCTACTCCGGCGAGGACATCGCCCGCACCTGGGAGATCGTCGAATCGTTCGGCTCGTACGGCTTCTGCAAGGCGCACGCGGTGGCCTTCGCCGTACCGACCTACCAGTCCGCCTGGCTCAAGGCCCACCACCCGGCCGCCTTCTACGCCGGGCTGCTCACCCACGATCCCGGCATGTACCCCAAGCGCCTCCTCCTCGCCGACGCCCGCCGCCGCGGCGTCCCGATCCTCCCCTTGGACGTGAACCGGTCCGATGTCGCCTATCGAATCGAACTGGTGTCTGGGGGTAATGGTGCGAAAGCGGGGTCTAAGGACGCTGTGGGGCCTAGGGACACCGTGGGGTTCAAGGACGCTGCGGGGCGTAAGGACGCTGTGGGGTCCAAGGTGGCACCTACGGGGCCCGAGGGCACTGCGGGATCCAAGGCCTCTGCGGGGGCCAAGGCTTCTGCGGGGTACAAGGCTTCTGCGGGGTCCAAGGCCTCTATGGGGTCCAAGGCTTCTGCGGGGGCCAAGGCCTCTGCGGGGTCCAAGGCCTCTATGGGATCCAAGGCTTCTGCGGGGTCCTCTTCCGCCGTGTGGGGGCTGCGGCTCGCGCTCTCCGAAGTGCACGGCATCAGCGAAGCGGAGGCCGAACGCATAGCCGCCGGCCGCCCCTACTCCTCGCTCCAGGACCTCTGGCGCCGCGCCCACCCCGGCCGCCCGGTACTCGAACGCCTCGCCAGGGTCGGCGCGCTGGACTCCTTCGGCGCCAACCGCCGCGACCTGCTGCTGCACATCGCCGAACTCCACCGCCAGCAGCGGGGCGCACCGGCCGACACCCAACTCCCGCTGTCCGCCGCGGCATCGGCCCCGGCCGGGTTGCCGGACCTGAGCGACGCCGAGCGGCTCAGCGCCGAACTGGGCGTACTCGGCATGGACACCTCCCGGCACCTGATGGGGGACCACGGGCAGTTCCTGAACGAACTGGGCGTACTCCCCGCCAAGCGGCTGCGCGAGGCCCGGCACGGCGACACGGTCCTGGTCGCCGGGGCCAAGGCGGCCACCCAGACGCCGCCGATCCGTTCCGGGCGGCGGGTCATCTTCACCACCCTCGACGACAGCACGGGCCTGGTCGACTGCGCCTTCTTCGACGACAGCCACGAGGCGTGCGCCCACACCGTCTTCCACTCCTGGCTGCTCCTGGTACGCGGCACGGTCCAGCGTCGCGGCCCGCGCAGCCTCAGCGTGGTCGGTACGGCGGTCTGGAACCTCGCGGAACTGGCGGAACTCCGGGAGCGGGGCGGGCTTCGGGCGGTCACGGCTCACCTTGCCTCCCACCCTTCCCTCCCCCCGGGCCCCGCCCCCACCCCCCACCCCCACCCCCACCCCCACCCCCTCCACCCCCACCTCCGCCTCCACCTCCGCCTCCCCGTCCACCCCCACCCCGGCGGCTGCCGCGAGCTCCGCCGCTGCGGGGAATCCGGGTGCGCGCGTCACCGGTCACCCCCACAGCCGCAGCGGCTCCGCCGACCGCGAGCTGTACGCCGCCGCGGAGCCGGGCGCCGGCCTCGCCCTGGGCGCCACCCCGGGCTCCGGCCCTAGCGCAAGTGCCGCACCCGCCACGCCTCCCTCCGACTCGGCAACTCCTGACGTCTCGTCACCACTGGGCGGCTCGTCGTCACCGGACGGTTCGTCGTCACCGGACGACTCGGCAACTCCCGGCGACGAGCGAGTCATTCAGCTGCCCACCGGCTACACCCTGCACCCGTGGGCCGACCTCCGGCCCGCGGGCGAACGTGCCGCCACCGGCCGCAAGCTCTGGCACGCCAGCCCAGGGAGCGCAGGATGACCACCTACCGACACCTCCCTCCCTCGCCCCCTTCCGCGGCGGCCGGCGCCGCGCTGTACGTACGCTTCCGCCCAGCAGTCCCAGCAGTCCCAGCAGCCCCGGCCTCACCGGTTGCTCCGGCGTCTCCGGCAGCTCCGGCCCCCTCGGACGCCTCGGCCGAACCGGACACCTCCTCCCACAGCGGGTCCCGCAGCGTCCCCCGCGGCGGAAAGGCGCCCGTCTCCCCACTCGGAGAGGAGACGTACGAGCGACTGATCGCGTTGTTGGGAGAGTTCACCCCCGTGGTCGAGGCGCTGCCGCCGGATGCCGCGCTCGCCGACGTCCGGGGTGCGCAGCGGTACTTCGGCCGGGACGCCGCCGGCATCGCCGAACTGCTCCGGCTGCGCGCCCTGGCCTGGTACGACGTCGAATGCACCATCGGCATCGCCGGTAACCCCCTGCTCGCCCGGATGGCTGCCCAGGACGCGGCGCCCGGGGAGGTCCGCGTCGTCCCCGGTGACCCCGAGGGCGTCGCGGACTTCCTCGACCGCAGGCCCGCCGCCGCCCTGCACGGCATCGGCCCCGCAGCGGCCCGTGCCCTGTGCTCGTACGGGCTCGACAGCGTCGGGCGGATCGCCGCGGCGCCGCCCGCCACCCTGCAGCGCATCCTCGGCGCGAAGGCCGGCCGCCGGGTGTACGAGCGGGCCCGTGGCATCGATCCGACTCCGGTCACCCCGAACGCCCCGGCCCGCTCGATGGCCGCCGAGCACCGCTTCGCCCACGACGAGCTGGACGAGGCGCGGCGCCGCAGGGCGCTGCTCTCGCTCGCGGACGAACTCGGTTCCCGGATGCGCAGTAGTGGTCAGGTGGCAGGCGCGCTCACGCTCACCGTCCGCTACGCCGACCGCACCACCACGACCCGCACCCGGCGGCTGGCCGAACCGACCGCGCACGGGCCCGCGCTGACCGAGGTCGCGTACGCGCTGCACGCCGCGCTCGGTCTGCAACGCGCGCGCGTACGAGCAGTGGCGCTGCGGGCCGAGGACCTCTGCCGGGCCGAACGCGCCTCCCGTCAGCTGACGTTCGACCCGGCGGACGACAAGGCCCGCCGCATCGAAGCCGCCGTCGACCGCGCCCGCATGCGCTTCGGTCCGCATGCCGCCCGTCCCGCCGCGGCGTCGGCCGCTCCCGCCCGGGCCGGTGGCCGTGAGTCCTACGGTCAGCCGTACAGACGGTCGGCGTACCGCGGGCCGTAGTGGGCCTCCAGGGCTTCGAGCGGGAGGTCCGGGGCCTCCAGGGTCTTGGATATGCGGGCCCGGGACGGAAGGGCTTCGGGTTGCCAGGTCTCCGGTTGCCACATGCCGGATCGCAGGAAGGCCTTGGCGCAGTGGTGGAAGACCTCTTCGATCTCCACGAGCAGTGCGAGCGCCGGGCGGTGGCCCTTGACGGCCAGGTCGTCGAAGAAGGGGGCGTCGCGCAGCAGCCGGGCGCGTCCGTTGATGCGGAGGGTGTCGCCGCGGCCGGGGACGATGTACTCCAGTCCCACGTGGGGGTTGGCCAGGACGTTGAGGAAGCCGTCCACGCGCTTGTTGCCGGGGCGGTCGGGGATGACGATCGTGGTGTCGTCCAGTACGAGCGTGAAGCCCGCGGGGTCGCCCTTGGGTGAGACGTCGCACCGGCCCTCCGCGTCGGCCGTGGCGAGCAGGCAGAACGGGGAGTTGGCCAGCCACTGCCGGTCCAGTGCGTGCAGCGCGGGACGGACCTTGCGGGCGGCGCGGTCGTTCGGTTTGCCGACCAGGTCCCGCAGCTCGGCCGCGGAGGTGACCTCTGCCAGGCCCGCCCACGGCAGGTCTCGGTCCGCCGGTTCCGTCTTCTCCGCTGATGCTGTGCTCATTGCTGTATCCCCCTGTCATGGCGGGCCCGCGCGGCTCGCGAGCGCCATGGCAACGACCTTACGCCGGGTCGCCGACAGCGGCTGGAGCCTGTGGATAACCCGTACGTCCGGTGAGAATCGTGTGCCACTTCTTTCACCGTCGCACGACTGGACCCTCGAGCTTACTCAGCCGTAACTTGACGGTCGATCACAGCGTTGAGCCATGCGATCCGGATCGCAGGTGATGACTCGGCGAGCACTTCGGAGTCCCCTCACCTCCCGCAAGGAGCATCGCATGAACACGACCACGCACCGAGCGCTGCCCTGGAGACGTGCGGCCACCGCCCTCTCCGCCCTCGCTCTCGCCTTCGGTGCCGCCACGGCGGCCACCCCCACGGCGGCAGCCGCCACCGCGTCGGACGCCACCGTCTCCGCCGGCTGGAACGACTACTCCTGCAAACCGTCCGCCGCCCATCCCCGGCCCGTCGTCCTCGTCCACGGCACCCTCGGCAACTCCGTGGACAACTGGCTCGCCCTGGCGCCGTACCTGGTCGCCCGCGGCTACTGCGTCTTCTCCCTCGACTACGGGCAACTGTCCGGCGTCCCCCTCTTCCACGGCCTGGGCCCGGTCGACAAGTCGGCCGAGCAGCTCTCCGCGTACGTCGACCGGGTGCTGGCCGCGACGGGAGCGGCGGAGACGGACCTCGTGGGCCACTCACAGGGCGGCATGATGCCGCGCTACTACCTCAAGTTCCTCGGCGGCGCCGCGAAGGTGAACGCCCTGGTCGGCATCGCGCCCGACAACCACGGCACCGACGTGAACGGGCTGACCCGCCTCATCGACCAGGTCCCCGGCGCCAAGAAGTACCTCGAGTCGCTCGCGCCGGGCCTCAACGACCAGATCGTGGGGTCGGACTTCCTCAACCGCCTCAACGAGGGCGGCGACACCGTGCCCGGCGTGCGCCACACGGTCATCGCGACCAAGTACGACGAGGTCGTCACGCCGTACAAGAGCCAGTTCCTGAGCGGACCGAACGTGCGGAACGTCCTGGTCCAGGACCTCTGCCCGACCGACGTCTCCGGGCACCTCGGCATCGGCCTGGCCGACCGGGTGGCTTTCCACGAGGCGGCCAACGCCCTGGACCCGGCCCACGCCACGCCCACCACCTGCACGTCGCGCTGACCGGCACACCCGCGCGGTGCGCTGCTGCCCGAGGGAGCAGCGCACCGTCGGACCGCCGGTGCCGGGCGGTCCTCAGCCGCCGTTCCGTGCGGCCTTGCGGCGGGCGACGGCGAAGAGCACCGAGGCGCCCAGCGCCAGCACGGCGGCGCCGCCGATCGCGAGCGGTCCGGTCGAGCTGTCACCACCGGTCTCCGCGAGCTCCGTGCGCACCTCCTTGCCCGAAGCCCCGTCGGGGCGCACGCCGTCCGCACTCGCGCCCGCCTCCGCGTCCGTGTCCTCGTGCGCGTGCGTGTCCTTCTCCGCGTGCGTGTCCGCGTTCGTCACCCCGTGGTCCATGTGGTCCATCGACGACTTGTCCGCGCCGGCCGCGAGCTGCTGCTCGGTCGGGGCGGTGGCGGCAGGCGCCGGCGCGGCGGAGGAACGCGGCTCCGCACCGTTCCCCGTTGCGGTGCCCGTGCTGCCGCCGTCCTTGCCGAAGACCACGTCCGAGCAGGTGTAGAAGGCTTCCGGGCTGTCCGAACGCTGCCAGATGCTGTAGATCAGGTGGCGGCCGGAGCGGGCCGGCACCTTGCCCTCGAAGACGTAGTCGCCGTTGGTCAGCGTGGGGTCGGTGACCTTCGCGAACGGCTTCTCCTCCAGATCCGACCACTTCAGCGGCTTGCCGGGGGCGTAGCCGTCCTTCGTGATGTACAGCTCGAACGTGCCCTTGTGCGGCGCGGTGGCCTTGTACCGGAAGGTGTGCGCGCCCGCCGCCATCGAGCTGGCCGGCCAGTCGGCCCGGGCCAGGTCCAGGCCCTTGTACTCCTCGCTGTTCGCGCTGCACAGCTTGCCGTCCGGTATCCGCGTCCGGGACCGACCACCCGCCGCGCCGTCCCGTACGCCGTTCCAGTCGTACAGGGCCTGTACGCCGCCGGCCGCGACCATCGCCTTGCAGGCCGCCGAGTCCGGGGACTCCGGGCCCTCGGCGTAGCAGGCGGAGATCCGGCTCACCGGGTCCGTCATCGAGCCGTGCGCGGCCGCCGGGCCCGCGGCGAACAAGGTGAGGGCAAGCGGGGCGAGGGTGGTGCTGGCGAACGCTGCGGCCTTACGACGAGCGGTCATCGTGGGGGTCTCCTTCAGGGCGTGCGGAAGTCATGCGGCGGGCAGCACGCTAGCCCCGCCGACCAGCGAATTCGCCGCCCGGAGCAGGCCCTTGACGATCTTTATGGACGGCTTAAGGAAGCGCTCAGCGGTGGTTAAGCCCCCAAGGACGGGGCGGTCGTCAGGCGATCCACCGGTAGCGGCGTTCGGGGCGGCCCGTGCCTCCGTAACGCAGCGAGACCTCGGCCTGACCGGTGTCCGTGAAGTACTCCAGATAGCGGCGTGCGCTCACCCGTGACAACGCGCCCGCCGCCGCGCACTCCGAAGCCGAGAGCCCGTCCTCGTGCTGCCGCAAGGTGCGTTCGACCAGCTCCGCCGTGTGGGCGGCGAGGCCCTTGGGCAGACCCCTGGAAGCGCGCGGGCGGGCACCGAAGAGCTGGTCCACGTCCTCCTGGCTGGCCTCACCCAGCCGCTCCAGGCGTGCGCGCACCACGGCCACGTGCCGCAGCTGCTCCTGGAGGGAGGCACGGTCGAACGGCTTGATGAGGTAGTGCAGCGCACCGGCCCGCAGGGCGTCCCGTATGACGTGCGCGTCGCGAGCCGCGGTGATGAACAGCGCGTCGGCGTGCGTGCCGCCCTCCAGGGCGCGCAGCCTGCGCAGCACACTGATGCCGTCCATGTCCGGCAGGTAGACGTCCAGCAGGAGGAGGTCGGGACGGAGCCGCTCAGCGGCGCGCAGCGCCTCGGCACCCGTATGTGCCACGCCGGCCACCGTGAAGCCCTCGGTGGCGTTCACGTAGTGGCTGTGCAGCTTGGCCACCATGAAGTCGTCATCGACGACCAGCACCTTGGTCATCGAACGATCCCTCCCGTGACCACAACGTTCACAACGACCCTTAATACCGGAAGCGAGACGCGGAGTTAACCCCCGGGCAACATGTGGCCCTCACCACGATCTCCCCCCCCCCACAGAGCCACGAAGCCACACGCAAGAGAAGGGTGGTGTCATCTGTGCGTGCGCGCACACCCCTCGCCCTCCTGGGGGCGGTGCTGATCGTCCTCCTCGGGCCGCCCCTGCTCACCCCGGGCAGCGGTACCGACACCGGAACCAGCATTCCGGGCCTGCAGTTCATGGTGCCCAACACGCCGGGCGGCGGTTACGACATCACCGCCCGTACGGCGGCGAAGAGCGTCGAGGACGCCGGGCTCAACCACAACGTCGAGGTCTTCAACCTCCCCGGAGCCGGCGGCACGGTCGGCCTCACCCGCATGGTCAACGAGCACGGCAACGGCAAGCTCGCGATGTCCATGGGCCTCGGCGTCGTCGGCGCCGTCCACACCAACCACTCGCCCTCCGGGCTCGGCGACACCACGCCCATCGCACGGCTCACAGAGGAGCCGAACATCGTGGTCGTCGCCAAGGACTCCAAGTACAAGACCTTCGAACAACTCCTCGCCGACTGGAAGAAGAACCCCCGCAAGATGCCGGTCGGCGGCGGCTCCTCGGCCGGCGGACCCGACCACCTCGCACCGATGCTGATGGCCAAGGCCGCCGGCATCACCCCCAAGTCAGTCAACTACGTGCCCTTCGACGGCGGCGGCGAACTGCTCGCCTCCGTACTGGGCGGCAAGGTCGCCTTCGGGGTCTCCGGCGTCGGCGAGTACCTCGACCAGATCAAGTCCGGCGAGCTGCGCCTCCTGGCCGTCACCGGACCGAAGCGCGTCAAGGGCCTGGACGCGCCCACCCTCAAGGAAGCCGGCGTCGACACCGAGTTCACCAACTGGCGCGGCATCGTGGCGCCCCCAGGGCTCACCGACGTCGAACGCGAGAAGCTCACCCGCCTCTTCACCGAGCTGCACCGCTCCAAGGAGTGGAAAGCCGCGCTCAAGCGCAACGGGTGGAGCGACGCCTTCCTGACCGGCGACAGGTTCGGCACCTTCCTCGCCGCCCAGGACCGGCGCGTCGACACCGTACTGAAGGAGCTGGGGCTGTGAGCACCACCGGTACCGAACCCAGCGCGCCCCCGAAGGACAGCGGGCTGCGCGCACGTCTGCGCGGCCGCTCCGAACTGGGCGTCTGCCTCATCCTCCTGGTCCTCGGCGTCCTCGTGCTCACCGACGCGGTCACGATGGACACCGACATCACCCAGCGCGGCCCCATCGGGCCCACCACCGTCCCGATCGTCGTCGGCGGGCTCCTCCTGGTCGTCGCCGTACTCCTCGCGGTCGACGTCCTGCGGGGCGGCCGCGGCGAGGCCGAGGGCGGCGAGGATGTCGACCTCACCGAACCCGGAGACTGGCGCACCGTCGCCCTCCTGGCCGGCGTCTTCCTCGCCAACGCCGTCCTCATCGGACCGCTCGGCTTCCCGATCTCCGGAGCGCTGCTCTTCTGGGGCTCCGCGTACGCGCTGGGCAGCCGCAACCTCACCCGGGACCCGCTCATCGCGGCGGTCCTGTCCCTGGTGACCTACGTCGTGTTCAACAACCTGCTGGGCGTGCCGCTGCCCGGCGGACCGCTCATGGGGGTGCTGTAGACGATGGACTCCCTGTCCTCACTCATCGACGGCTTCGGTACGGCACTGACCCCGCTCAACCTGCTCTGGGCCGCCATCGGAGTGCTGCTCGGCACCGCCATCGGGGTGCTGCCGGGCATCGGCCCCGCCATGGCCGTCGCCCTCCTGCTGCCCGTCACCTACGGGCTGGACCCGACCGGCGCCTTCATCATGTTCGCCGGGATCTACTACGGGGGCATGTTCGGCGGCTCCACCACCTCCATCCTGCTCAACACCCCCGGTGAGAGCGCGGCGGTCGTCGCGGCCATCGAGGGCAACCCCATGGCACGCGCCGGACGCGGCGCCCAGGCCCTGGCGGCCGCCGCCTGCGGGCACTTCGCGGGCGGCATGATCGGCACGATCCTGCTGGTCGCCCTCGCCCCCACGGTCGCCGCACTCGCCGTGGACATCGGAGCACCCGACTACTTCGCCATCATGGTGCTCGCCTTCATCGCCGTCACCTCCGTACTCGGCAGCTCCCGGATACGCGGCTTCGCCTCCCTGCTCATCGGCCTCACCCTGGGCCTCGTCGGCCTGGACCAGATGACCGGGCAGCAGCGGCTGACCTTCGGCACGCTGGAACTCGCCGACGGCATCGACGTCGTCATCGTGGCCGTCGGACTGTTCGCCATCGGCGAGGCCCTGTGGGTCGCGGCCCACCTGCGACGTACGGCGGGCGAGTCCATCCCCGTCGGCCGCCCGTGGCTGGGCAGGGACGAACTGCGGCGGACGTGGAAGCCGTGGCTGCGCGGGCCGCTCATCGGCTTCCCCTTCGGTGCCATCCCGGCCGGCGGCGCCGAGATCCCCACCTTCCTCTCGTACGTCACCGAGAAGCGGCTCTCCAAGCACCGCGACGAATTCGGCCGTGGTGCCATCGAAGGCGTCGCGGGGCCCGAGTCGGCGTCCTCCGCCTCGGCGGCCGGCACGCTCGTGTCGATGCTGACCCTCGGCCTGCCGACGACCGCCGTCGCCGCGGTCATGCTGGCGGCCTTCCAGCAGTACGGCATCCAGCCCGGACCGCTCCTCTTCGAACGCGAACCGGAACTCGTCTGGGGCCTGATCGCCTCGCTGTTCGTCGGCATGGTGCTGCTGCTCGTCCTCAACCTGCCGCTGGCACCCGTCTGGGCGAAACTGCTGCGCATCCCGCGCCCGTACCTGTACGCCGGAATCCTCTTCTTCGCGGCGGTCGGCGCTTACGCGGTCGGCGGTGAGCCGCTGGACCTGGTCATCCTGCTGATCATCGGGCTGATCGGGCTGGGCATGCGCCGGTACGGCCTGCCGGTGCTGCCGGCCGTCATCGGTGTCATCCTCGGCCCGGCCGCCGAACAGCAACTGCGGCGCGCGCTGCAGATCAGCGACGGCAGCGTCACCGGCCTGGTCGACACGCCGTTCTCGATCACGGTCTACGCCGTGATCCTGGTACTGCTGACGTGGCCGTGGATCAAGCGGGCGTTCTCGCGCGCGCGTTCCGCGCGCGCGGAGGACTGAGAACGGAGGACTGAGAACGCAGGACGGGAAGCCGGCGGGGGCCGGGCGGCGGTCGCGGGCGGGGCGGCGATCGGCGGCCCGGCCCTCCGCCCGACCGGCCTCGCGCATGACGGACCGGACTTATCCACAGGCCAGAGCGATTGTCAGCGGGGCCTGTCACTATCCGTACATGGCTACCCACACACCGGTCACCGACGCCGGTTACTGGGAATCCGCCGCCGAGCGGTTCGACGACGAGCCGGATCACGGACTGCGCGATCCGGCAGTACGGGCCGCCTGGGCGGCCCGGCTGCGGGCCTGGCTGCCCGACCGGCCGTCCGACGTCCTCGACCTCGGCTGCGGCACCGGCAGCCTGGCCCTGCTCGCCGCCGAGCAAGGCCACCGCGTCACCGGTGTCGACCGCTCCCCGCGCATGGTCGAAGCGGCCCGCGCCAAGCTCGCCGCGTGGGACACCCGGCTGCTGATCGGGGACGCCGCCGAACCACCCGTGCCGGAGCGGCAGTTCGACGTGATTGTCGTCCGGCACGTGCTCTGGGCGCTGCCCGCCCCGGAGGCGGCGCTGCGGAGCTGGGTGCGGCTGTTGCGGCCCGGGGGCCGGCTGGTGCTGATCGAGGGCCGGTGGGGCGAAGCGACGCCGGTCGGCATCACGGCCGGCGAACTGGAACGGCTGACCGCGCCGCTGGCCCGCCGTACCCAACTGGAGCGGCTCACGGGAGACGCCGCGCTGTGGGGCAGGGAGGTGCGGGACGAGCGGTACACACTCGTGGTCCACCCCGCACCTCCGGCCCGCCATACGGAGGTGGTCGATGTCCATCTGATCCTGCGCCGCGGGGACGAGGTCCTGCTCGCCCGGCGCGCGAACACCGGATACGCCGACGGTCTGCTGCACGCGCCCAGCGGACACGCCGAGGACGGCGAGGACGTCCAGGAGGCGATGATCCGGGAAGCGGCCGAGGAGACCGGGCTGCGGCTCAGCGCGTCGGACCTCCGGGTCGCGCTGGTCATGCAGCACCGCGCGCCGGACGGGCGGCCGCGGATCGGCTGGTTCTTCGAGGCGGCGTACGGCGCGGGCGGCGAGCCGGTCAACCGCGAGCCGGAGAAGTGCTCCGAACTGGCCTGGTTCCCGCTCGATTCACTGCCCGACGACATGGTCGCGTACTGCCGGGCGGGCCTCGACGCGTACCGCGCGGGGCAGCGCTTCCTCCTGCACTGGCACCGCCCCGGCGACACCATCGGCTACGACCCCACCGGCCCGGACCGCGCCGTGGCGCTGCCACCGGCCCTGGGCGGCGCCGGCACCGCGGACGGAACAGCCGGGCGGCAGGAAGGAGGCGCACGATGACGCTCAGGTCCTCAGAGATCTCGGAGGCAGCTCCACTGGGTGGCGAACGGCTCATAGCCGAAGGCCTCGTTGATGGCGAGCATCGGGGCGTTGGTGGCGTCGTTGCCCGTGAAGGCCTCGGTGCAGCCGGCAGCGCGGGCCTCGTGCAGGGCACGCAGCTTGGCGAGCTTCGCCAGGCCGCGGCCGCGGAAGGCACGCTTGGCTCCGGTCATGGCGGACAAGCAGCGGCCGAGGCCGTCGGCCGCGACCGCGCTGAACGCGGCCGGTTCGCCGTCCACCACCGCGACCGTGGTGAGGCCGAGGTCGAGGTCCGGGCGCTCCCAGGTATCGGCCAGCCAGTCCTCGTACGACATGGCGTCGCTGGGCACGTCACCCGGCTCGTCACTCGTGGCCTCGGCGTCCAGTTCGTACAGCGGATACGGGTCGGCGCCGAATTCGGCGGCGGTACGCAGCTCCACACAGGGAGGGAGGTGAGCGGGGAGCGGCGGCAAGGGCGTACGGGCCAGATCGAGACGGAGGAAGCTGGACGTACGGCTGCGGCGGTAGCCGTTGCGGTCGGCGAACTCCGTTGACCGGCCGTCCTCGTGGGCGGAGGCCTGGATCCGGGTGGCGCCGAGTGCGGCCAGGCGTTCCTCGGCGGCGGCGAGCAGGGCCCGGCCGGCACCGTGGCCGCGGTGCGCGGGGTGGACCATCGGGTTGGCGACGGCCTGGCCGGGGACGGTGCTGTCGTGGATCAGACCGGTCTTGGCGGCACCGACGAGGCGGCCGTCCAGCTCGGCGACGAGGAGGTGGAAGTGCTGGGCGGCCGGGGCGTTGGCGGCTTCCCAAGCCACGGACTGCGGGGTGCAGACGAGAAAGGGGGCGACGGCCCGCCGTACGTCGGCGACGGCCTTGGCGTCAGAGGGACGGAACGCGCGAACGGTGAGCGACATGCTGCCGGACGCTACGCCGCCCCCGCCCCGAGCGCCTCTCAATATCGGATGGCGGGGCGGGGCGGGCGGGGCAGGCAGGGCTGGGCTGGACAGGGCCGGGCAGGGCCGGACAGGGCTGGGCTGGACAGGAGCGGACAGGGCGGGGGTCGGACAGGGCTGGGTAGGGCTGGGTAGGGCCGGGCGAGGAGGGAGGAAGGGGCGAAGGGGAGGGGGCGGAGGGGCGGCGGGGGGAGGGGGGAGGGCCCCGGGGGGGGGAAGAAAGAGGGGCCCCGGGGGAGAAGGGGGAGGGCCCCGAGGGGGAAGGGACCTGAGGGGAAAGCGGGCCGGAAGGGGGAAGGGCCCCGAGGGGGAAGGGGACCGGAAGGGAGAAGGGACCCGAGGGGGAAGGGCTCCGAGGGGGAAGGGGGCCGGAAAGGGGAAGGGACCCGGAAACGTTCAGTCGGGCACACCGGGTGTGGTGAGTCGGGAACGGGGCGGGGGCGGAGCACAATGGGTGGGACAAAGTTCCGTAGCAAGGTTCTGTTGCTGAGTGCTCTTGCTGGGTTCTGTCGCAAGGTTTTGTAGCTTCGGCTTGATCGGGAGTGTCACTGTGGTCCTGCACCCTCTGCAGCTGGTCGTCGATGCGGATGCGGCGGACGCGCCGTACGAGCAGGTCCGCACCCAGATCGCCGAGCAGGCCCGCAGTGGGCGGCTGCCGGCCGGGTTCCGGCTGCCGACGGTGCGGGGGCTGGCGGGAGAGCTGGGGCTGGCGGCGAACACCGTGGCCAAGGCGTACCGGGCCCTGGAGAGTGACGGGGTGATCGAGACGCGCGGCCGTAACGGCACGTTCGTCGCGGCTGCCGGGGACGCGGGTGCGCAGCAGGCCGCCGAGGCCGCACTGGCTTTCGCCCAGCGGGCCCAGCGCCTCGGCCTCGACCATCAGGCTGCGCTGTCCGCAGCGGTGACGGCCCTCCGCGCCACGTACGGCGAAGAGGAGGAGGGGAAGGGGTAAGACCCGCTTGCCCCGCGCCCCTGGGTGGGTGGGCCTGCGCCCCTGAGTGGGCCTGCGCCCCTGGGAGGGCCCGCCCCTGAGTGGGCCTGCGCCCCTGGGTGGGTGGGCCTGCGCCCCTGGGTGGGTGGGCCTGCGCCCCTGGTTAGGCCTGCGCCCCTGGGAGGGTCAGCCCCCCTGAGTGGGCCCGCCCCCTGATGGGCCCGCGCCCCTGGGTGGGCCGTTCAGCGGGGCGCCGGGGGCTGTTCCGCGCCGGTTTCGAATTCGTAGAGGTCGTGGGCGACCATGGCCAGTCGGCCGGGGCGGCCACGGTAGCCGAGGGCCGCTCCCAAGGGGCTGGTGACCTGTTTGTAGCCGAGGACCTTCAGAGAGGACGCGTCGGTGGTGCCCATCCACAGTGCGCCTTCCTCCGTCGAGGAGAACCAGCAGGGGCCGTGCGCATAAGCGCCCGTGACGATGCTGAAGTTGAAGGCCTGCGGGCGCCGGGGGTCGACGATGAGGTTGACGCGGTCGCGCAGGGCGGGGTGCCAGGACTTCTCGTCGAAGGTGAAGTACCAGAGGTTGTGGTCCTCGGGGCCGACCGAGCAGTTCGCGACGAGCAGTGCTCCGCCCTGTACGGACAGGGCGTTGATGCCCCGCTCCGCGGTGGGGTTGAAGACCGTCTGCGAGACGATGTCGCCCGAGGGGACGTGTACGACGCAGACGTAGCCGTCCTCGGAGCCGGTCACGACGAGGGCCGTCCCGTGTGCGTCGGTGAATACCTCAGGGAGTACCTCGGTGAGTACTTCGGTCGCGTTGATGTCGTGCAGGTTCCACGGGTTGACGGGGTCGGGGTTGCGGAGGTCCACGCTCCTGGAGAACGTCAGGTCACGGGCGGCCGGGTCGTAGTGCCAGAGGGAGAGGTGGCCCGTGGTGTGGCCCACGGCCAGGGTGTGGGGTGAGCCGGCGCGTACTCCCCGGCCGCTCGTGGCCGGGCCCAGCCGCGGGTCGTACGGGACGGTCCGCAGCGGGAGCAGGTCCGTCCACGTGGTGCCGGGCGAGTGCCACAGCGTGAGGGAGCGGTCGTCGTTCGAGGTCACGAGCACGGCGCCCGGCAGCGGAGCCAGCATGCGTACGCCCTGGAAGGCCGGGGTGTTCACGGCCTTGCTGATCAGCGGGCCCGCCGTCGGGGAGTCGGTGAACCGGAAGACGCTCATGGAGCCGTCCCAGCGCCCCACGGCGAAGTGGTCGTCGTCCAGCCAGGCGAGCTTCTGCGCCATCTGGTACGTCGCGCCACTGGCGACGAGGGGGAGCGCCGTCTCGGGTGTCGCGGGCGGCGGGAAAGGGATGCCGCGGTCCATGAGCTCCTGGCGGGAGCGGACCACCGGCGGCACCGATCGTGCGTCCGTCGATGCCGTCATCTCCACCATCTCCTCACGCTCGTCGCACGGTGAGGCGGGCACGGTACGTCCTGCGCAGCGAAGTACGTGGCCGTTGTACCGAAGTACGTGGCCGTTGTACCGAAGTACGTGGCCGTTGTACCGAAGTACGCGGCGGTTGTAGCGAAGTATGCGGCCGTTGTAGCGAAGGACGTGGCCGTGCGGCAAGCGCGGGAGCGAGCCGGGCGGTTTCCGAGAGCGCCACCCGGTCCCGTCGTGGCCGTCACGGCCACCACGGCTCCCCCCCGAAGGGGCGCGCCCGAAGGGGCACCTCCGTCCCCCTTCCCGCCCCGCGGACCCCCCGCGTAAGGTACCCCTGCTAACTCGTCGTTCAGTATCGTCCGACCCGCAGAAAGGGCGTCATGACCAGCAAGCAGGCTCTCGTGCGTCGGCCGAGCCCGCGGCTCGCGGAAGGGCTGGTCACGCACATCGACCGGCAGCCGGTCGATGCCGGGCTCGCGGTGCGGCAGTGGGAGACGTACGTCGGGACGCTGCAGGCGCACGGCTGGGAGACCATCGAGGTGCCGCCCGCCGACGACTGCCCGGACGGCGTCTTCGTCGAGGACACCATGGTGGTGTACCGCAACGCCGCGCTGATCTCGCGGCCCGGTGCGGACGAGCGGAAGCCGGAGACGGCGGCGGCCGCCGCGACCGTGGAGGCGCTCGGCTGCTTCGTGGGCCGGGTGCGTGAGCCCGGGACGCTGGACGGCGGGGACGTGCTGAAGATCGGCGACACGGTGTACGTGGGCCGCGGCGGGCGTACCAACGCTGACGGAGTGCGCCAAATCCGAGCTGCTTTCGAGCCATTGGGGGCGCGGGTCGTCGCCGTACCGGTCAGCAAGGTCCTGCACCTGAAGTCGGCCGTCACCGCGCTTCCCGACGGCACCGTCATCGGCTACCCGCCGCTCGTCGACGACGAGGCGCGGGCGCTGTTTCCGCGGTTCCTGGCCGTACCGGAGGAGAGCGGCTCCCACGTCGTCCTGCTCGGCGGAGGAAAACTGCTGATGGCGGCCAGTGCGCCGCGGAGCGCGGAGCTGTTCGCCGATCTCGGGTACATGCCGGTGCCCGTCGACATCGGGGAGTTCGAGAAGCTGGAGGGGTGTGTGACGTGTCTGTCCGTACGCCTGCGGGGGCTGCCGGCATGACCGCCATATCGTGACGTCATGAGCAACCTCGATCTCAAGCCCGCGGCCAGTCTCTGCGGGGGCGGAGGCCGGACCGGACCGGTGCGGGACCTCCAGCCAGGCAAGCAGGTTCCGCTGGGCGAGTCCACGCTGGTCCGCAGACTGCTGCCCAACCTCGGCCGCAGGATGGTCGGTGCCTGGTGCTTCGTGGACCACTACGGTCCCGACGACATCGCCGAGGAGCCCGGGATGCAGGTGCCGCCGCATCCCCACATGGGCCTGCAGACGGTCAGCTGGCTGCGTGAGGGCGAGGTGCTGCACCGCGACAGCCTGGGGTCGCTGCAGACCGTACGGCCGCGGGAGCTGGGCCTGATGACGTCGGGCCGGGCGATCGCGCACTCGGAGGAGTCGCCGCGCGACCACGGCCGGGTGCTGCACGGCGCGCAGTTGTGGGTGGCGCTGCCGAACGAGCACCGGGGGAAGGCGCCGTCGTTCGAGCACCATGCCGACCTGCCGGTGATCACCGGGGGCGGCGGGCTGAGCGCGACCGTGATCCTGGGGGAGCTGGCGGGCGCGCGCTCGCCCGGTACGACCTACTCGCCGCTGGTCGGCGCGGACATCACGCTCGGTGCCGGGACGCACGTGCGGCTGCCGCTGGAGAGCGACTTCGAGTACGCCGTGCTGACGATCGAGGGCGAGACCGAGGTGGACGGCGTACGGCTCGGGCCCGGCTCGCTGCTGTACCTGGGCTGCGGGCGCGGTGAACTGCCGGTCCGCTCCGACGTCGACAGCAGTCTGATGCTGCTGGGCGGGCTGCCGTTCGAGGAGAAGATCGTCATGTGGTGGAACTTCGTCGCGCGGAGCGGTGACGAAGTGGCGGCGGCGCGGGACGCCTGGATGGCGGGGGAGCGGTTCGGGACGGTGCACGGTTACGACGGGCCGCCGCTGCCCGCGCCGGCCCTGCCGCCGGTGCCGCTCAAGCCGCGGGGGCGGGCGCGGTCCGGCGGTTCCCGGCGGTGAACCGGGCGGCGGCCCTCCGCTGCCGCCCCCGGCGGTTCCTGCCCGCCGCTCCTCCGAAGCGTGCGGGCGGGGGGTGCCGCTCGGGCGCGGGGTGCGCGCGTCACCGGAACCGGTCCGTCCGGCCGGTCACCGGTGCAGGACCCGGCCGGCCGGCGGCGGGACATGCCCGGCCGGGGACCAGCGCCATCACCCGCGGGGCCGTGCCGTCAGTCCTTCGTTCCGGCGCGGGTCACAGGTACAGCCCCGCGTCCGCACCGGTGTCCTGGGCGGGGACCGCGGCGGGGCGGGTGCCCCGGCGGAGCGCGTACAGCTCCGCGAGGCTCGCGCCCTCGCGGCCGATGCCCTCGTCCGTCCCCAGCCAGCCGGCCGCTTCGGTGCGGGTGAGCGGGCCGACCTCGATCCGGGCCAGGCAGCGGCCTGGGCGGACCACCGCCGGGTGCATCCGCTCCAGGTCCTCGTTGGTCGTGACGCCGACGAGAACGTTGCGGCCCTGGCCCAGCAGGCCGTCCGTCAGGTTCAGCAGCCGGGAGAGCGCCTGCCCCGCGGTGTGCCGGGCCTCGCCGCGGATCAGCTCGTCGCAGTCCTCCAGGAGCAGCAGCCGCCAGCGGCCCCGGCCCGACGCGTCGTCCTCGCCGATGGCGATGTCCATCAGGTAGCCGACGTCGTTGAAGAGCCGCTCCGGGTCCAGGACGCAGTCCACCTGGCACCAGTCGCGCCAGGAGCGGGCCAGGGTGCGCAGCGCTGAGGTCTTGCCCGTGCCGGGCGGGCCGTGCAGGAGCAGCAGCCGGCCGGCGATCTCCTCCGGGGTGACCTTCATCAGGCCGTCCAGGGCCTCGGCGACCGGCGTGGTGTAGTTGGGCCGGATCTCGTCCCAGGTGCCCGCGGAGATCTGCCGGGTGGTCCGGTACGGGCCGCGGCGCGGGGAGTAGTACCAGAACCCCATCGGGACGTTGGCGGGCTGCGGCTCCGGCTCGTCCTCGGCGCCGTCGGCGGACTGGCCCAGCACCTTCTGCGCCAGTTCGTCGCTGACCGCCGTGACCGTGATGTCGGCGCCGCGGCTCCAGCGCGAGATGAGCAGCGTCCAGCCGTCGCCCTCGGCGAGGGTGGCGCTGCGGTCGTCGTCACGGGCGGAGCGCAACACCTCGGCGCCGGGCGGCAGCAGCGTCAGGCCCGGCTTGACCCGCTCCAGGGAGCGGCTGCGGGCGTACGGCTGCCGTCCGTTGGCGAACCGCCCGAGGAAGAGGGCGTCCACCACGTCGGACGGGGAGTCGCTGTCGTCCATCGTCAGACGGATCGGCAGCGACTCCTCGGCGGCGCCCGGCGGCAGGTGATCGGCACACATGGGGGCCATGATCCGGCATGACCCGCGCGCCGTACACGGAATTACGGGATTGCCCGGCGGCGACGGGCCGGACCGGGCTTGACGGGCACTTGACAGGTGGCCGACCGGTCCGGGTCCCTCGCCCGCCCGAAAGGCGGAATCACGGCTCAACAGAAGGACATGTGACTAGGCTTGCCCGTTGTGGGACGTCATGGGGGGTTACGGGTGCGAATACCGGGGCGCACGCGGTGGGTGATCACCGCGCTTCTCGGCACGGGGGCGACAGTTCTTGCGTTACTCCTGGCCCTGGGCGGGTTACCGCCGGGCGGGCAGCAGGGCAGGGGATCGGGCAACGGGGTGCTCGGCGGTTCCGAGGCGATGGAGCAGCTGGGCTGGGGGTTCACCCACACCGAGTTCAGCGCCGACCGCGGCGAGCCCGCCGCCGAGGTGGCGGCCGACCGGCTGCTCACCGGCGATCCGATGCCGCAGAACCAGCACATCATGGGCTGGGGCGCGCGCAATCCCGAACCGACCCCGGGGAAATACGACTTCCACGACCTGGACCGGCGGCTCGCCCTGATCCGCAGTACCGGCGGCACGCCCGTGCTCACCCTGTGCTGCTCGCCGGACTGGATGAAGGGCGGAAAGGCCGGGAAGACGGACTGGGGGGAGCTGGAGAAGGCGCCGAGTCCGGAACACTACGAGGACTTCGCGAAACTGGCGGGAAAGATAGCGAAACGCTATCCGGAGGTCCGGCACTTCATCGTCTGGAACGAACTCAAGGGATTCTTCGACGAGGACCGGAACCGCTGGGACCAGGAGGGCTACACGGAGCTGTACAACCTGGTCTACGAGGAACTGAAGAAGGTCGATCCGGCGATCCAGGTCGGGGGTCCGTACGTCGTCATGGACAGCTACCGGCCCGGTGACGACTCCTACTCCTCCGACCTGGCGGGGCCCTGGGGCTCGGTCGACCAGCGGGTCCTGGACGCCGTCTCCTACTGGAACGAGCACAAGGCCGGGGCCGACTTCCTCGCCGTCGACGGCTCCAGCTACACCCGGGACAACTCCTACGAGCCGGACGAATTCGAGGCGACGAGGAAATTCGGCGATGTCACCCGGTGGCTCCGTGAGGAGACCGGACTGCCGGTGTGGTGGACGGAATGGTACGTCGAGGTCGGCGACGAGAACGACGACCGGGCCGGCTGGAGCGAGCCGCACCGCACCGCGGTACAGGCCACCGCCATGATGGAAATGGCGCGGGCCGGCGTCGCCACCGCGCTGTACTGGAATCCGCAGAACGAGGACGAGGACTGCCCCGGCTGTCTGTGGCGCAGTACCGAACTGGACGGCGGCGGCCGCGAATTGCCGATGATGAAACTGCTCGCCCGGTTCGGCAGGGAATTCCCGCCGGGCACCGCTTTCCGGCCCGTCCGCGTCGCGCCGGACGACCGGCCCAACGTGCGGGTGCTCGCCGACGACGACGCCGTACTGGTCGTGAACACCCTCGGCCGGACCATCCAGGCCAAGATCGACGGGAAGACCTTCGACATGCCGGGCTACGGGCTCCGCTGGCTGAAGCGCGGCTGACCCACGGCCGGCCGGTGCGGGGTCGGCCGGCCGGTGCGGGGCCGGCACCGCGGCCCCGCCTCCGGTGCCGGTCCCGCACCGCCTACGACATCGTCACGAACCGCTGGACCAGGGCCGCCAGGAAGACCACGAGCAGCGGCACGGCGAACCAGAACGTGCCCTGCACCCAGCGCTGTTTGCCGACGCTCGGCGGCAGCGCCACCCGGACGATCTCCCGGGTGCCCAGCAGCAGGATCAGCGCCACCGCCGCCACGCCGCCCGCCACCGACCACGGCGTCCAGGTGACCTTCGGGCCGGCCGGCCCGGGGGCCGGCTGCGGCACCGGGCCCGCGGGCGGGTCCGTCAGCTCGTACAGCACCGCGTCGTCGTTGACGAGCACCCGGTGCAGCTCGGGGTGGCGGTCCAGGGAGGCCCGCAGCCGCCGTTCCCAGCCGTCGGCGTAGCCGCCGTCCAGCCGCAGCGCCTCGGACTGCCCGCGGTTGACGATCAGGTACGACTGGGGGCCCGCGTCCTTCAGGGCCCGGACGAGCGGGCCGACGCGCACCGGGTCGCGCGGCGCGAGGGTCGGCTCGTACTGGACGCGCTCCATGTCCCGGGCGCCCCACGGCATGTCCGGGGTGACGTTCTCGACCGGGTCGTCGGTCAGCCACAGCAGCCGTACGGTCGGCACGTCGTGCGCGTACACGTACTCCATCGCCGCGACCTCACCGGGCCGGGTCCGCTCGAACGGCTCGTTGCCCCAGCGGGCCACGAGGAACCCGAAGACCAGCACCAGGCCGGCCAGCAGGGCCGCGAGGGGTCCGAGGCCGCGCCGCCCGGCGGCGGGGCGCGGGAAGAGCGCGAGCGCACCGAGCACGCAGACGCCCGGCAGCGCGAACATGAAGACGCGCAGCGCCATCTCGCCACCGTAGGACTGCATCCCGAACGCCAGGAACGGCACGAAGGCGAGGACGAGCAGCGAACGTTCGGCGAAGCCCGCCAGCCGTCGCCGCAGCACGCCCCAGCAGGCCAGCGCGAGTACCGAACCGGCCAGCAGCACCCGGGTGTAGAGGACGAGCTGGTGCGTGCTGCTGCCGCCTTCGATGCGGCCCGACACGGAGGAGGCCACGTTGGAGCCGAGGCCGCCGATGCCGCCGAACAGCTCGTCGAAGTGGCCCGACCAGTACGGCTCGGCGAGGAAGCCGATCCAGAAGACGACCATGACCCCGAGCAGCAGCGGCAGGCCGCGCAGCGTCGAACGGCGGACCAGCACCAGGAACGTGAGCACGCCGAGCATCACGAACGGCGTCAGCTGATGACCGGCGACGGACACCGCGAACAGCGCGATCAGCACGCCGAGCAGGACCGCGCGCTGCCTGCGGGGAGCCGGGCGCACTTCGGTCTCGCCGGGGCGCAGCTTGCCGGGCAGCACCCGCGGGTCGCGGAACCACACCAGCAGGACCGCCACGAAGGCCAGGTAGAGCAGGTACGTGAAGCCCTGCGGGGAGAAGTAGTCCTGGCCGACCCAGCCGCACAGCGCGAACAGCCACGCCGCGCTCCACTTCGCGCGCCAGTCCGCCCGTACGGAGCGCAGCAGCAGGAACACCGGTGCGAGGTAGAGGAGCTGGATGGTCAGCGGCCACCAGCGGAGCAGTGCCTCGAAGTCGGTGACGCCGCAGGCCTCGGCGAGGAACTGCGCACCGGCGAAGAAGCCCGGCCAGCTCCAGCGCGCGTCCAGGTCCGGTACGGCGGTGCCGGTGCGGCCGATGTAGTCCAGGAAGCCCAGGTGCTGCCAGGCGGTGGCGAAGCGCGGCTCGGTCTCCAGCACGGCGGGCAGCGCGTGCAGCGTCACGACCGTCAGCGTCAGCGTCACCGCCAGCAGGGCCCGGCGCGGCCGGGAGAGCCGGAGGGCCGCGGCGAAGACCACGGCGAGCAGGGCGGCGCCGGCGAGCGTCGTGACGGGCAGGACGGAGATCAGGCCGAGCCCGCCCATCCGGTCCAGGTCGGCGTCGCCCATTCCGCGCAGCGGCAGCCAGTAGAGCGCGAGCGCGACGCCGAGCAGGGCCCAGACGCCGAGGTCGGGGCGGGCGGCGAGGAAGGCGGTGACTCCGCCGCGGCCTGCGGCGGCACCGGCCGTACCGCTGCCGGGTGCGGCAGCTGAGGGGGTGACGACCGGCAGCCGCACCGTGTTCGCCTCCGACGCGCCCGATGACGCGCCCGATGAGGCGCCCGATGAGGCGCCCGATGACGCCTCCGCCGGTGTGACGGCCGGCAGCGGCAGCGTGAGCGCCTCCGCCGGATCGGCACCGCTCGCTCCGGCGGAGGCCGCCGGCCGTTCCTTCGCCCAGGACGGCTTGCCGGCCGCGGGCGGTGCCGCGTCCGTACCGGCGGCCCCGCCGCCCGTCGTCTCCGGCTCCCGGTACCCGTCCGCCACCTGTTCCTCCGTCAGTGGCGGCCGCACATCGGGCCGCCGTTCCATATGGTCGAAGTCCACGTGCACGCCCAGCGGCATCGTGTCCACGTCGAGGCGGGCCCGCTGCGCCCATGTGGGACGGCGCGCCCCGTCCGCCTCCGGCGCCGCCCGGTCGTCCAGGGGGACGCGCACGGCGTCGCCCAGGTCGCCGTGGACGGCCAGGTCCGCCAGGTCGCCGTCCGGGGCGACCCCGTCGGCCGGCGCCTTGGCCAGCGGCGCCGCCGGACGGCCCCGGACCACGCCGTACAGCTTCACGGTGGCGATCGAGGCGATCACCGCCAGGCTGCAGATCTCCGCGACGCCCGCGCCGGTCAGCCCCATCCGCGGCAGCAGGAGCAGCGTCAGGCCGAGCACGAGCACGCACAGCAGGCCCTGGAGGTACGCCAGGCCCGAGGTCCGGCTCTGCGCCCGCAGCACCGCGAAGTAGGTCTCCATCACCACGCGCAGCGCGGCGCCGACCGCGAGCCAGCGCAGCAGCGGCGTCGCCGCGTCCGCGTACCCGTCGCCGAACACGCCGAGGATGTACGGCGCGCACACGAACAGGAAGAGGCAGACCGGGAGCATGATGCGGGCCATCCGGCGCAGCGCTGCGCGGGTGTTCTCCGCCAGCCGCGCCGGGTCGTGCGAGCCCTCCACGGTCAGCGAGGCGCCCATGTTGATCGCGAGCAGGTTGACCGTGCCGCCGATCGTGGAGGTGATGTAGAAGTACGCGTTGTCGGCCGAGCTGACCTGCGAGGCGACGATGACCGGTACGAGGTAGACCACCGCGAGCGAGAAGAGGGAGCCGGTGTAGTCGCCGGCCAGGAAGCGGCCCATCTCGCGCAGCGAGGGCGGCCGCACGGTGCGCGCGGTGGCAGCGACGTGCCGGGGGACCAGCCGCCGGAACACCAGCCAGCCCAGCGGGACCACGGACACCGCGATGGCCGCCACCCAGGACACGAAGACCCCCGCGGTGGGGACGGCCGCCGCGATCGCGATCAGCAGGGCCAGTTTCACCGCGGAGAAGACGAGGTTGCCCACCGGCACCCACATGGCACTGCGCAGCCCGGTGAGCACCCCGTCCTGGAGGGTGAGCAGCGACCAGGCGACCACGGCCACGATGAAGCCCAGGCCGTTGAGCGTGCCGTGCAGGAAGCGGTAGGACGGGCCCCAGAAATCCAGGGTCAGCAGGAAGACGACGGCGGCCAGCGCGACCACCACCGAACTGCCCGCGTACGTACGCAGCACCAGCCGGCCCGTCCGCCGCCCGGCGACCGGGATGAAGCGGGCCAGTGCGCCGGTCAGCGTCACCGCGGTCAGCCCCGCCAGCAGCTTCATCGCGGCGATCGCCGCCGAGCCCTGGCCGACCGCCGACTCGGTGTAGTAGCGCGCCGCGACCAGCCAGAACCCGAGGCCCAGCAGCCCGGAGATGCCCGTGTTGAGCATCAGCGCGTAGGCGTTGCGGAAGAGCGGCGTGCCCTCACCACGCCCGGGGAACCGCAGCTTGCGCCCGCCCGGTGCCCGCTCGCCCTGCGTACGTTCCTCGGTCCGGGTGGTCGTGTCAGACACTGGCTCGGGTTCCCTTTCCTGAGGCCCGGCACTGTGCCACCGGGCCCCACTGACGGCCTTTCATCGGCGCTGCGCGCGCGGGGTCAGTCCCCCGGAGCGCAGCGCCTGATCACCTGGCGCGATCTGCGGAGCAGGGCGTACCCCTTGGTGAGCGCGCGGTCCTTGGCGAACGTCCGGCCCAGGGCCTCGCCGGCGACGATCCGCCGGAACTCCGCCAGTTCCGTGCTGCGCCGTACGGTCAGCCGGCGCAGCGCGTACGGGCCCTGCCGGTAGCCCGCCAGGCCGTTGCCGACGGCCAGCGACTGCCGGAAGCCCGCGGCGCGCACCGTCCGCCGCACCCGCCGGCTGGAGTAGCCGTAGGGGTAGGCGAAGGACACCGGGGCCGCGCCCAGCTGCTCGGCGACGATGCCCTTGCAGCGCAGCACCTCGGCCCAGAGCGTGTCGTCGGGGAGCTGGTCCAGCTGGGGATGGGTGTGGCTGTGGCCGCCGATCTCCACCCCGGCGGCGGCCAGTTCCCGTACCTGGTCCCAGCCGAGCATGGTGTCCAGCGCGCCGCCGGTGTCGTACGGTCCGGGCAGCCAGCCGGTGGACACGAAGAGCGTGGCCGGGAAGCCGTACTTGGCCAGGACGGGCAGGGCGTAGCGGTGCACGCCTTCGTAGCCGTCGTCGAAGGTGAGCAGTACCGGGCGGTCGGGCAGCGGGGTGCCGTTCCGCCACGCGGCCGCGAGCTCCGCCGTGGTCAGCGGGTGGTACCCCGTGTCGTGCAGGACCGCCATCTGCTCGGCGAACGCGCCGGGCGCGACGGACAGGCCGTACGTCGCGGGGGCCGGTTTGTGGGCCACCGCGTGGTACATGAGGATCGGCACGGGCGCCGGCGGGAAAGCGGCGCTCAGCGGGGCGGTCACGCGACCGCCCCCTCGCCGCCGCGCAGGACGTCCTCGCCGGGCAGGCCGCCGTCGCCGCGCAGCGGCTTCTCGGCCCGCACGGCCAGGCGTACGGGCTCCACCGGAGGACGCTCGGCCACGGTCACGGGCTCGACCGCCATGGGCTCGACCGCCACGGGCTCGACCGCCATGGGCCTCACCGGAGGGCGGCCCGTCGCGTCGGCGTCCGGCCCGTGCGACGGCGCACCGGCCGGGCCCGGTACCGCGGCGATCACGAAGGAGCCGCCCGAGCGGCGGGTGCGTGCCGTGCCGACCAGGTAGCCGCCGGCCGCCGCCGCCACGCCCGCCACGATCGCGCCCGCCCGGGCGGCCCCGCCGGGCCTGCGCAGCAGCGCGTCCCGCATGCCGCGCGCCACCCCGGCGGGCAGTACGCGGGTGGTGTAGCGGCGCTCCGTGGCCAGTCCCTCCTGGGCGCCGACGCTGCGCGCCACCAGGGCCTTGGACAGTCCCTCGGCGTAGGCGCGGGTACGGAAGTACGCGAAGCGCTCGCGTCCGGCGGGCACCCGGTGGTGGATCACCGAACGGTCGTCGATGAGCAGGACGGCGTCCGGGCAGGCGCGGGTGAGCCGGATGCACATCTCGGTCTCCTCGCAGCCCAGCGGCCGCTTGTCGCCGTCCCGGCCGATGCCGGTGGCGAATCCGCCGGCGATCTCGAAGGCCTCCCGGCGGAAGGAGGCGTTGCCGCCGAGGACGTTGCGCACCCGCGTCCGGCCCGGCGGCAGGCCGAGGTAGGTGCAGCCGACGACCCAGTCGAACTCCCGGGGGAACCAGTCGGGGCGGCGGCCGGAGGCCCAGACCGGTTCGGTGCGGCCGCCGATGGCCATCACCTTCGGGTCGGCGTAGCCCTCGGCGAAGTGCAGCAGCCATTCCCGCTCGGCGACCGCGTCGTCGTCGAGGAAGGCGATGACCTCGCCGGTGGACTCCGCGACGCCGGTGTTGCGGCCCGCCGAGAGGCCTCTCGGTCCGGCGTTCGGCAGCACGCTGATGTCGGTGGCCCCGGCGAACTGCGTACGCAGCCGGGTGAGCAGGGCCGGGTTGTGATCGACGACGAGCAGGATCTCGTGTGCCGGGTGGAGCTGGTCACGCACCGAGGCCGCCGCGGCGAGAATGTCGCCCCAGCGGTCCTCGGTGTACACGCAGATCACCACGGAGATGCGGATGCTCAAGACACCTCTCCCGTGATCATCGCGGGGCGCACCGCACGCTTACGGGTGCCGCGTTCGCGCAGGATGACCTTCAGGACGCGGATGCCGTCGCGGACCGCGCGCAGGTTGCTGACGCCGTGGATGCGGTTGTACTCGTGGCTGGGTATCTCCTGGACGCGTAACCCGGCCTTGACGACGCGGATGTTCATCAGCGTCTCGACCTCGAAGCCCGCGCAGTCCAGCGCGATCTCGTCCAGGCAGTGCCGCCAGAAGGCGTTGTAGCCGTAGCACAGGTCGGTGTAGCGGGCGCCGAACTTGGCGTTGACCAGGGTGGTCAGCACGCGGTTGCCGAGCTTGCGGATCGGGGTCATGTCGTCGGTGCCGCCGCCGTTGGCGAAGCGGGAGCCCTTGGCGAAGTCGGCGCCGCCGACCAGCGCCGAGACGTAGGAGACGATCTCGCCGCCGTCGGCCGAGCCGTCCGCGTCGATCATGACGATGATCTCGCCGGTGCACGCCGCGAAGCCGCTGATGAGGGCATCCCCCTTGCCCTTGCCGCGCTGCTTCACGACCGTGACGTCCGGCCGCAGTTCCCGTGCCACCTGCACGGTGTCATCGGTGGAATTCCCGTCCACCAGAACCACTTCATGGATCCAGTCCGGAAGTGTCTTGAAGACGTACGGGAGATTTTCCGCCTCGTTCATCGCCGGTATCACGACGCTGACCGGCGGAGCAATCGCCAGGTGCGAGGAAACGGGTCGGTACTCCGCTTGCGCGGGTATCCGCGCGACGGCTTTCGGATTCGTTTCCGCAGGGCGAAGGAATGAACTCATGAGTCTGTTTTCCCTCTCGTCCGGTGGACCGCCCACCCCCGGGCGGCCCGGATGTGTATCCGGTTCGAAAAGGGGGTTCACACCCTGTTCGGGACGGCAAGGGACACCGGATGAACAGAGCGAGCTGGCATGCGTGTTTCCGCGACTCGTGCCCCGACGCCGGCATACGGGTCGGGCACGGCACCCCCTACCGCGCCCCGCCCCGGGCCTCGTCGCGGCTACCGAGCCCTCCCCTGAAGCCGCTGGCTGACGATCCGGTGCGAGTGGATTGTTCGACGGTATTGATGAATGACATCCTATGGCAAGAGCTGCACCTACCAATCCCCTTTTGTCTTTTCGTTCGAAATCGAGCGGGTCGCTCCATGATTTCCGGTACGGATCCGGCCCATCTGTTTGAGCAGCCGGTCGGCCGGTTCGAACAATTCCGGCCGAGCCAGCACGGTGTTCCGCAACGCTTTCACCGGGGCCCGCCGCGCGAGATGTCCCAGTGCCACCGGATGGCGCCGGGTCACCCATCCCTCGGACACCTGGATCTCCCGTGTCCGGAAGGAATCCTTGTACTCCTTCTCGCCACGGCCGAGGTCCAGATAGCCCATGGAATCCGCGGCGGCCCCCTCGGCCATCCGCAGATGCAGGACCAGCCCCGGCGAGAACTTCGCGAACGCCGGGTCGTAGGCGGGGAACCAGCACGCCAGCACCCGCTCCGAGCGCAGTCCGAAGTGCGCGGCGACCGGCCGCTCGCCGGCGTACAGGACCGACAGCACGCCCGCGAAGGAGTCGGTGCGGGTGTGGAACAACTGCTCCACCAGGTGCGTGATCCACGGCCGGGCGAAGCGGTCGCTGCGTCCCGTTCTTCGGTACTGCGCGGACTTCCAGTCGATGAGCGTCTGCAGGACGGCTGGATTCCGCTCATCGTGGACGTACCGCACCTCGCCCACGTCCCGTCCGAGCTTCCGCTCCTTCGCCAGGGTCGTGCGGGTGAACTTCGGCGACTGCTTCCGCAGCCGGGCCAGATAGGCCTCGAACCCCTGGTCCACATCGATCACCGGGGACGGGAACGACTGCAACGGGTGCTTCTCGAACGGCTTCTGGCCCTCCACCAGATGGTCGAACTCCAGCACCGCGAGCCCGCAGGCGTGCAGCAGCTCACGCGGCTCCCACTGGAAGCCGGGCCGGTGCACCAGACCCTGGGCGTCCGACACCCCCAGGCCGATCGCGCGCCCGACGCCCAGCGCGGTCCGCTGGAAGGGCAGGAACGCGGCCGGCTCGCCGTCCTCCCTGATCACCGCGATCCGTACGCCGCGGCGGCAACGGCCCACCGCGAGCGCGAACTCCGGTGCCAGGAAGGGATTGGCCAGCTGCGGCGTGCCCAGGAGATGTGCCTGGGACTGCACGGCCGTCCATGCCGCCCGGTCGGCGCCGCTCAGCTCGCCGGGGCGGTACACGCTGATGTCCACGTTCAGTCCGTCCGTGCATCTGGCGCGGACGCCCCGCGGCGCCGCACGCTCGCCAGCAGGAAGATGGTGCCGCTGATCGCCGCGACGGCCACGACCCCGCCGCGCGCCGACCAGATGTGCAGCGACAGCATGGTCTGGGCGACCAGCAGGTCGACGGCGCAGGCCCCGGCGCCCGCGACCACCGTGCGGCTGAGCGGGTCCAGGCGTCCCAGGGCGGCGGCGATGGCGGCCGCGGGCGCGGCGAGCAGGAAGAAGAGCACGAAGGGCGCGCGCAGCGGCGAGTCGAGGCCGGCGAGCGCCAGTACGGCGCCCACGCCGCCCACCGCGACGGCGGCGCCCGCGAGCAGGGGCGTCGATTCCGCCCGTGCCGGTCTGCTGCCGGTGGATCTGTTGCTGTTGATGGTCTTGGTCTGCATTGGCAGCTTTGCCCCCCATAAAGCGGCCTGATGCTCATAAGCACCTGATGCCGGGCTTCAATGTGGCGTGCCTGCCGGGTGCGCGTCAAGCGGCAGAGATGGCGTGAACGAGCCACGTCCGACGCACAGTTCGCGGTGGACGCGGCTCGTTCACGACCTGCGGTACCTAAGCTCGGAACGAATCCTTCCGGTCGTGTGCGGTATGTGGATGCGGTGGCGCCGGTACGCCCCGGCGCTCCGGGGTCACAGGGTTACGGAACGATCTTCAGGAGCTTGTTCGGCGAGCCGCTGCCCGGGCTGGTCACGACGCCGGACGTGGCGCCGCTGACGAGGGCGCTCGACACGGCGGCCGGGGAGGCGGACGGGTGTCCGGCGAGGTAGACGGCGGCGGCGCCGGCCACGTGCGGGGTGGCCATCGAGGTGCCGGAGATGGTGTTGGTGGCGGTGTCGGAGGTCCGCCAGGCGCTGGTGATGCTGCTGCCAGGCGCGAACAGGTCCAGCCGGGAACCGTAGTTGGAGTAGCTGGCGCGGGCGTCGGTGCTGGTCGTGGCCCCGACGGTGATCGCCTCGGGGACGCGGGCGGGCGAGGAGGTGCCGGCGTCCAGGTTGCTGTTGCCGGCCGCGACGGCGTACGTCACGCCGCTCGCGATGGAGTTCTTCACGGCGTTGTCCAGTGCCGTGCTCGCGCCGCCGCCCAGCGACATGTTCGCCACCGAGGGGCCGCTGTGGTTCCTGGTGACCCAGTCGATGCCGGCGATGACCCCGGCGGTGGTGCCGGAACCGGAGTTGTTGAGCACCCGTACGGCGACGACCTTGGCCTTCTTGGCGACGCCGTAGCTGGTGCCGGCCGCGGTGGCCGCCACGTGGGTGCCGTGGCCGTTGCCGTCCTGGGCGACGTTGTCGTTGTCGACGGCGTCGTAGCCGTTCACCGCGCGGCCGCCGAAGTCCTGGTGGCTGACGCGGACACCGGTGTCGATGACGTAGACGGTGGTACCGCTGCCGGCGCTGTCGGGGTACGTGTAGCGCTTGTCAAGGGGGAGGTTCGTCTGGTCGATGCGGTCCAGCCCCCACGACGGCGGATTGGACTGGGTGGCGGTGGCGTGCACCGTGGTGTCCTGGAACACCTGGTCCACGGCCGGGTCGGCGGCGAGGCGTCTCGCCTCCGCCGCGGACAGGTGCGCCGCGTAGCCGTTGAGCGCGGCGGTGTACGTGTGCGCCACGGTGCCGCCGTGGGCGGATATCAGGCGTCTGCCGTCGGCGGACGCGGCCTTGACGCCCGCGCTCTTCTTGAGCGTGACGATGTAGCTGCCCTTGACGGCGTTCTCCGCGCCGGCGCCGACGACCGTGCCCTCGGCGGGCGCGGCATGGGCCGGGAGCGCGACGGCGCCGAGGGTGACGGCGGCCGAAGCGGCGGTGACCGCGGTGGCGATCCGGAGCCTGGCCGGGATCCGGCCGAAAATCCCTGTGGTGGTACGCATCACTGCCATACGAGGGGGTCCTCCTCATCAGGTGCGCGTGGTGCGTGCGCATGGGGGGTGGCGCACGGATTCGTGCGCTGCGGGTGGCTCCTGAGGGTGCGTTGGACCACCCGGACGAAAGATTCCCCGAGAGGTACTCAAGGATTCAAGAGGACGTGGCTTGATGTCATATGCACGACATAGTGCGGCAATCCGCCGGAAGGCATGGCCAGTAATGCTCTACGCGAGTAGCAAAGTTGGCATGAACACTTCCGCCTACGCGTCGGTACTGCTACCACAGTTGCGGCAGAGATCCTGCTATTGGAGGTTCCATGAGAGTTTCCAGACGAGCGGGCGTGGTGTCCGCTTTCGTTGCCGCAGCGTCCCTCGCGCTCCTCGGTGCCGCTCCCGCTTCCTCCGCCCAACTCGCCGCCGACACCCACTACGTGGCGCTCGGTGACTCCTACTCCTCCGGCCTCGGAGCCGGCAGCTACGACAGTGGCAGCGGCTCCTGCAAGCGCAGCAGCAAGGCGTACCCCGCTCTCTGGGCCGCCGCGAACTCACCCGCTTCGTTCACTTTCGCGGCCTGCTCGGGGGCCCGTACGGGTGATGTTCTCAACAATCAGCTGACCGCTCTGAACTCCGCCACGAGCCTGGTGTCGATCACCATCGGCGGTAACGACGCCGGCTTCGCCGACACCATGACGACCTGTGTGCTCCAGTCCGAGAGCACCTGCCTGTCCCGGGTCCAGCAGGCCCGGACGTACATCAACAACACCCTGCCCGGACAGCTGGACCAGGTCTACGGCGCCATCTCCGGCAAGGCCTCCGCCGCCAAGGTGGTCGTCCTGGGCTACCCCCGCTTCTACAAGCTGAACGGCAGCTGCATCGCCGGCCTCTCGGAGAAGGAGCGGGCCGCCATAAACGCCGCCGCCGACGACATCAACGGCGTCACCGCCAAGCGGGCCGCCGACCACGGCTTCGCCTTCGGCGACGCCAACACCACCTTCGCCGGCCACGAGATCTGCTCGGGCAGCTCCTGGCTGCACAGCGTCACCGTCCCCGTCGAGAACTCCTACCACCCGACCGCCACCGGCCAGTCCAGCGGCTACCTGCCGGTCTTCCGCTCCGCCGCGTAACGCCCGCCCGACGCACCGGACCCCCCGCCGTGCGGTGGCGCACTCCCGCTCCACGACGGAGACTCCGCGCCGTACGAGGAGGAGCTCTCGTCGGGAGAGGGAGAGCTCTCGCTGTACGTAGGGGAGGGCCCGGTGCCCGACGGGGTCGGCTCCCGGCCCGTGTCCGTGGGGTCCGGCTCCTCGTCCGGGGGCTGGAGGGAGGTCCCGCCGCCCGGGGCCTCCCCTTCGCACGTCACGGAGAAGGCGGCGCGGTTCGAGGCGACCGCCTTCGGGCTCCGTATTTCGAGGCCGACCCGGCCCGCCCGTGTGCCGTACGGGTCGTGCGCCGTCTCCGTGTGTCCGACCGTCACCCGCTGCGCCCCGCTCCCGGGGAGGCGGACCGTCCGCCACGGCCGCTCGGAGCCGCCGCCGTCGGTGCGCCAGCGGTAGCTGACCTCGGCCGGGCCGCGGCTGACCGTGATGACCCCGGAGAACGCCGGTGCCGCGGCGGCCGGCGGCGGGCAGCTGCCCACGTAGCTGCCGCGCACGGTCGAGACGACGGCCGTGACGGTGACCGCGGGCGGGGACCTGCGCGCCCCGTCGCCCTCCCGCTCGTCGGAGCCCGCCGTGCCCCGGTCCCCGCCCCCGGCGTCCCGGCCGGTGTCCCGCTCGGCCCCGTGCTCGTCCGAAGGCCCCGGCCGCACACTGCCCGACGCCGTGGGAGCGGCCGGGCCCGGGCCGCCGTTCCCGCTCAGCAGCGCCCACGCGGCCCCGCCGGCCGCCAGCGCGACGGCCAGGGCGGTCGCGGCCAGGGCGAGAGGCGAGCGCCGCCGGGGGCGTGAGTGACGTGTGGGGTGCGGGCCGTAGGTGCCCGAAGGAGGGGGCGGAGCGGGGCTCCCGCTCCCGGTCCCGCCCGTGGCGTCGTCCCGGGTGGCGCCGGCCGTGGCGATTGTCGGGGAGTACGGGGGAGCCGGCGGTGCGGCCGTCACCGTCGTCGGCAGGCCGCCGCCCGCGACCGACGCCAGCAGTTCCCCGGCCCCGGCCGCCGACAGCCGTTCGTCCGGGTCCTTGCGCAGCAGCCCCGCCAGTACGGGGGCCAGCGGTCCCGCCAGGCGCGGCGGCGGCAGTTCCTCGTCGACCACCGAGCGCAGCGTGCTCAGCGGGGTGTCCCGGTGGAACGGTGAGCGGCCCTCCACCGCGGCGTACAGCGTCACGCCCAGGGACCACAGGTCCGACTCCGGGCCCGGCGTCCGTCCGAGCGCCCGCTCGGGCGCGGTGAATTCGGGCGACCCGATCAGCTCGCCGGTGAGGGTCAGCGCGGCGGTCCCCTCGACCGTCGCGATCCCGAAGTCGGTGAGCACCACCCGGCCGTCGTCGGCGAGCAGGACGTTGCCCGGCTTGACGTCGCGGTGCAGCACGCCCGCCGCGTGCGCCACCCGCAGCGCGGCCAGCACCTCGGCGCCGATCGCGGCGGCCCGCCGGGGCGGCAGCGGCCCGGCGGCCTCCAGGGTCTCGGCGAGCGAGAGGCCGCGGACCAGCTCCATCACGATCCACGGGCGGCCGCCCTCGGTGACCACGTCGAAGACGGTCACGACGTTGCGGTGCGCGATCCGGGCGGCGGCCCGGGCCTCCCGCTCCAGCCGGGCGTACAGCAACCGCTCCTCGCGTGCGGGCAGTTCGCGGGGCGCCCGTACCTCCTTGACCGCCACCTCGCGGTCCAGCAGTTCGTCCCGGGCCCGCCAGACCGCGCCCATGCCGCCCCGGCCCAGTTCGGCCAGCAGGCGGTAGCGGTCCGCCAGCATCCGTCCGTCTCCCGTACCTGCGTCCATGGCACGAGCCCCCTCGACTCCGCAAATGGAGCGATGTGGGGAAAACGTACCTCTCTCCCGGGGCCGTCGCGCCCCCTCGGCGGTAATCCGCGGGCGGCCGGGGCGAGTCGGCACGGCAAGGGCGGTGACGTTCCGTCATGGGGGGCGCACGCTCGGGGCCGGGACGTGCTCCTGTACGCCCGCCGTCCCGGGCTGAAGTAGGTGCGGTGCGCCGACGTTCCGTATGGTGTTCGTCAACGCCCTTGCGGGGCAGGTGAATACTGATACCGGGCTGCGCGAAGGTCGTGCGGGAGAGATAGGGTTACCCTGCCCGGGCCGGGTGCCCTCGTACGGGTGGGGAGTGTCATGGAACAGATTGCAGTACGCAGCAGGCCGCGAGTGCCTGCCATCACATGCGGCGGCGCGTCCAGCGCCCGCCTGGACCGCCATCTCGCGGTGCTCGGCGGGCCGGCGATACCGCAGCGTGAGACCGAAGGTGCGACCTCGCTGATGCAGGAGATCACCAAGCGTGACCACGCGCGGACGCGGAAGAGCCGCGGCGCGCGGGTGTCGCTGTTCGCCCCGCTGCGCCGGCTGCGCCGGTCGCTCTTCGGCGGTCACAGCTGAGCCGAGCCGTGCCGAGCGGTGCTCCGGTGCGCCTCCTGCGCGCCCCGTCAGCTCCCCGCCGCTGATCCGGCCCCGTCCGCGGGCCGCCGCACGGCCCGGCCACCGCAGCACGGCGTCCCACGCGTACGCGTCCGCCCCGTTCCCGGCGAGTCCGGTGAGCGGGGCGGGCGCGTTCCGCGTTCCCGGCGGGCCGGAAGCGGTGCGGGGTACCGGCGGCGCCGCTTCACTCGTAACGGTGATGTCACACCGTGCTGTTGACGTGACGATCATTCCGCGCCAGGGTGCAGTCGCTTGTCCCGTACAACCATCCTGCCGCGGGAGGCGCCGGTGTGTGATCTGCACGACGACCACGAGCACAAGCACGAGACGGGGGCGGCGGCCCCCGGCGGACTCAGCAGACGCAGGATCGTCCAGCTGCTGGGCGCGGCGGGGGTGAGCACCGCCGCCATGAGCGCGGCGGCCGACCCCGCGATGGCCGCGGCGTCCGACGCCACGGCGGCCGACCCGGACGGTTACCGGGCGCCGAAGGGGCTGGCGAAGGACACCCCGGCCAAGGCCGCCGCGCTGGCCTGGATCGACCGGCAGCGCGAGAAGATCACCGGGCTGGACGACGAGATCTGGGAGAACGCCGAGCTGTCGCTGCGCGAGTGGAAGTCCTCGCTCGCCGAGGCGGACTTCCTCAAGGCTGCGGGATTCGACGTGGAGTTCGGCACGGCCGGCTTCCCGACCGCCTTCACCGCCACCTCCCGGCATGGCAAGGGCGGCCCGGTGATCGGGTTCAGCGGCGAGTACGACGCGCTGCCGGGCCTGTCGCAGAAGCGGGGCGTGGGCCACCACGACCCGCTGGAGTACGTGCACGATCCCTTCGCGCCCGGCTACGGCCCCGGGCACGGCTGCGGCCACTGCGCCCTCGGTACCGCGGCAGCGGCCGCCGCTGCGGCCGTCGCCAAGGCCGCCGAGGCGCACGGCCTCGACGTGACGGTGAAGTTCTTCGGCTCCACCGCCGAGGAGCAGCTGATCGGCAAGACGTACGCGGTGAGCAAGGGCGTGTACGACGGGCTGGACGCCTTCCTGGACTGGCACCCGTCCACGTCCAACGCGACCGGCTGGGGCTCGTCCACCGCGATGACCGCGGTCACCTTCACCTTCCTCGGCGTCGCGGGCCACGGCGGCACCCCGCTGGGCAACAAGAGCGCGCTGGACGCCGCGGTGATGATGGCGACGATGTCGGAGTTCCTGCGGGAGGAGAACCTCGCGCCGTCCGGCCGGCTGCACTGGGTGATCAACAACGGCGGGGACATCCCGAACGTCACCCCGGAGATCGCCGAGATCTCGTACTACGTGCGCGAGGGCAGCCCGGAGCGGGTGCGGGTGCTGCTCGACAAGGTGATCGAGGTGTCCGAGGCGGCGGCCAAGGCCAGCCGGACCACCGTCCAGCACAAGATCACGTCGGCCTGCTGGAACCAGCTGCCGTCCCGGGCCTTCGCCGAGCTGATGCACGACAACATGCGGAAGATCGGCCCGCCCGAGTTCAGCGACGAGGCCCAGCGGCTCGCCAAGGACCTGCAGAAGTCGCTCGGCCTGCCGGAGAAGGGGCTGCACGACAAGATCGGCGAACTGACCCCGCCCAACCCGGTCTTCATGGGCGGCGGCTCCACCGACGTCGCCGACATCAGCTGGAACATGCCCACCGTCTCCATGGGCGCGGCCCTCGCGCCCATCGGCACGAAGATGCACACCTGGTCGACGGCCGCCTGCGCCGCCGCGGCGCCCGGCCACGCGGCCCTGCTCGCGGCCGCGAAGTACCTGGCCGCGACTGCGGTGGACCTGATCACCCAGCCCGCGCGGCTGAAGGCGGTCAAGGACGAGTTCGCCGAGCGGACCAAGGGGGTGCGCTGGAGGACCGCCCTGCCGGACGGCTACGAACCGCCCATGTACGAACCGCCCGCCTGGTTCCTGGAGCGGACCGGCCAGTCCTGGCCGCCGCCGAACATCACCTGGCCGCCCCAGCGCGTGGTCAGCCAGGAGAAGTTCAGCTCGCTGGGGCCGGAGCTGGCGCCGCAGAAGTGACCCTGCGGCCCGCGGGCCACGTCAGAGCAGCGCGAACTGGCCGTCCGGGCCCTCCTCCTGGTGGTCCAGGACGGAGGCCGGGCGGCGGGCCGCGGCGGGGACCGGGAGGACCCCCGCCGCGGTCAGCTCCCCGGCGCCGATCAGCGGGGCCGCGCCGAGCGCCGCCGTCAGCCGTTGCTGTTCGGGCCGGAGGCCGCCGGCCAGGGCCAGTACGGTGATCAGCTCCAGCAGGTCGGTGGTCCACTCCTGGGGCCAGGCGGCGGGGCGTACCGCCTCCAGCGTGCCCGGCTCGACGGCTCCGGTGCGCCGCTCGTACCACGCCTCCAGTACGCGGACGCCGCCCGCGTGCGCTTCCCAGGCCGCGGCAGGTACGGGCGAGACGCGTCCCTCGCCGATCAGCAGCGCCTCCTCCTCCGCGTCGTACGTGATCTCCGTGGGCAGCCCCCGGGCGGGCAGCGCGGCCCGGACGTACGGGCGGCGGCCGCCGGGCAGCCGGGGACGCTCACCGGTGCCCGCGCCCCGGGTGTGCAGCCGTATCAGCTCGTGCCCCAGCGCCACCGCACGTGCCCACAGGTCCGGGTCGGCAGTGAGGGGGACGGCGAGGCCGCCGGCGTCGTGCCGCGCGGTGGCGGCCAGGTAGGCGAAGACGTCCTCGGCGGTGACGGGCCGGCCGAGGCGGTCGCCGAGGTGGCCGAGGAGGCCGGGCGAGAGGTTCGGTTCGGTGCCGGCGGGGCGGCGGTAGAGGGGACGGACGCGGCCCTGGCGGCCGACGGGCAGCACGGCCGAGACGGCGAGCGCGGGGCCGGGGTCCTGCGGGACGCGGGGCTGCTCGACGGCGAAGAGCTGGTGCGCGTCGGCGACCCGCCACAGTTCAGGACGGGCCGCGTCGATCAGCCGGTGGTCGGGCAGCAGCCACTGCTGGTCGTACGCGCCGTGCCGGACCCGCACCGGCTCCGGGCAGGGAGCGTCGCCGCGGGTCAGCCGGGCCAGCCGGCCGGTGGCCGTGGCCTGGCCGGGCAGCTGGCCGACCGCGGTGTGCAGGGTGCGGGCCCTGGACGGGCGGAAGAGCCGTTCGCGGTCCGCGGTGCCGTCGGCCCGCAGCAGCGCGTCCCAGCGCGCCCGCAGCGACCCGGTGTCCGGCGCCATGATCCAGGCCCGGCCGAGCCGCGGCGCGGCGACGGACCACGGCATCAGGTCGGACAGCAGGGGCACGTCCTGCTTCGCCGTCACGCGGCAACCCTCCCGGACGGTTCGGATGACCCGGGCATCGTAACCACGTGCCCGGCACCACGCGCCGGGCCGCCCGGAGCGGCCCTCAGTCCGCGTCCAGCGTGACCGTGAACGAGAAGCGGTCGCCCCGGTAGTGGATGCGCGCGACGTCCATCACCCTGCCCGCCTCGTCGTAGGTGATGCCCGTGTAGTGCAGGATCGGGCTGAGCAGCGGGACGTCCAGCAGCCGCGCCGTCTCCGGATCGGCGAGCCGCGCCTCGACGGTGTCGGTGATCCGGCTGATCGTCACGCCCACCGAGTCCCGGAGCACCTTCGTCATCGGGTGGCGCTCCAGCTCGGCCGGGTCGATGCGGGCCGCGAGGTCGGGGCGTACGTGGTTGACGGCATGGTTGGTGGGCTCGCCGGTCCGCTCGTCGCTGCGCAGCCGCCGGTAGACGGCGGCCCGGGCCAGGCCGGGGAAGTGCTCGGCGAGCTCCGGCGGCACCGGGCCCGTGCCGTGCTCCAGCACCTTCGTGACCATGCCCGACTGCTGCGCCACGATCGCGTCGACCGAGCCCAGCAGCCGGACCGGGGCGCCGCGCCGGGCGTCCGGCTCGATGAACGTGCCGCGCCGCCGGTGCCGGCTGATCAGTCCTTCGGCCTCCAGCTCCTTGAGGGCCTGCCGCATGGTCAGCACGCTCACCCCGTAATGCGCGGCGAGCGCGTCCTCGGTGGGCAGCCGCAGCGGCGCGTCGGGGTGGCGGCCCAGTATGGAGGCCCGCAACGACTGCGAGACCTGGTACCACAGCGGCAGCTTGCGGTTCAGGGCGAGCGAGTCGGGCGCGAAGGTCGTCACGGCGTTTTCCCCACAGCGGCTATGAAGAGAAGTGGCGTTCCAGACCCTGCCACACGCCGTCGTACCCGGTCTGCAGGTGGTCGGCGGTCCGGGCCTGCTCCGTGAGCAGCACCGGCCAGCGCGTCTCGAACATGAACGCCAGCCCGTCGTCGACCTTCTGGGGCGTCAGCTCGGCGCTGCTCGCCTTGTCGAACGTCGCGCGGTCCGGGCCGTGCGCGGACATCATGTTGTGCAGCGAGCCGCCGCCGGGAACGAAGCCCTCGGCTTTCGCGTCGTACGCTCCCTCGATGAGGCCCATGTACTCGCTCATCACGTTGCGGTGGAAGTAGGGCGGCCGGAAGGTGTCCTCGCCCACGAGCCAGCGCGGCGCGAAGACGACGAAGTCCACACCCGCGAGGCCCGGGGTGTCGCTCGGCGAGGTCAGGACCGTGAAGATCGACGGGTCCGGGTGGTCGTACGAGATCGACCCGATGACGTTGAAGCGGCGCAGGTCGTAGACGTACGGGACGTGGTTGCCGTGCCAGGCGACGACGTCGAGCGGGGAGTGGTCGTAGGTCGCGGACCAGAGGTTGCCGCAGTACTTGTTGATCACCTCGCAGGGCTCGTCGCTGTCCTCGTACGCGGCGACGGGCGCGCGGAAGTCCCGCGGGTTGGCCAGCCCGTTGGCGCCGATCGGGCCGAGGTCGGGGAGCTGGAAGGGGCGGCCGTAGTTCTCGCAGACGTAGCCGCGGGCCGTGGCATCCAGCGGCTCGACGCGGAAGCGCACGCCCCGCGGAATGAGCGCGATGTGCCCCGGTTCGGCGGCGAGCAGGCCGAACTCCGTGCGCAGCAGCAGGCCGCCGTGCTCCGGGACGATCAGCAGCTCGCCGTCGGCGCTGCTGAACACCTTCCGCTCCATGGGGGCGTTGGCGTGGTACAGGTGCACCGCCATGCCGGTGCGCTGCGCCGCGTCGCCGTTGCCGCCGAGCGTCCAGAGTCCGGCGACGAAGTCGGTGCCCGGCGGGGGCTCGGGGAGGGGGTTCCAGCGGAGCCGGTTGGGGTCGGGCTCGGTGGCGGTGAACGGGGCGCCCCGTACGCCGCCGTTGTCCGTCCGCACGAAGGGCGGATGGGCGGCCGAGGGGCGGATGCGGTAGAGCCAGGAGCGGCGGTTGTGGGCGCGCGGCTCGGTGAACGCGCTGCCGCTCAGCTGCTCGGCGTACAGGCCGAGCGGGGCGCGCTGGGGGGAGTTGCGGCCGACGGGCAGTGCGCCGGGCACGGCCTCGGAGGAGTGCTCGTTGCCGAAGCCGGGGGAGTGGTCCAGCCCCTGCGCCGTCTTCCTCGCCTGCTCGCCGCCCGTGCCTGTCATCGCGTGCTCCCGCCGCTCAGCAAATCCCGGAGAACCTCAGCAATCCTGTGCAAGACCTTAGGATTGGCGGCCGGGGCCGTCAACGGGACGCCCGGGGACGCGCCGTGCGGTCCCGGGAATCCGGCCGGAGGGCAGGATGGGTACGTGGACACCCCGTCACTCCGCCGCGCCCCGGTCCAGCGCCGCAGCGCCGAGCGCCTGACCCGCATCCTCGACGCCTGCGCCGAAGTCCTCGACGAGCAGGGGTACGAGGACCTGAGCACCCGCGCGGTGGCGGCCCGCGCCGAGGTGCCCATCGGCTCGGTCTACCGCTTCTTCCCCAACAAGCGCGCGATGGCCGAGGCGCTGGCGCTGCGCAACCTCGACGGGTACGCGGACCGGGTCACCGCCGGGCTCACGGCGGCCGGTGACCGGCTGGACTGGCGGTACGCCATGGACGTGGTGGTCGACGAGTACCTCGCCATGAAGCGGTCGGTGCCCGGCTTCGCGCTGGTGGAGTTCACCGTGCCCGCGCCGCGCGCCACCCGGGAGGCGAACCACCTCGTGGCGGACCGGCTGCTGGCGCTGCTGGCCGTACCGCTCGGCCTGGACCCGGCGGACGCGCGGCTGCGGACCGCGTTCCTGGTGGGCGTGGAGGCGGCGGACGCGCTGGTGCAGCTGGCGTTCCGGGTCGCCCCCGAGGGGGACCGGGAGATCGTCGCGGAGACCAAGGAACTGCTGCGGGCGTATCTGGGCCGGGTGCTGGACTGAGTGCGCATCCCGGAGCGATCCGGACGCGCCCCTTATTGACCTGGGGTTTTGCTCGTATTGCTCGCGCGTCAAGACCTTGTTAACAAAAGTTGGCCGCCCCTAACGTCGCCTCGACCGCCACCCCCTGGCAGGTGTTCAAGGGCGAACGTGAGGTACCCCCAATGCTGACCATCCTCGGATTTGTCATGATTGCCACCTTCTTGGTGTTGATCATGATGAAGAAGATGTCGCCGATGGCGGCGCTCGTGCTCATCCCGGCGCTGTTCTGCGTCCTGGTCGGGCAGGGCGCGAACCTCGGTGACTACGTCATCGACGGCATCGGCGATCTGGCGCCGACCGCCGCGATGCTGATGTTCGCGATCATCTACTTCGGAGTGATGATCGACGTCGGCCTCTTCGACCCGATCGTCCGCGGCATCCTCAAGTTCTGCAAGGCCGACCCGGTCCGCATCGTCGTCGGTACGGCCCTGCTCGCCGCGATCGTCTCGCTCGACGGCGACGGCTCCACCACCTTCATGATCACCGTCTCGGCGCTGTACCCCCTCTACAAGCGCCTGAAGATGAGCCTCGTGGTGATGACCGGCGTCGCCGCCACCGCCAACGGCGTGATGAACACCCTGCCCTGGGGCGGCCCCACCGCCCGCGCCGCCACCGCGCTCAAGCTCGACGCCGGCGACATCTTCATCCCCATGATCCCCGCGCTGGCCACCGGCCTGCTCGCCGTCTTCGCCCTCGCCTACGTCCTGGGCCGCCGCGAGCGCAAGCGGCTGGGCACCCTCACCCTCGGCGAGCCCGGCAGCGCCAAGGCCGTGGCGGCGGACGCCGAGGCCACCGAGCGGGAGACCGAGCAGGTCCTGGTCGGCGCGGGCGCCGGCGTCAAGGGCGGCACCACCGCCGGCCGCACGCAGGGCACCGGAGGCGGCGCCGGGACCGCCGGCACCGGCCACGGCCCGGCGCCCGAGGAGGAGTTCCAGGCCCTGGACCCGCACCGGGCCACCCTGCGCCCCAAGCTCTACTGGTTCAACGCCGCCCTCACCATCGCGCTGCTCACCCTGCTGATCATGCAGACGCTGCCCATCCCGGTGCTGTTCCTGCTCGGCGCGGCCATCGCGCTCACCGTGAACTTCCCGCACATGAAGGACCAGAAGGCGCGCATCGCCGCACACGCCGAGAACGTCCTGAACGTCTCCGGCATGGTCTTCGCCGCCGCCGTCTTCACCGGCGTGCTCACCGGCACCGGCATGGTCGAGCACATGGCCCGCTGGCTGGTCGGCAACGTCCCCGACGCGATGGGCCCGCACATGGGCCTGGTCACCGGCGTCCTCAGCATCCCGCTGACGTACTTCATGTCCAACGACGGCTTCTACTTCGGCATCGTCCCGATCCTCGCCGAGGCCGGCGCGGCGCACGGTGTGGGCGCCCTGGAGATCGCCCGCGCCTCCCTCGTCGGCCAGGCGCTGCACATGTCCAGTCCGCTCGTGCCCGCCGTCTACGTCCTGGTCGGCATGGCCAAGGTCGAGTTCGCCGACCACACCAAGTTCACCGTGAAATGGGCCGCGCTCACCTCCCTGGTGGTGCTCGGCGCCGGACTGCTGTACGGAATCATCTGACCCATGAAGACCGTGACGCCCGGCAGGGGCTGGCTGCTGCGCCTCATCCTCACGTTCTCCTTCGCACAGGCGGCGGTGAGCATGGCACGGCCCGCCGTCTCCTACCGGGCGCTCGCGCTGGGCGCCGACGAGACCGCCGTCGGCGTCATCACCGGCGTGTACGCGCTGCTGCCGCTGCTCGTCGCCGTACCGCTCGGCCGCCGTACCGACCACGGCCGCTGCACGCCCCTGCTGGTGGTCGGCGTCGCGCTGATCACCGGCGGCTGCGCGCTGAGCGGCGTGGCCGGCTCGCTGCCCGCGATGGCCGCCTGGAGCGGTGTCATGGGCCTCGGCCACCTCTGCTTCGTGATCGGCGCCCAGTCCATCGTCGCCCGGCGCAGCGCTCCGGACGAACGGGACCGCAACTTCGGACACTTCACCATCGGCGCCTCGCTCGGCCAGCTCCTCGGGCCGATCGGCGCGGGGCTCCTCATCTCCGAGCACGACGGGGCGATGGCCCGTACCAGCGCCACCGCGCTGCTGGTCTCCGCGGCCGCCGCGGCCTGCGCCTGTACTGCCCTGTGGCGCCTGGAGCGGCAGGAACGGCGGGACGGTGCACCCGCGGGCGGGGCGCCGCGCGCCGAGGCCCGCCGCGTACCGGTCCTCGGCATCCTGCGTACCCGAGGCGTCACCGCCGGCATCTTCATCAGCCTCTCGGTGCTCTCCGCCACCGACATCCTCACCGCCTACCTCCCGGTCGTCGGCGAGGCCCACCACATCGCGCCCGCCACCATCGGCCTGCTGCTCAGCCTGCGCGCGGCGGCGACCATCGCCTGCCGCCTGGTGATGACCCCGATGCTGCGGCTGCTCGGCCGTACCACGCTGCTGACCACGACCTGCGCGGCGGCCGCCGTCCTGTGCGCGGCCATCGCCGTGCCGCTGCCGGTCTGGGCGCTGGCCCTCGTACTGGCCGCGCTGGGCTTCTGCCTCGGCGTCGGCCAGCCGCTGTCCATGACCACCGTCGTCCAGGCGGCGCCCGACGACGCGCGGTCCACCGCCCTCGCGCTGCGCCTCACCGGTAACCGTCTCGGCCAGGTCGCGGCACCGGCGGGCGCGGGACTCGCCGCCGGGGTCGCGGGCGCCGCCGCGCCGTTCGTGCTGCTCGGCGTGCTCCTGCTGGGCTCGGCGGCGGTCGCCCTGCGGTCGCCGCGCGAGGCGGGCGGGGTACGGCGCGGGGCCGGCGTGCCCGGCAGGAAACCCGCCAGGACCGCGGAGGCGGGGGCGGGCTGTCGTGAAGAGCGGCGATCCGGGCGCGGGAGCTGAAACCGAGCGTCCCTTCCGTCGGCTGTCACCCGTCCGAGAGGCGGGAGTGGGATACTGCGCCGCCCGTCACCCGTGTCTGCCGAGATGGGATGCCCGACAGGGTGGCGCCCCGCAAACTAGCGGCGATAGTTTGTACGCGCGGCGTATGAGCGCCCGCTTAGCGCACCTGACGACCACCCTCGGGAGGACGCCGAGATGAAGGCACACGACGGCATGTACATCGACGGAGCCTGGCGGGCCGCGGTCGGGGGCGACACCATCGAGGTGCGCAACCCCGCCGACGAGCAGGTGATCGCCACCGTTCCGGCCGGTACCGCGGCCGACATCGACGCCGCCGTACGGGCGGCGCGCGCCGCCCTTCCCGGCTGGCGCGCCACCGCGCCCACCGAGCGCGCCGCCAAGCTCACCGCACTGGTCGAGCAGCTCAAGGCGCGCGCCGGCGAGATCGCCGAGACCATCACCGCCGAGCTGGGCTCGCCGAAGGCCTTCGCCGCCAACGTGCAGACCGGCATGCCGATCGCGGTCACCGCCTCGTACGCCGAACTCGCCGCCGAGTACTCCTTCGAGGAGCGGATCGGCACCTCCACCGTGCTGCACGAGCCGGTCGGCGTGGTCGGCGCCATCACTCCGTGGAACTACCCGCTGCACCAGATCACCAACAAGGTCGCCCCGGCGCTCGCCGCGGGCTGCACCGTCGTCCTCAAGCCCGCCGAGGACACCCCGCTCACCGCCCAGCTCTTCGCCGAGTGCGTGGCCGCGGCGGGCCTCCCGGCCGGCGTCTTCAACCTCGTCACCGGGCTCGGCACGGTCGCCGGTCAGGCGCTCGCCGAGCACGAGGGCGTGGACCTGGTCTCCTTCACCGGTTCCACCGCGGTCGGCAGGAAGATCGGTGCGATCGCCGGCGGCGCCGTCAAGCGGGTCGCCCTGGAGCTGGGCGGCAAGTCCGCCAACGTCATCCTGCCCGGCGCCGACCTCGCCAAGGCCGTGAAGGTCAACGTCGCCGACGTCATCCGCAACTCCGGCCAGTCCTGCAACGCGCTCACCCGCATGCTCGTCCACGAGGACCAGTACGAGGAGGCCGTCCGGCTCGCCGCCGAGATCGTCGCCAAGTACGTGCCGGGCGACCCCGACGACGAGGCCAGCCGCCTCGGCCCGGTCGTCAACGCCAAGCAGCGCGACCGGGTACGCGGCTTCATCACCAAGGGCCAGGAAGAGGGCGCGCGGCTGGTCACCGGCGGCGCCGAGGCCCCCGAGGGCCTGGAGAAGGGCTACTACGTCCGGCCCACCGTCTTCGCCGACGTCACCCCCGGCATGACCATCGCCCAGGAGGAGATCTTCGGCCCGGTCCTCTCGATCCTGAAGTACCGCGACGAGGACGAGGCCGTGGAGATCGCCAACGGCACGGTCTACGGTCTCGCGGGCGCCGTCTGGGCGAAGGACCAGGAGACCGCCGTGGCCTTCGCGCGGAAGCTGGACACCGGCCAGGTCGACATCAACGGCGGCCGCTTCAACCTCCTCGCGCCCTTCGGCGGGTACAAGCAGTCCGGCGTCGGCCGCGAGCTGGGCCCGCACGGCCTGACCGAGTACCTCCAGACCAAGTCGCTCCAGCTCTGAGCGGCCCGGGCGCCGGCCAGGGCCGGCGCCCGCCCCCGCAGTTCCCGCCCGTACTCCGCACTCCCCACCGAGGAGACCGCACCGTGGTCCGCGCTGCCGTACTGCCCGCCGTCAACGCCCCGCTGGAGATCGCCGAGATCCAGCTGCCCGACCCCGGACCCGGCCAGGTCCGCGTCAAGCTCGCCGCGGCCGGGGTCTGCCACTCCGACCTGTCGCTGTCCAACGGCACCCTCAAGCAGCCCGTCCCCGCGGTGCTCGGCCACGAGGGTGCCGGCACCGTCACCGCCGTCGGCGACGGCGTCACCGGCCTCGCGCCCGGCGACCCGGTCGTCCTCAACTGGGCCCCGTCCTGCGGGGACTGCCACTTCTGCGGCCTCGGCGAGGTGTGGCTGTGCGTCAACTCGGCAGCGGCGGCCGCGAAGCCGTACGCCACCCGGGCGGACGGCGGCGAGCTGTACCCGGGCCTGGGCACGGCCGTGTTCGCCGAGGAGACGGTGGTCGCGGCCCATGCCGCGCTGCCGCTCCCGAAGGGCGTACCGCTCACCGAGGCCGCCCTGCTGGGCTGTGCGGTCCTCACCGGCTGGGGCGCGGTCCACCACTCCGCGCAGGTCCGCGCCGGGGAGTCGGTCGTCGTCCTCGGCGTCGGCGGCGTCGGCCTCGCCACGCTCCAGGCCGCGCGGATCGCGGGCGCGGGCCCGATCATCGCCGTGGACGTCTCCCCGGCGAAGGAGGAGCTGGCGCGCGCGGCAGGGGCCACGGACTTCCTCGTCGCCGCGGAGGACACCGCGAAGAGCATCCGCAAGCTCACCGGCGGCATCGGCGCCGACGTGGCCCTGGAGTGCGTCGGCCGCGCCGACACCATCCGTACCGCCTGGTCCTCGACCCGCCGCGGCGGCCGGACCACCGTCGTCGGCGTCGGCGGCCAGGACCAGCAGGTCACCTTCTCGGCCCTGGAGCTCTTCTACTTCGGCCGCACCCTCTCCGGCTGCGTCTACGGGAACAGCGACCCGGCCAAGGACCTGCCGGTCATCGCCGAGCACGTCCGCAGCGGAGCGCTGGACCTCTCAGGCCTGGTCACCGAGCGGATCGGCCTGGAGGGCATCCCGGCCGCCTTCGACGCCATGCTCGCGGGCAAGGGAGGCCGCGCCCTGATCGTCTTCTGAGGAGCTGACGCGATCCGCCGGACCCCCCGGGAGCGCCGCGCCCCGGGGGCCTTCGGGCTGCCCGGAAACCGTCGCTGAGCTGGGCAAAGGCTCTCCCATGCGGCCGTAAAAACTCCTGCTGCGCGGACCGTTGACCCCGTACCAGCCGGTCGGTACGGTCACCCGCAATCACGGCGCCGCCCCCCGTTCCCCCGCACCCTTCGGAGCGTGCACGCATGGACACGGCCCCCTCCGCGTCACCGAGCACCACCTCAGCCCCCACCACCCGGCACCGCCGCAAGGTGGCCACCGCGGCCGCCCTGGCGTCCGCCGTCGAGTGGTACGACTACTTCGTCTTCGGCATCGCCGCGGCCCTCGTACTGGGCCATTCCTTCTTCCCCTCGGGGAGCCAGGTCGCGGGCGTGCTCGCCGCGTTCGCGACCTTCGCCGTCGGCTTCCTCGCCAGACCCATCGGCGGTGTGATCGCCGGCCAGCTCGGCGACAAACGCGGCCGCAAGCCGATGCTCGTCCTGGCCCTGACCCTGATGGGCATCGCCACCACCGGCATCGGCCTGCTCCCCACGTACGACACGATCGGCATCGCCGCACCCATCCTGCTGGTGACGCTGCGCATCGTGCAGGGCATCGCGGTCGGCGCCCAGTGGGGCGGCGCGATGCTGATGGCCACCGAGTACGCGCCCGAGGGCAAGCGCGGGCTGTACGGCTCGCTGGTCCAGCTCGGCGTGCCGATCGGCGTGGTGACCGCCAACACCGTCTTCCTGGTGGCCGGCGCGGCCGTCGGGGACGAGGCGTTCGCCGCCTGGGGCTGGCGGCTGCCGTTCTTCGTCGGCGTCCTGGTGCTCCTCCTCGCCTGGTACATCCACACCCGGGTCGAGGAGACCCCCGAATTCCGGGACGCCGAACGGAAGCTGGCCGCCGCCGAGAAGCAGGCCGACGACCGGCGCTCGCCGCTCCGGTCGATCCTCCGCCACCACCTCGGCACGGTCCTGCTGGCCGGCGGCTCCTTCGCGGTGAACACCGCGACGTTCTACATCCTGATCACCGGCGTGCTGGACTACGCCACCCGCGAGCTGCACCTCCAGCGCACCTCGGTGCTGACCGTCACCCTGCTGGTCAGCCTCACCCAGCTCGCCCTGATCCCGGCCTCGGCCGCGCTCTCGGACCGGGTCGGCCGGCTGCGGATCTACACCCTCGGCGCCGTCGGGCTGCTGGTCTGGGCGATACCGATGTTCCTGCTGATCGACACCGCCTCGCTGGTGTGGCTGGCCGTCGGCACGTTCATCACCAGCTGCTTCCTGAGCGTCATGTACGGGCCGCAGGCCGCCCTGTTCGCCGAGCTGTTCTCGGCGGAGATGCGCTACACCGGGGCCTCGCTCGGGTACCAGATCAGCGCCGTGCTGGGCGGCGGCCTGGCGCCCTTCCTGATGGTCCTGCTGCTGGAGGCGAGCGGCACCTCGCTGGCGGTCTCCGGCTACATCATGCTGCTGTCGGTGGTCGCGCTGGCCTCGATCGCGGTGCTCGCCAAGCGCGCCAAGCAGGCGGCAGCGGGCACCGCGGAGTCCGCCACCCCTGTCACGCGGCCGCGGCCGGCGGAGTAGCGCGGTCGGGGGCCGCCACCGGACCGGGCCCGCCGGCCTTCCGCAACCGTGGGAAGGCCGGCACCGCCATCAGGAACGCCAGCGTGGTCAGCACGAACGGCCAGGTGAAGGTGTGGCCGCCGGACGGTGCGAAGACCGCGGCGGCCGCCGGGGTCAGCACGGTCGCCGCGGTCGCGCCGGTCACCGCGTACGCCAGCGACCAGCGGTCGGTGGCCAGGAAGACGCCGCCCAGCGCCATCGTGACGAGCACCGCGTTGTAGCCCATCCCGCCGTCGGCGATCTGGTGCGCCGGGGCGCCCAGCAGCCGGCTCGCCGCGATGCCGACCCCGCTGCCCAGGCAGGCCAGGGCGCCCAGCCGGCGGTCGGCGACGAAGATCCCGAGCAGGAAGACCGCGCCGACGTACCACTGCGGCATGAAGAAGATCTGCGCGATGTTGGAGAAGAAGGCGTGCCACAGGTCGTGCCAGGTGAGCGTGGTCGGGCCGGCCGCCGCGCGGGTGAGCGTGGCCAGGCCGGGACCGTGGTGCCAGACCCGGACGAAGCCGGGCGCCGCGATGGTCATGGCGCTGGCCGTGAGGCAGTACGGCAGGGTCAGCGCGGGCAGGTTCCAGGTGCCCAGCAGGGTGCCGACGGCGCCGGTGAGCACGGTGACGACGACGCAGCCGCCCGCCGCCAGCAGCACGGTCGAGAGGTGGCCGGCGCCCAGGAACGCGGCGAATCCCACCGCCACGAGGCAGGAGTTGAAGCCCTCCAGGCCTGCGACGACCCGGTCGCGGGCGACGCCCAGTGCCTGTGCCGTCAGGGCGCCCAGCGCGGCGCCGCCCAGTCCGTAGGCGCCGTACTCCCAGCCCGCCGTGCAGAGCGCCACCGTGAAGACGGCCCCGGCCAGGGCGCTGGACAGGAAGTCGACCTGTGCCTGGCCGCGCAGCACGCCCAGCAGGAAGGCGTACGGACGCCGGGCGGGTATCGGCTGGTTCACACGGGCCTCCTGTCGCGACGCGGTGCGTGACGGACAACCCGGATATTACTGATGTGTTACGCGCGCCTCACAGGGAGGTGTGCGGTACGGAGAGGGGGCCGGTCAGGACGCCGGCTGGAACTGCAGCGCCAGCCCGTCGACCAGCGCCCGCAGCCCGGTCTCGAAGGCGCCCTCGTCCACCTGCTGCTGATGCTCGGCGAGCAGGTGGGCCTGGCCGAGGTGGGGGTAGTCGGCCGGGTCGTAGGCGGCCGCGTCGTCGACGAAGCCGCGGGCGAAGGAGCCGAGCGCCGAGCCCGCGACGAAGTACCGCACCATCGCGCAGACCTTGGTGGCCTGCGCGGGCGGCCAGCCGGCCTCGACCATGCCGCCGAACGCCGCGTCGGCCATCTTCAGGCCCGCCGGGCGGCGGCCCGGGCCCTGGGCGAGGAACGGCACGAAGTTCGGGTGTGCGGCGAGCGCCGCGCGGTAGGACCGGGCCCACTCCAGCAGCCCGCGCTGCCAGTCCCGGTCGGGGCCGAACGCGGAGACGTCGACCTTGGCGATCACCATGTCCGCCGCGGCGTCCAGGATCTCGTCCTTGGTCGTGAAGTGGTTGTAGAGCGAGGGGCCGCTCACGCCCAGTTCGGCGGCGAGCCGCCGGGTGGAGAGCGCCTGCAGCCCTTCCTCGTCGATGAGCGCGAGGGCCGCCGTGACGATGCGTTCGCGGCTCAGCAGGGGCTTGCGGGGTCGGGCCATGACGCACATAGTAGAGGCTGCCGCCGAAAAACTAGCAGTGGTAATTAAGGTGGCGGGCGTCCGCGCGGGCACCGCCGCCGTCGCCCTCACTGCCACCGTTCAGAGGAAGACGCATCATGAACCTCGAACTCACCGAGGAGCAGGCCGCCGTCCGGCAGCTCGCCAAGGACTTCGTCGACCGCGAGGTCGCCCCGCACGCGACGGAGTGGGACCGCGCCGAACAGGTCGACCGCGCCCTCGTGAAGACCATGGGTGAACTCGGCTTCCTGGGCCTGACCATCCCCGAGGAGTACGGCGGCTCCGGGGGTGACCACTTCGCGTACGCCCTGGTCACCGAGGAGCTGGGCCGGGGCGACTCCTCCGTGCGCGGCATCGTCTCCGTCTCCCTCGGCCTGGTCGGCAAGTCCATCGCGGCCTGGGGGAGCGAGGAGCAGAAGCAGCAGTGGCTGCCCCGGCTCACCTCCGGCGACGCGATCGGCTGCTTCGGCCTCACCGAGCCCGGCACCGGCTCCGACGCGGGCAACCTCACCACCCGGGCCGTCCGCGACGGCCAGGACTGGGTGATCAACGGCACGAAGATGTTCATCACCAACGGCACCTGGGCCGACGTGGTGCTGCTCTTCGCCCGCACCGGCGAGGCGCCCGGCCACAAGGGCGTCAGCGCCTTCCTCGTCCCGACCGACACCCCGGGCCTGTCCCGCCGCGAGATCCACGGCAAGCTGGGCCTGCGCGGCCAGGCCACCGCCGAGCTCATCCTGGAGGACGTGCGGGTGCCGGCCTCCGCGATGATCGCCCCCGAGGGCAAGGGCTTCTCCGTCGCGATGTCCGCGCTGGCCAAGGGCCGGATGTCGGTCGCGGCCGGCTGTGTGGGCATCGCCCAGGCCGCGCTGGACGCGGCGGTGGAGTACGCCGGCGAGCGCGACCAGTTCGGGAAGAGCATCGCCCACCACCAGCTCGTCCAGGAGCTGCTCGCCGACATCGCGCTGGACGTGGACGCGGCCCGGCTGCTGACCTGGCGGGTCGCGGACCTCGTCGACCGCGGGAAGCCGTTCGTCACCGAGGCGTCCAAGGCCAAGCTCTTCGCCTCCGAAGCCGCGGTGCGCTGCGCCAACAACGCCCTCCAGGTCTTCGGCGGATACGGCTACATCGACGAGTACCCGGTCGGCAAGCTGGTCCGCGACGCCCGCGTGATGACGCTCTACGAAGGCACCAGCCAGATCCAGAAGCTGCTGATCGGGCGTGCGCTGACGGGCGTCTCGGCGTTCTGACCGGAGCCCCGCCTCCTGCAGGACACGGCCCCGGGCCCCCTAAGCGCTTGCTCAGTCGTAGCGGTATGGTGTTCGATCTGATGGCCCGCCGCGGACGGACCGTGGCGGACCGCGGGATCGGAGTGCGCGATGGGTGCCGAGGCGGAGCGGACGGACCAGGTCGCCGGCGAATGGGCCGGAGTGGCTCCGGACGCGGCCCAGCGGCTGGTCGGGGCCGCCGTCGAGGCGTTCGCCGAGCGTGGCTACCACGCCACGACCACCCGTGACATCGCCGGGCGGGCCGGCATGAGCCCGGCCGCACTCTACATCCACTACAAGACCAAGGAAGAGCTGCTCTACCGCATCAGCGTCACAGGGCACGAACGGGCGCTGAAGATCATGGCGGCCGCGGCGGAGGCCGAGGGCACCGCCGCCGACCGGCTCTGCCACGCGGTCCGGGCCTTCGCCAGCTGGCACGCCGAGCGGCACACCACGGCCCGCATCATCCAGTACGAGCTGAAGGCTCTCGGCGAGGAGCACTACGCCGAGATCGCCGGCCTGCGGCGGCAGACCGACCGGCTGCTGCGGGAGATCATCCAGGACGGCACGGACGCCGGGGAGTTCTCCGTGCGGGACGTGCCCGGCACGACGCTGGCGGTGCTGTCGCTCTGCGTGGACGTCGCCCGCTGGTTCACCGCGGACGGGAAGCGCACGCCGGACCAGGTCGGCGAGCTCTACGCCGACCTGGTCCTGGGCATGGTGGGCGCGCGCCGCCCGTAGCGCCTCTAGAGGTAGAAGCGGCTGACCGACTCCGCGACGCAGACCGGCTTGTCGCCGCCCTCGCGCTCCACGGTCACCGCGGTGGTGAGCTGCACGCCGCCCGCCACCTCGGTCACCTCGGCGATCTTCGCGGTGGCACGCACCCGCGAGCCGACCGGCACGGGGGAGGGGAAACGCACCTTGTTCGTGCCGTAGTTGATGCCCATCTTGACGTTGTCGACGCGCATCAGCTGCGGTACCAGCGCGGGCAGCAGCGACAGCGTGAGGTAGCCGTGCGCGATCGTGGTGCCGAACGGACCGGCCTCGGCCTTCTCCGGGTCGACATGGATCCACTGGTGGTCACCGGTGGCGTCGGCGAACAGGTCGATCCGCTTCTGGTCGACCTCCAGCCAGTCACTCGGGCCGAGTTCCTCGCCGACCGCTCCACGCAGCTCGTCCAGCGACCGAAACACTCGAGGGTCTGCCATGTCCGTATGCCTCCTCATCGACTAAGCGCTTGCTCAGCTTGCTGTGCGCAGGCTCCGCTGTCAACGGACCGGCCGGTTACGCTGGCGGGCGTGCCCCAGCTACCCCGTAAAGTCCATGAGCTCACCGTCGGCCAGCTCGCCGCGCGCAGCGGCGCCGCCGTCTCCGCCCTGCACTTCTACGAGTCCAAGGGCCTGATCAGCAGCACCCGTACCGCGGGCAACCAGCGCCGGTTCACCCGTGACACGCTGCGCCGCGTCGCCTTCGTACGGGCCGCGCAGCGCGTCGGCATCCCGCTCGCCGTGATCCGCGACGCGCTCTCCGAACTGCCGGAGGAGCGCACGCCCAACCGGGAGGACTGGGCGCGGCTCTCCGAGGCCTGGCGCGCCGAGCTGGACGAGCGCATCGGTCAGCTCCTGGACCTGCGCGACAAGCTGACCGACTGCATCGGCTGCGGCTGCCTCTCCCTGGAGAAGTGCGCGCTCTCCAACCCGTACGACGAACTCGGCGAACAGGGGCCGGGAGCGCGGCGGCTGCGCGTGGACCGTGGCGCGGGGAGAGCCGCACCGGAGCCGTGCGGGGGCACCACCCGCGAGACATGAGCCGGGGGCCGCGGCGCGTGCCGCGGCCCCCGGAAACGGGCGTGCGTCACGCCTTGCCGTGCGCCGTCGCGGTGCACTCGTTGTCCACCGCGTTCCAGTAGCACAGTTGCAGGGTGATGTCGCGGCCCTCTGCGATGTTGATGTGCTTCTCGGTGTGATCGTTCTTGCCGCCGCGTGCGCTGAGCGTGTACGTCTTGCCCGAGTTGAGGGTCAGCGTGCCCTCGATCGCGTAGCCGTCCGCCTTGTAGTCGGAGACGGAGAGGGTGTCGGAGCCGTCGTACCAGTACACCCCGCCGCCGGAGATCCGGATGGAGGCGGGGGTGCCCGCGGAAGCGGTGGCGGTGCTCATGCCGACCATGGTCAGCGCGGCCGTTCCGGCGACGGCGAGGTGAGCGGCTGTCCTGCTGAACTTCATGAAGACCTTTCGGTGCTGTGCCGGCGTTCGTCGATCGCTCAAGGCCGCCCCACGAGGGGGCGGCCGGAGACCATGCTTTCGTCCCGTGATCGGCACCTGTCAAGCGACTTCGAGGAAAACGGTGTTGAGCCGGTGGGGGCGTACTCAGCCCGTGAAGAGCTGCTTCATCTTGAGTGCCAGTTCGTACAGCCCGTAGGCGAAGGGCAGTCCGACCCACAGCCAGACGAAGGCGAGCAGGGCGCGGCGGCGGGCGGTCACAGGGCGGCTCCTTCTTCCCGGTCCGCCCGGCCGGACGGCGGCGCCGGTTCGTGGTGGCGCGGATGCACCGGCCGGATCAGCTCGTTGGCGACGAAGCCGGTCACGAGCAGACCGATCATGATGAAGAACGACGTGGTGTAGAGGTCGGGTCCGTCGCGCCCGGCGGCGTGCTGGGAGTCCGCGATGGCGTTGACGATCAGCGGGCCGAGGACGCCCGCCGTGGACCAGGCGGTGAGCAGCCGGCCGTGGATGGCGCCGACCTGGTACGTGCCGAAGAGGTCCTTCAGGTACGCCGGGGCCGTGGCGAAGCCGCCGCCGTAGAAGGACAGGATGACCGCGGCGCAGGCCACGAAGAGCGGCTTGGACGCGTCACCGGTCAGCGCCAGGACGAGGTAGAGTAGCGCGCCCACGCCGAGGTAGAGGCGGTAGACGTTCTTCCGGCCGACCAGGTCGGAGGTGGTGGACCAGGCGAACCGGCCGAGCATGTTGGCGAGCGAGAGCATGCCGACGAACCCGGCCGCCGCGGCCGCGCTCACCGGTGTCGAGGTGCCCGCGAAGAAGTCCGCGATCATGGGTGCGGCCTTCTCCAGGATGCCGATGCCTGCCGTGACGTTCATGCAGAGGATGACCCACAGGCACCAGAACTGCGGGGTGCGCAGCGCGTTGCGGGCGGAGACCTGCGCGGTGGTGACCAGGGCACGCGGCGCGGCCCCGGTGGGCGCGGCGCCCGGGGGCCGCCAGCCGTCCGGGGGTACGCGGATCAGCAGTACGCCCAGCGACATGAAGACCGCGTACACCAGGCCCATGACGAGGAAGGTCCGGGCGATGCCGGCGGAGTCGGTGCCCAGGGCGTCCAGCAGCCCGCTGGACCAGGGGGAGGCGATCAGCGCGCCGCCGCCGAAGCCCATGATGGCGATGCCGGTGGCCATGCCGGGGCGGTCCGGGAACCACTTGATCAGTGTGGAGACGGGGGAGATGTAGCCGATGCCCAGGCCGATGCCGCCGATGAAGCCGTAGCCGAGGACGACCAGCCAGTACTGGCGGGTGGCGGCGCCGAGGGCGGCGACGAGGAAGCCGGAGCAGAAGCAGAGGGTGGAGACGAGCATGGCCCAGCGCGGCCCGCGCCGTTCGACGAGGGTGCCGCCGAAGGCGGCCGACAGGCCGAGCATCACGATGGCGAGCTGGAAGGGGAGCGCGGAGGCGGTGCCGGAGAGCCCGAGCGAGGTCTCCAGGGGCGGTTTGAACACGCTCCAGGCGTAGGCCTGGCCGATGGCGAGGTGGATGGCGAGCGCGGCCGGCGGTACGAGCCAGCGGCTCCAGCCCGGCGGGGCGACGGTGGCGGAACGGGCGAGCGCGAGCATGCCGTGAACGTAGTGCTGCCGGGTGAGCCAAGGGAAGATCTTCGTCAAAGACTCAACTACATTCGCCGCCGGCATGACGGGAAGTCGTCACCTGCGGGTCCCCCGTTCCCGGTGCGGCCGTGCCGGATCGGCCCTTCGGGTCCCCCGTCCCGAAAGCCGGCCGCCGGTGTTTCCCGCGTGGTGATGCGTGGTGGTGCGTGGTGACGCGTGCGGGTGTGCGGCCCTGTCCGCGGCGGATGCGCCGCTCAGGCCGCAGCGAACGCCCGCTCGGTACGTGCCCGGCGGGCCGCGGAGAGCGTCGCCGCCGTGAGTACCGCGGCCGGAGTGACCACGCCGCACTCCTGGCAGACCGGTCCGGTCACCGGGTGTTCGGCGTCGGTGTGCCAGACGAAGCGGTGGCCGCCGCACACCGGGCAGTCCTCGCGCGGCCTGCCCGACTCCATGGCCGCGATCACCCGGCTCAGCACGTCCGCCAGCCGCGCTGTGGGGTGCCGGTCCGGTGATTCGCACGGCACGATGTCGCACCCTCCCCAGGTGCGCAGGTGCCATTCGTGCAGGGCACCCGGCTGCCGGATGCCGTCGTGCTTCTCGCGCCGCCTGCGTGCGGCGAAATCGGCTTCGTAAGCGAGCCAGAGGTTACGTGCTTCCTCCAGTTCCGCCAGGGCGGCCATGAGCCGGCCCGGGTCGGGGTTGCGGTCCTGCGTCCCGATGCCTGCGCGGGTGCACAGGTGGTGCCATGTCGCCCGGTGCCCGTAGGGGGCGAACCGTTCGAGGCACTTACGCAGCGCCGTCCGCCGCTGGGGCGTGACGAGACGCGGGTTGCGGACCTGTTCGGCGAGAGCTCTGAAACCGGCCAATTCATCCCACCTCCGTGGGGAGGACCCGACTGGACATGGAATGGACGTAGCGGACCGCCGTCCGGATCCATCGAACTGATGTGTGCATTCGGGTTGTTGGTCATGTGCCGTACGGGGCAGGTGTGTTGAGAGAAAGTTGACTGTTGTTCATCTTCCGTCGCGCTTTTACCGCCGGTAACCTCCAGCGCACCCGCCTCCCAAGGAGCAGGCATGCGACGACGTACCGGAAGGCGCACCGCTGTCACCGTGGCAGCCGTGTTCGCCCTGGGTGCCAGCGCCCTGGCCCCCCTCCCCGCCGCGGCGGCCGCCGCGGACCCCGCCCCCGCCGACCACTGCCAGGGGCAGTGCGCCGACATCCTGCCGCCCGGCGAGAACGGCAACGCCACCCTCGCCGAGATCCTCGGCAACAAGCTCTTCGGCACCCGCCCCGCGCACGCCTCCGACCAGCTCGGCCCCTACGACGCGCTGAACGGCGGCCACCGGTCGCTCACCGACGACACCCTGAAGGACTTCTTCAACGACGCCTCCTTCGGCGTCCCCGAGGACCAGGTCGGCAAGGTCACCCGGCCGCGCGACGACGTCACGATCACCCGCGACAAGAAGACGGGTGTGCCGCACATCAAGGGCACCACCCGCTACGGCACCGAATACGGCGCCGGGTACGCCGCCGCCCAGGACCGGCTGTGGCTGATGGACCTCTTCCGGCACATCGGCCGCGGCGAGCTGACCTCCTTCGCCGGCGGCGCGCTCGCCAACCAGGGCCTGGAGCAGGAGTTCTGGCCGAAGGCCCCGTACACCGAACAGGACCTGAAGGACCAGGTCGAGGCCATCCGGAAGAACAACGGCGCGCGCGGCGAGCAGGCCATGGCGGACGCGCAGGCGTACGTCGACGGCATCAACGCCTACCGCGAGAAGTCCAAGAAGGGCCGCTACTTCCCCGGCGAGTACGTGCTGACCGGGCACGTCGACGCGGTCACCAATGCCGGGGAGATCAAGCCCTTCCAGCTCACCGACCTGATCGCCCTCGCGTCCGTCGTCGGCGGGCTGTTCGGCAACGGGGGCGGCGGCGAGGTGCCGCAGGCCCTCGCGCTGCTGCAGGCGCAGCAGAAGTACGGCGTCGAGAAGGGCACCGCGGTCTGGGAGTCCTTCCGTGAGCGCAACGACCCCGAGGCCGCGCTGACGCTCCACGACGGCCAGTCCTTCCCGTACGCGGTCAAGCCGGAGAACGCCAAGGGCACCGCGTTGCCCGACCGCGGCTCGGTCACGCCCGAACCCCTGGTGTACGACCGCAAGGGCGCGGCCACCGCCAAGAGCGACCCGCCGCAGGCCGACGTGCAGACCCCGAAGAAGCTCGAGCCCCTCGAAGGCGTCTTCCAGGACGGCGTGCTCCCCAAGGGCAGCTTCGACGCCACCCGGCACCGCGGCATGTCCAACGCCCTGCTGGTCTCCGGCAAGCACACCGCCAGTGGGAACCCGGTCGCCGTCTTCGGGCCGCAGACCGGCTACTTCGCCCCGCAGCTGCTCATGCTCCAGGAGATCCAGGGCCCGGGCATCAGCGCCCGCGGTGCCTCCTTCGCGGGCGTCGGCATGTACGTCCAGCTCGGCCGCGGCCAGGACTACGCCTGGAGCGCCACCTCCGCGAGCCAGGACATCACCGACACCTACGCCGTCGAGCTGTGCAACGCGGACGGCTCCGCACCCACCAAGGACTCCACCGGCTACCGCAAGGACGGCCGCTGCGTCCCGATGGAGAAGCTGGAGCGCACCAACTCCTGGAAGCCGACCGTCGCCGACCCCACGGCCGCCGGCTCGTACCGTATGCAGGTCCACCGCACCGACTACGGCATCGTGACGCACCGCGCGACCGTCGACGGCAAGCCCGTCGCCTACACCGCGCAGCGCTCCACCTACCGCCACGAGGCCGACTCCATCATCGGCTTCCAGATGTTCAACGACCCCTCGTACGTCAAGGACGCGAAGTCCTTCCAGAAGGCCGCACAGCACATCGGGTACGCCTTCAACTGGTTCTACGCCGACTCCCAGGACATCGCGTACTACAACAGCGGCCTGAACCCCGTCCGCAACCCGGACGTCGACCCGTCCCTCCCGGTCCGCGCCGAGAAGGCGTACGAGTGGCAGGACTGGGACCCCGAGGCCAACACCTCCGCGTACACCCCGCCCGAGGAGCACCCGCAGTCGGTCGGCCAGGACTACTACATCTCCTGGAACAACAAGCAGGCCAGGGACTACGACTCGGCCGGTTTCGGCAACGGGTCCGTGCACCGCGGCAACCTGCTCGACGACCGGGTGAAGGAGCTGGTCGCGGACGGCGGTGTCACCCGTGCCTCGCTGACCCGCGCGATGAGCGAGGCCGCCGTCACCGACCTGCGCGGCGAGGACGTCCTGCCGGAGCTGCTGAAGGTGCTGCGCTCGGCGCCGGTCGACGACCCCGAGGTCAGGACCGCCGTCCAGCAGCTGGACGCCTGGCGCAAGGACGGCGCGCAGCGCCGCGAGACCACCCCGGGGTCGAAGACGTACGCCCACTCCGACGCCGTACGGATCATGGACGCCTGGTGGCCCCTGATGATCGAGAAGGTGTTCGAGCCCGGCCTGGGTGACGGGCTCTACGACGCGCTGAAGGCCAACCTCACCGTCGACGAGTCACCCTCGGCCGGACACGGACCGACCGGCAGCCACGCCGGCTCCGCCTTCCAGTACGGCTGGTGGTCCTACGCCGACAAGGACCTGCGGGCCGTGCTCGGTGAGAAGGTGCGCGGCGGGCTCGCCGAGCAGTACTGCGGCAAGGGCGACCCGGGCGCCTGCCACGACACCCTCGTCAGCACGCTGCGCGAGGCGGCCGCGAAGACCGCCGAACAGGTCTACCCGGGCGACGACTCCTGCAAGGCCGGCGACCAGTGGTGCTCCGACGCGATCATCCAGCGCGCCGTCGGCGGTCTCACGCACGACCCCGTCAGCTGGCAGAACCGGCCCACCTACCAGCAGGTGGTGGAGTTCCCGAGCCACCGCTAGGGGGCCAGGGAGAGCGGCGCGGTGCGCGGGGCTGTGGGGGCTCCGCGCACCGCGCCCGCGCGTGCCGGTCAGCCCCGGCCGATCCGGCCGGCCTCCAGGATCACCCGGGCCAGCTCCGGGTGGCAGATGTCGCTGTGCGCGCCGGCCGGCGGCTCGCCCCGCCGGACCACGGCGGCGGCGTCCACGCTCACGCAGCCCGTCTCCGGCACCGCCTCGCCCAGCCGGATCCGCCGCGCCCCGTCCACGGCCTGGATGCCGTGGAACCCGATCGCGCCCCAGCGGTCGAACAGCCCGAGGAAGCTCGCCGAATCCCCGGCCAGCTTCGACGCCAGCGGGTAGAACGTGCCCAGCGCGTCGTCGTGTGCGGAGTGGCAGGACACCAGCGGGCCGTCGATCCGTTTCTGCACGCCGTGCAGCGCCCCGGAGCGGTTCCGGTCGTGCGGCAGCCGCGCGGCGAACGCGTACTGCGAGAAGGCCCCTTGCAGCAGCGTCACCGACGTCACGTTCCGCACGCCCGCCGGCAGCCCGCGCACCCCGTACGAGACCAGCCGGGCGCCGAAGGAGTGGCCGGCCAGATGCACCCGCAGCGCGGGAGCCTCGCCCGCCAGCCGGCCGAGCACCGGCCCCAGCCCCAGCTGTCCCACCGTGCCGGAGCGCCGCTTCATGGCGTAGTAGCCGCCCTGCCGGAGCAGCTCGCCCGCACCGTTCCACAGCCGGGTCAGCCCGCCGCCCAGCAGCGGCTGCCGCTCGGCCTCCACGTTCTCGCCCGGCCGCACCTCGGCGCCCGCCGACCGCAGTGCCGCCGTGAACACCTCGCAGACCTCCAGCGCGTCGTCGGTCAGCATGCCCGGCAGCGGCAGCCCGTCCCCGTGGTCCTCGGCGAACCGCAGGTCGGGGCTGTCCTCCGGTACCGAGATCAGCTCCCGTACGAGCCGCGCGAACTCGTCGAACGCCGAGCGGGCGTCGGGCCGCTCCGTCAGCAGCTGCGCGAGCCGCTCCAGTACCAGGTCCCGCCCCGGGAAGACCTCCGCCAGCTGCCGGCGCAAGGAGTCCGGCAGCAGCGGCCGGTCCGCGGCCGCCGCCGCGTGCGCGGCGGGCCGGGCCTGCGGCGAGGGTTCGAAGTCCGGGATCGGCTCGTCGGGGAAGCGCACGGCGGGCCAGATCACGCCCACGTACCCCACCCGGGCCCGCCCGTCCACCAGCAGTTCCGGGAAGGGGGCGAAGAACCGGGTGTAGAGCCTCGTGGCCTTCGGCCTGTCGTTGTTCCACCCGTGCGCGAACACCACGAGATCGGTCAGCCGCTCCCGCACCACACCCGCCAGCAGCGCGTCCCGCTGCGGTCGCGCCACGTCCCCGTCGGCATCAAACGTCAGTTCCCAGTACGGCTCTACCCCGGCATCCGCCATGACGACCCCTTTCGCTGCCGCTCCTGCAGCGCATCGTCCTGCGTGTCGGCCGTCACCGCCATAGGCCGGACGGCGGCCCCGGGGTCAGGCCAGTTCGCGCTCCCGGGTCTCCGGCAGCACCAGGACGCACAGCAGGGAGACCACGGCCATCGCGGAGACGTACCAGCCGACGGACGACGAACCGAGCGCGGACTGCAGGCGGGTGGCGACCAGCGGGGAGACCGCGCCGCCGAGCACCCCGCCGAGGTTGTACGCGAGCGAGGCGCCTGAGTAGCGCACCTTGGTGGAGAACAGCTCGGGGAGGTACGCGCCCATCGGCCCGTAGACCACGCCCATGCAGAACAGCGCACCGCCCAGGGCGACCGCCATCAGCACCGGCGACTCGGTGTCCAGCAGCGGGAAGAGGACCAGGCCCCAGACCACGGCGAGGCCGCAGCCCGCCAGGACCAGCCTGCGGCGGCCGGCGCCGTCGGAGCGGGTGGCGGCGAGCCAGGTGCCGAGCGCGAGGAAGAGACAGGCCACCAGGGACAGGCCCAGCATGGTGTTGCGGGAGACGCCGAGCGTGCCGGTGGCGTAGGAGAGGCAGTACGTGGTGGCCGTGTAGAACAGCCCGTACGCGACGATCATGCCGCCCGCGCCGAGCAGCAGCTCCCGCCAGTGTCCGCGTACCACGTCCAGCGTGGGGACCTTGCTGGCCTCCTGCGCGTCCATCACCTTCGCGAAGACCGGCGTCTCACTGATCTTCAGCCGGACGAACAGCCCCACGCCGACCAGCAGGAACGACAGCAGGAACGGAATCCGCCAGCCCCAGGACCGGAAGGCCGCGTCGTCCAGCGAGGCCGACAGCAGCCAGAAGATGCCGGTCGCGGCGAAAAACCCGACCGACGGGCCCAGTTGCGGGAAGGCGGCGTACAGGCCGCGGCGCTTCTTCGGGGCGTGCTCGACCGCGAGGAGCGCCGCGCCGCCCCACTCGCCGCCCAGCCCGATGCCCTGCAGGAAGCGCAGCAGGATCAGCAGCAGCGGCGCCCAGATGCCCAGCGTGGCGTAGCCGGGCAGCAGCCCGACGAACGCCGTGGACAGGCCCATCAGCAGCAGCGAGACGACCAGGACGGACTTGCGGCCCACCCGGTCGCCGAAGTGCCCGAAGACGACCGAGCCGAGCGGCCGCGCCGCGAACGCCACCGCGTAGGTGGAGAAGGAGGCCAGGGTGGCGTTGACCGGGTCCAGGGTCGGGAAGAACGCCTGGTTCAGGACGAGCGCGGCCGCGGTCCCGTAGATGTAGAAGTCGTAGAACTCGATGGCCGTCCCGATGAACGAGGCCACGGCCACCCGCCGCAGACTCTCCGGGCTGCCGCCGCGCCCGTCGGCGCCGGCCGTGGACTCTTCCGCTGTCGCTTCGCTCTGCACGAGCCGCATGCTCACGGCCGCTGTACTAGGCAGTCAATAGGTGGGACGTATGGTCTCGCGTACTGAGACGACTGCCTTCCGGTGCGGCCGCCCGGCGCCGCGCCTCAGCGGTACCGCAGGTAACGCGCCCGCAACGCACGGAACGTCGCGAGCTCCGCCTGCCAGGCACCGGTGACCTCGTCCGTACCGGTACCCGCGTCGATCATCGTGCGGACCTTGTCGGACCCGGCGAGCCGGTCGATCCCGTGGTCCGGGCGCCACGCGAAGCCCTGCCACACCTTCTTCGCCGTCACCAGCAGCGCGATGCCGGTCCGTACCGGGTCGAACGCCTCCCGGTCCTGCACGTGCAGCTGCACCCCGCCGATCGTCTTCCCCTGGAACTTGGAGAACGTCGGCGCGAAGTACGCCTCGCGGAAGCGGACACCGGGCAGCCGCTCGGCATCGGCCGCCTCGGCCCACTTCCGGTCGATGCCCTCGGCGCCGAGGAGCTCGAAGGGGCGGGTGGTGCCGCGGCCCTCGGAGAGGTTGGTGCCCTCGAAGAGGCAGGTACCGGAGTACACCAGCGCGGTGTCCGGAGTGGGCATGTTGGGGCTCGGCGGCACCCACGGCAGCCCGGTCGCGTCGAAGAAGTCCGCGCGCCGCCAGCCCTTCATCAGCACGGTGTCCAGCCGCACCGCCGTGCCGGCGGCCGCGGGCACGAACCGGTCGTTGAACAGCAGCGCCAGCTCCGCCACCGTCATGCCGTGCGCCTGCGCGACCGGCTCCCGGCCGACGAACGAGGCGAACTTCTTGTCCAGCACCGGGCCGGTGGCGGACCGGCCCGTCACCGGGTTCGGCCGGTCCAGCACCACGAAGCGCTTGCCCGCCACGGCCGCCGCCACCATGCAGTCGTACAGCGTCCAGATGTACGTGTAGAAGCGCGCGCCGACGTCCTGGATGTCGAAGACGACCGTGTCGACCCCGGACTCGGCGAAGATGTCCGCCAGCGCCTGCCCGCTCTTCCGGTACGTGTCGTACACCGGCAGTCCGGTCGCCGGGTCGGTGGACTTCCCCTCCGAACCGCCCGCCTGCGCCGTGCCGCGGAAGCCGTGCTCGGGCCCGAACACGGCGGTCAGCCGCACCCGCTCGTCCCCGTGCATCACGTCCACGATGTGCGCCACGTCCGAGGTGACACCGGTCGGGTTGGTGACCACGCCGACCTTCTGCCCCGACAGCAGCGCGTAGCCGTCGGCGGCGAGCCGGTCGAAACCGGTCCGCACCCGGCCGCGCGGGTGGCGCTGCGCCGCCGTGGGGGAGTGGGCGGCGGCCGGTACGGCGCCCGCGGCCGAGGCGGCCCCCACCGCGCCGGTGACGGCCAGCAGGCTTCTTCTGGACAGGGACATGCGCACACCTCCGGAATCGGAACTCGCGTGCCCCGCACGCTAATGCGCCGGGACGCGCGCCGCCGGGGGATTGCCCCGTACGGCTCCCTCCCGGGGGCTTCCGCAGTGACATACCGACTGGTTAGTCTGCCTGCTGACCAAGGTGCCGGCCGAGGCGAGGGAGACACGAGTGGCAGCCGTGCGGGACAAGGCCGTGGTGGTGACCGGGGCGGGCGGTGGCATCGGTGCCGCGCTCGCGGCCCGCTTCATCGCCGAGGGGGCCCGGGTCGTCATCAACGACCTGGACAAGGAGAAGGCCGAGCGCACCGCCGCCGCCCTGGGCGCGACCGCCGTCCCCGGCGACGCCTCGGCGATCGTCCCCGCAGCGCGCGAAGCCCTCGGCGGCCGCATCGACATCTTCTGCGCCAACGCGGGCGTGGGCACCGGCGGCGGCCCCGAGGCGCCCGACGAGGACTGGCAGCTGGCCTGGGACGTCAACGTCATGGCCCACGTACGGGCGGCCCGCGCGCTGATACCCGAGTGGCTGGAGCGCGGCAGCGGCCGGTTCGTCGCCACCGTCTCGGCCGCCGGCCTGCTCACCATGATCGGCTCCGCGCCGTACAGCGTCTCCAAGCACGCCGCGTACGCCTTCGCCGAATGGCTCTCGGCCACCTACCGGCACCGCGGCATCGACGTGCACGCCATCTGCCCGCAGGGCGTACGCACCGACATGCTCGCGGGCACCGGCTCCGCCGGAGACCTCGTCCTCACACCCGGGGCCATCGAGCCCGCGGCCGTCGCCGACGCGCTCTTCGAGGCCATGGCCGAGAACCGCTTCCTGGTCCTGCCGCACCCGGAGGTCGCCGGCTACTACGCGGCCCGCGCCGCCGACCCCGGCCGCTGGCTGGGCGGCATGAACCACCTCCAGCGCAAGCTCGAAGCCGCCGAGGACGCCGGCGCCTGAGCGCACCGACCAGCCATCCGACCCCCGGGACGAGAAGAGAGAAGGGCCGTTACGCCGATGACGTCGTACCAGGACATGCCGTGGCTGTCGCAGCTGAACGAGGCCCAGCGCGCCCCCGTGCATCCGCACCCCTCCACGCTGCACGCCTTCCAGGACGCGGTACGCCGGGTCCCCGACCGGACCGCACTGGCGTACTTCGACGGCCGCCTCTCCTACGCCGAGACCGACGCGCTCTCCGACGGCGTCGCCGCGTACCTGTGCGACCACGGCTTCCGGCCCGGGGACCGGGCCGCGATCATGCTGCAGAACACCCCGCACTTCGTCCTCGCGCTGCTCGGCGTCTGGAAGGCGGGCGGCGTCGTCGTCCCGGTCAACCCCATGTACAAGTCCGGCGAGATGACCCACGTGCTCACCGACGCCGAGGTCACCGCCGTGATCTGCGCCGACCACACCTGGGACGGCTTCCTGCGCGACACCGCAGCGGCCGCCCCCTCCGTGACGATCGCGCTGACCGCCTGCGAACGGGACCTGCAGACCAGGGACGACGCCCGCGTCCTGCGCGGCGAACGCCTCGGCCCGCGCGAGGGCGCCGACGACCTGCTCGCCGCCGCCCGCGAGCACAGCGGCCGCGGCCCCGCCGCCGGCGTGCCCGAGCTCACCGCCGACGACATCGCCCTGATCAGCTACACCTCGGGCACCAGCGGCACGCCCAAGGGCGCCACCAACACCCACGGCAACATCTCCTACAACGCCGAACGCCAGCGCACCGGCCTCGGACTCCCCGACGGCGCCACGTACTTCGCCCTCGCGCCGCTCTTCCACATCACCGGCATGGTCTGCGAGCTGGCCTCCTGCGTCACCGGCGGCGGCACCCTGGCACTGGCCTACCGCTTCGAGGCCGGCGTCGTCCTGGACGCCTTCCTGGAGCACCGCCCGGCCTTCACCGTCGGCCCCTCCACCGCCTTCATGGCCCTGATGGCCCACCCGGACGCCTCCCGCGACCACTTCTCGTCCTTCGCCACCCTCTCCTCCGGCGGCGCGCCGCTGCCGCCCGCGCTGGTCGAGAAGTTCCGTACGGCGTTCGGCCCGTACATCCGCAACGGCTACGGCCTCACCGAGTGCACCGCGCCCTGCGCCAGCGTGCCGCCGCACCTGGAGGCGCCGGTCGATGCGGCCTCCGGCACCCTCGCGGTCGGCGTCCCCGGCCCCGACACGGTCGTCCGGATCATCGACGACGAGGGCCGGGACGTGCCCTTCGGCGAACAGGGCGAGATAGCGGTCCGCGGCCCCCAGGTCGTCCCCGGCTACTGGCGCCGCCCCGACGCCACCGCCGAGGCGATTCCGGACGGCGAGCTGCGCACCGGCGACATCGGCTTCATGGACACCGACGGCTGGCTGTACGTCGTCGACCGCAAGAAGGACATGATCAACGCGTCCGGCTTCAAGGTCTGGCCGCGCGAGGTCGAGGACGTGCTCTACAGCCACCCCGCCGTACGCGAGGCCGCCGTCGTCGGCGTGCCGGACGCCTACCGCGGCGAGAGCGTCAAGGCCTACGTCAGCTTCCGCCCCGGCCAGTCCCCGGACCCCGCCGAGCTGGCCGCCTACTGCAAGGAACGGCTGGCCGCGTACAAATATCCCCGGGAGGTCGAGGTCCTGCCGGAACTGCCGAAGACCACGAGTGGGAAGATCCTCCGACGGGAGCTGCGCGACCGCGGCTAGCCTCCACAGCACGTGAACAGTACGGAGAAGGACAGGTGAGGGCGATGGCCGGCACGACGGACGGGAGCACGAAGCCCGTGGCACAGCGGCTGCTGGCCACCGCCACCCGGCTCTTCGCCGAGCAGGGGTACGACCGGACCTCGGTCCAGGAGATCGTCGAGGCGGCCGGCGTCACCAAGGGCGCGCTGTACCACTACTTCGGCTCCAAGGACGATCTGCTGCACGAGGTCTACGGCCGGGTGCTCCGCCTCCAGCAGGAGCGCCTGGACCACTTCGCGGACGCCGACGCGCCGGTCGAGCAGCGGCTGCGGGACGCCGCGGCGGACGTCGTCGTCACCACCATCGAGAACCTCGACGACACGAAGATCTTCTTCCGCTCCATGCACCAGCTCTCGCCGGAGAAGGACAAGCAGGTACGCGCGGAGCGGCGCCGCTACCACGAGCGTTTCCGCGCGCTGATCGAAGAGGGCCAGCAGGCGGGCGTCTTCACCGCCGACGTCCCCGCCGACCTGGTGGTCGACTACCACTTCGGCTCGGTCCACCACCTCGGCACCTGGTACCGCGAGGGCGGCCCCCTCACCCCCCAGCAGGTGGCCGACCACCTGGCGGACCTGCTGCTGCGGGCACTGCGGCCGTAAGACAACGCGAAGCGCCCCCACGTCCGCCGTGGGGGCGCTTCCGTTGGGGTTACAGGTACTTCTTCAGCTCCCGGCGGGCCAGGGAGCGCTGGTGGACCTCGTCGGGGCCGTCCGCGAGGCGGAGGGTGCGGGCGCCGGACCACAGTTCGGCGAGCGGGAAGTCCTGGCTGACACCGCCCGCGCCGTGCAGCTGGACGGCCTGGTCGATGATGTCCACGACCGTGCGCGGCGTCGCGATCTTGATGGACTGGATCTCGGTGTGCGCGCCCTTGTTGCCGACCGTGTCCATCAGCCACGCCGTCTTCAGGACGAGGAGGCGGAGCTGTTCGACGGCGACCCGCGCGTCCGCGATCCAGTTGTGCACGACGCCCTGCTGGGCGAGCGGCTTCCCGAAGGCGGTACGGGACACCGCGCGCTTGCACATCAGCTCGATGGCCCGCTCCGCCATGCCGATCAGCCGCATGCAGTGGTGGATCCGGCCGGGGCCGAGCCGCGCCTGGGCGATGCCGAAGCCGCCGCCCTCCTCGCCGATGAGGTTCGCGGCGGGGACGCGGACGTTCTCGAAGAGCACCTCGGCGTGGCCGCCGTGGGAGTGGTCCTCGTACCCGTAGACCTGCATCGCGCGCTTGACCGTCAGGCCCGGCGTGTCGCGCGGGACGAGGACCATCGACTGCTGGCGGCGGATGTCCTCGCCGTCCGGGTCGGTCTTGCCCATCACGATGAAGATCTGGCACAGCGGGTTCATCGCGCCGGAGATGTACCACTTGCGGCCGTTGATGACGTAGTCATCGCCGTCCCGCTCGATGCGCGTCTCGATGTTGGTGGCGTCGGACGAGGCCACCTCCGGCTCGGTCATCGCGAACGCGGACCGGATCTCGCCCGCCAGCAGCGGCTCCAGCCACTGCTTCTTCTGCGCCTCGTTGCCGAACTGCGCGAGTACTTCCATGTTGCCGGTGTCCGGCGCGGCACAGTTCAGCGCGGTCGACGCGAGCTGCGGGGAGCGGCCGGTGATCTCGGCGAGGGGTGCGTACTGGAGGTTGGTGAGCCCGGCGCCGTATTCCGCGTCGGGGAGGAACAGATTCCACAGCCCCCGCTTGCGGGCCTCCGCCTTCAGCTCCTCCACGATCGCCGGGGTGTCCCACGGCGAGGCGAGCGCGGCCCGCTGCTCGCGCGCGACCTGCTCGGCCGGGTAGACGTGCTCATCCATGAAAGCGAGCAGCTTCTCGCGCAGCTCCTGCGTGCGGGCGTCGAATGCGAAGTCCATGAGCGTGCTCAGCCTTCCTTCACGGGGGACAGGGTGGAAAGAGTGCGGCGGCCGTTCTCGATGAAGCGCGGCACGACCTCGCCGATCCGGTCGAAGCCGGCGCCGACGGTCTGCCCGAGCGTGTAGCGGTAGTGGATGCCTTCGAGGATCACCGCGAGCTTGAAGTACGCGAACGCCGTGTACCAGGCGACCTGCGAGACATCGCGCCCGGACCCGGCCGCGTACCGCTCGATCAGTTCGCCCGGCTCGGGGTGGCCCGGGGCGCTGCGCGTCGTGGTGACGGGCGAGTCGGGGGACTCCTCCTGCTCGCTGTACATGGCCAGCAGGCCCAGGTCGGTGAGCGGGTCGCCGAGCGTGGACATCTCCCAGTCCAGTACCGCGGCGATCCGGTCGTCCGCGCCGACCAGGACGTTGTCCAGGCGGTAGTCGCCGTGCACGATCGCGGGCGCGGGGGAGTCGGGCAGCTTCCTGCCCAGTGCCTCGTGGAGTTCGTCGATGCCGGGCAGGTCGCGGTTCCTGGAGGCGGCGAGCTGCTTGCCCCAGCGGCGCAGCTGCCGCTCCAGGAAGCCGTCGGGCCGTCCGAAGTCGCCCAGGCCCACCGACTCCGGGTCGACGGCGTGCAGGTCGACGAGGGTGTCGACGAGGCGGAGGACGATGTCACGGGTGCGCTCGGGGCCGAGCGGCCGCAGCTGTTCGGCGGTGCGGTACGGAGTGCCGTCCACGAGCTCCATCACGTAGAACGGCGCCCCGATGACCTCCTCGTCCTGGCAGAGCGCCAGCGTCTCCGGCACCGGTACCCGGGTATCGTGCAGCGCGCTGATGACACGGTGCTCGCGGGCCATGTCGTGCGCGGTGGCCAGGACATGGCCGAGCGGCGGGCGGCGGACGACCCAGCGGCCGGTGCCGTCGGTGACGCGGTACGTGAGGTTGGACCGGCCGCCCTGGACCAGCTCGGCGGTCAGCGGGCCCGCGACCAGACCGGGGCGCTCCCGGTCCAGGTGGGCGCGGAGCCGCTCCAGATCGAGGCCGGGCGGATTGTCCTTGCTCATCGTGCGCCTCCGTGTCCGGGGTGGAGTGTGACCGTCCACGATCATGCCGACTAGTCGGTATGGAGTCCAGAGGGCGGAGCGAACCCGTTGGGGGCGGGGGTGTTCCGCGTGTCACACGCCGGGGCCCGCGCGGGGCGGCGGAGGGGGTCAGGGGGATTCCGAGGTCTGCGCACCGCTGCTTGCGCCGAGCGTCCGCCTACAGCGTGATCGCCGCACCGAGGCCCACCAGGAGCAGCGTGCAGGCGGTCGCCAGGAGGGCCGTGCGAGTGCGCATGGTCTGTGGGGGGCCAGCCGTCACGGGGGCGGCCAGGGCGCGCATGCGGAGGTGCGCGGCGGTGAGGAAGGCCAGCCCGCCGAGGACGAGCAGCGCGACGAGGACGACCTCCGTCGCGGTGGGCTCGCCGGTGAGCAGCACCTGCCGCCAGGCCAGTACCACCGCCACCGCACAGGACAGCGTCGTACGCCGCCATGCCATCCGGGTCCGCTCGGGCTGGAGGCCCGGGTCCCGGACTGCGGCCTCCCGCTCCTCCGTACCGCCCATCGTCAGCGCGTCCAGCCCAGCAGCACGACCGCCGCGATGGCCACCGCCAGCAGCCCGACGCCCGCACCCAGCAGCGCCGGGAAGCGGGAGGCGGGCAGGTCCTCGCCGCGCCGCATGGCCCGCTCGCAGCGCACCCAGTGGTTGACCGAGCGCACGGCGCACAGCGCGCCGCCCGCGAGCAGCGCCACCGTGAAGACCGTCCGCACCGTCTGGTGCAGCGACGGCAGGAACTGGTCGACCGCGAAACCGCCGCCGATCAGCGCGAACGCCGTACGCAGCCAGGCCAGGAACGTGCGCTCGTTGGCGAGCGAGAAGCGGTAGTCGGGGGTGGTCCCCTCGCCGCGGAGCCGGCCGGGCGCGAACCACAGGCGCAGGTCGGCGGCGAGCGCCCGCACGCGCTCCGTGAAGATCATGACGCGTACCCTATCCGGCTGCCGGCCGCCCGGCGGCCTCCCAGTCGCGCAGCCGCCGGAAGGCCTCCAGGCCGTCCGGCACCCACTCCCACTCCGGCAGCCGGGCCGTCAGCTCCTCCTCGGTGAGGAACGCGTGCCAGGCGACCTCTTCGGGCTGCGGGTCGACGGGCAGTGTGCAGCGCACCTCGTAGACCGCCGACCACCAGCTGTGCTCCGGCGTCCCGTAGAGGAACGTGAACAGCGGGACGGGGCGGGGGAGTCCGCGCACGCCGAGCTCCTCCTCCGCCTCGCGCAGCGCCGCGTCGTCGTAGGACTCGCCCGCGCCGACCACCCCGCCGACGAACATGTCGTAGTGGGAGGGGAAGACCAGCTTCCGTGCGGTGCGGCGGTGCACGAAGATCCGGTCCTGCGCGTCCCGGACCAGGATGAAGGTGCAGCGGTGCCGCAGCCGGCGCGCGTACACCTCACCGCGCGGGGCCTGCCCCACGACCTGGTCGTTCTCGTCGACGACATCGAGGATCTCGTCGGCATCGAGGATCTCGTCGGCGTCGGGCGGCTGCTGCGGGCCCGGCCCTTCCGGCTGCTGATCGGTCATGGGGCCATGCAATCAGACGGCCCGCCGGGCCGGCCCGTGGGCGGCACCGGCGGGCCGTCACTGCCCCCTCACATACTTCACCGTCGGCCCGGTGGTCCAGCCGCCGTCCACCGCCAGCTCGGCGCCGGTCACGTACGACGCCGCGTCGGAGAGCAGGTGGACCACCGCGCTCGCGATCTCGTGCGGCTCGCCGACCCGGCCCATGGGGATGTTGGGGTAGTTGCCCTCGCCCTTCTGGATGCCGACGCCGGCCGTCATCGGGGTGTAGGTCATGCCGGGGTGCACGGAGTTGACGCGGATGCGGTCCGTGCCCAGCTCCACGGCGGCGACCTTCGAGAGGCCGCGTACGCCCCACTTGGACGCGCCGTAGCCGCCGGTCATGGCCAGGCCCATCAGGCCGGCCGCCGAGGAGATGTTGACGACGGAGCCCGCGCCGCGCTCCCGCATCAGCGGAATGACGGTCTTCATGCCGATGAAGACGCCGGTGAGATTGACGTCGATCACCTTGCGGAAGAACTCGACCGGGATGGTCTCCAGCGGCTGGCCGGTGGCTATGCCCGCGTTGTTGACCAGCCCGTCGAGGCCGCCGAACTCCGCGACGGCGAAGTCGGCCACCCGCTGCCAGTCCGCCTCGGACGTCACGTCGTGGGGCAGGAAACGGGCCCGGTCGCCCAGTGCCGCCGCGGTCGCCTGCCCGTCCTCCGTCAGGACGTCGGTGAGGACGACGTGCGCGCCCGCTTCGACGGCCTGCTTCGCCGCTTCGGCGCCCAGCCCGCGCGCGCCGCCCGTGATGAGGACGGTCCTGCCGGACAGATCGGTCATCGTGCACTCCTGTGTCGGGAAGCGGGACGCTCCTGTTCCGGGGCGTCCGGGGTGTCCGGGGCGTCCGGGGCGTCCGGGGCGGGGGCGCGCAGCAGCGCCACCGTGGTCGTGACGAGGTCGGTGAGGAAGACGGACTCCGTGGTGAGCGGGCGTGCGCCGTCGAGGTACTGCCGCGCCCGGTCGGACAGCGCCGCGCCGACCAGCGTCAGCGCCAGGTCCGTACGCTCCAGCCGGATCGCCTCGGGCAGTCCGGCGGCGGCCAGGGACGCCTCGATCCGCTCGATCAGCTGCCAGTACGCGGTGCCGGCCAGGGTGGGGTGCGGCGTCCGGGTGCGGATGCCGCTCTCGTGGCTGAGCTGCGCGGAGATCCGCAGGCAGCGCAGTCCCCGTACGTCGCCGAGCTGGGTGGCCTCCGCCGTGACCAGCGCCCGGACCAGGTCGTCCAGCGCCGGGTCCGGCAGGCCGGCGAGGAGGGGCGTGAGCGCCGCCTCCGTGCGTGCCAGCCGGCCGGCCATCACCGCGTCCAGCAGGCCCGCGCGGGAACCGAAGTGGTACTGGACAGCGGAGGGGTTGCCCTGTCCGGCCAGCCGCACGATGTCGCGGGTCCGGGCGCCGTCGACGCCCTGCGCCGCGAAGATCTCCTCCGCGGCGCGGATCAGCTTCTCCCGGGTCTCGGTCCCGGTCGTTCTCGCCATGGGGCCATGTTGATACTCGCCATTATTAAAAGCGCGGGACTGTCACGGAGAGCGGGGCGTGGGAGAGGGGAGTGGCGGGCAGGGCGGAAGGCGGTCGCGGGCGTGGGTGCGCCGCGGTCTTCGGGAACCTGGCGAACAAGCCGTGCTGGTGGGGACGTTGACGGGGTCCGGTGTCCCCGGAAGGGGGTTGACGGAGACTCCTGAGGCCGCTTTGCTGTCTGTGATCACCTCGTGTCGATCCGTTCATCGAACCTGCACACGCACGCCCCCGCGGGGGCTCCGGAGGGAAAGAGCGCCGTGGAGAGACCAGTGGAGAGACCCCTGGGATGACTCCACCGCCCCCACCCCCACCTCTGGGGCGCGCCCGCCGCAAGGACCCCGCCGTGGTCCACCCCGCGCTCGACGACACCGCGCTGGCAGCGGCCCTCGACGCTCTCGCCCAGGGCCGCTGGATCGTCGCCCGCTCCCTCCTCCTCAGGACCGGGACGGACTGGGACCTCCGCGGCCACCGCCTGATGGCGCTCGGTGCCGCCCGGTCCGGCACCGTCTGGGCCCGCGAGTGGCAGCTCGCCGAGCCCGACAGCCCCGACGCCGCCGCCTTCGCCGCGACCGCCGCCGTCCACCGCGTACTGCGCGGCAAGGAGACCGCCGAGAACGCCCGCACGAGCTGCCTGACCGCCGCCCGTGCGGCCCCCGCCGACCCCACCCCCTGGCTCGCCATGCTGCTGCTGGCCCGCGCCACCGGCACCCCCGACGAACGCGAGCACGCCTTCGACCAGGTACGCGCCCGGCACCCCGGCCACCACCACGCCCACCACCTCATGGCCGCCTGCCTCGCCGAACACCAGCAAGGCGACTCCGACGACCCGCTGCACCAGGTCTACGACTTCGCCGCCTGGGCCGCCGAACAGGCCCCGGCGGACTCCCCGCTGGCCGTCCTGCCCGTCGTCGCGCACGCCGAGCGCTACCGCGTCCTGGCCGCCGCTGGGCTGGAGCCCGCCGACCCCGTGGCGTCGGGCCACTGGGTCACCCGCCGCGCCCGCCAGGCCATGAAGGCCGCCTTCGACTGGTGGCTGGAGTGGGAGGGGGACGCCGACCACCCGCGCGGCAAGGTCGACCTGAACTTCCTCGCGCACGCCAAGTACTGCGAAGGGCGCCTGGCCGAGGCGGCGGCCCTCTTCCACCGCATCGGCCCGTACGTCACCGCCGAGCCGTGGGGCTACCCCGCCCGTGACCCGGTGCGTGCCTTCAGGGCCGCCCGCGACATCGCCCTGCGCGTCACCTGATCCCGCCCGCCCCGCCTCCGGAAGGACCGCTCCGCCATGCCCACCGGCAGTACGCACGAGATCAGTACCTTCAAGGGACAGGAACGCGCCCTGCGCGCCGACCGCATCGGCACCCCCGGGCTGCTGCTGTCCGTCCTGGCCGCCAGCGCCCCGCTGATGGTCGTGGCCGGCGTCATGGCGACCACGTACCAGGTCATGGGCATCGTCGGGCAGCCGCTGCTGTTCGTCATTCTCGGCGTGGTGATGGCGCTGTTCAGCGTCGGTTACGCGGAGATGAGCCGGCACGTGCACAACGCCGGTGCCTTCTACGCGTACATCGCCAGGGGGCTGGGCGGCACCGCGGGCGCCGGCGCCTCCTTCGTGGCGCTCGCCGCCTACTGCGCCCTCCAGGTCGGCATCTACGGCATCTTCGGCTTCGAGTTCGCCGCCCTGCTCGGCACGTTCTTCGGCGTCACCGTCGTGTGGTGGGTCCCCGCCGTGCTGGCCGTCCTGCTCACCGGCGCCCTCGGCGCCCTGAAGATCGACCTCAACGCCAAGGTGCTCGGTGTCCTGCTGCTCGTCGAGGTCGCGCTCATCGTCGTCTTCGACCTCGCGTTCGCCGCGCAGCCCGGCCCGCAGGGGCTGTCCCTGCACGCCTTCGACCCCACGACGCTCGGCGGCGCGGGCCTCGGCACGGCCCTGTGCTTCGCCGTCGCCGGCTTCCTCGGCTTCGAACAGGCCCCGGTGTACGCGGAGGAGACCAGCCGGCCGGGGACCGTCGTGGCCCGGGTGATGTTCCTCGCCGTCGGCTTCTCCGCGGTCTTCTTCGCCCTCAGCTCCTGGCTCATCGGCGTCGCCACCGGGCCCGACCACGTCGTGGCCACCGCCGGCAAGGAAGGCCCCGGACTGATCTTCGCGCTCGCCGAGCCCCGGCTGGGCGGCCTTTTCACCGACGTCCTGCACGTCTTCTTCGTGACCGGCATCTTCGCCTCGATGCTCAGCTTCCACAACGTCGTCGCCCGGTACGCCTTCGCCATGGGGCGCGAGGGCCTGCTGCCCGCGCCCCTGGGCCGCACCTCGAAGACCAGCGGCGCCCCCGCCCTCGGCTCGCTCCTCCAGACCGTCGTCTCGCTGATCGTCGTCGTCGCGTTCGCCGTCACCGACAGTGCGCCCACGGGCGACCCCACCACCCCCGTACTGCGGCTCTTCACCTGGGGCGGCAACCTCGGCGCCCTCGGGGTCATCGCGCTGATGGCCACCGCGTGCGCCGCCGTCATCGCCTTCTTCGTACGCCGCGGCGCCGGCCGCGCCCAGGCCGGGCGGCTCGTCGCCGCCACCCTCGCCGGGCTGGCCCTGCTGGTCGTCCTGGTCTACGCGGTCAAGGACTTCGGGGTCCTGGTCGGCGCCGGCGCCGGCTCCCCGCTCAACTGGCTGCTGCCCGCCGTCATCGGGCTCGCCGCGGTCGCGGGGCTCGTGCACGGGCGCGTGCTGCGCGCCGTCCGCCCCGCCGTGCACGCCAGGATCGGCCTGGGCAACCAGGCGTTCCAGCTGGAGAAGGCGGCCGCGGCGCCGCGCCCCGCCACCGCCGTACGGGAGGAGAACTGACCATGGCCACAGCAGCAGCTCCCGCCGAGGCCCGGCACCCCCTCGACCCGCTGACCGCGCACGAGATCACCACGGCGCGCGAGGTGCTGCTCGCGTCCGGCCGGGCGAGCGAGACGACCCGCTTCCCCCTCGTGCTCCTCGACGAGCCGGACCGGCACGCCGTCACCGCACACCGCCCCGGCGACCCCGTCGTACGCCGGCTCCGCGTCACCCTCCTGGAGCCCGCCACCGGAGCGGCGGCCGAAGCCCTGGTGGACATCACGGCCCGCGCCCTCGTGGCGTACCGCCCGCTCGACCCGGTGGCCGACGGCCAGCCGCCGCTGCTCTTCGAGGAGTTCGACCGCTGCGACGAGATCGTCAAAGCGGACGCGGGCTGGCGCAAGGCCATGGCCGAACGCGGCATCACCGACCTGGACCTCGTCATCGCCGCCCCGCTCGCCGCAGGGAACTTCGGCACACCGGAGGAGACCGGCCGGCGCATGCTGCGCTCGCTGACCTTCCTGCGCTGCTCGGAGTCGGACAACCCGTTCGCGCACCCGGTCGGCGGCCTCGTCGCCGACGTGGACCTCACCGAAGGCCGTGTCCTCCGCCTCGTCGACACCGGAGCCGTCCCCGTACCCGCCGAATGCGGCCGCTACGAAGCGCAGTTCAACGGCCCGGCCCGCACCGACCTGAGACCCCTGGAGATCACCCAGCCCGACGGCCCCTCCTTCACCCTGGAGGACCACGTCCTGCGCTGGCAGAACTGGCGCCTGCGGCTGGACTTCAACGCCCGTGAGGGCCTGGTCCTGCACGAGATCGCCCACCGGGACGGGGACCGGTACCGGCCCGTCCTGCACCGCGCCTCGCTCGCCGAGATGGCCGTCCCGTACGCCGAGCCGGACCCGGCACGCAACTGGGTGTGCTACCTCGACGTCGGCGAGTACACCCTCGGCCGCAACGCCAACGCGCTCCGGCTGGGCTGCGACTGCCTCGGCGAGATCCGGTACGTCGACGCCGTCGTGGCCGACGACACCGGCCGCCCCGAAGTGCTGCCCAACGCCGTCTGCCTGCACGAGGAGGACCACGGCCTCCTCTGGAAGCACACCAACATGTTCGACGGCTTCACCGCCGACAGCCGCCGCTCCCGCCGCATGGTCCTCTCGTACATCGCGACCCTCGGCAACTACGACTACGGCTTCTACTGGTACCTCTACCAGGACGGCACGATCGAGTTCGAGGTGAAGTCCACCGGCCTCGTGCAGACCTCCGCCACCGGGCCCGGCACCGACTCGCCGTACGCCACCGAGGTCGCGCCCGGCCTCCAGGCCCCGTACCACCAGCACCTCTTCTGCGCCCGGCTGGACCCGGCCGTCGACGGCCACGCCAACACCGTCGAGGAGGTCGACGTCGTGCCGCTGCCCATGGGGCCGGACAACCCCCACGGCAACGCCTTCACGGTCCGCGCCACGCCGGTCACCGACTCCGGCGAGGGCGGGCGGCTCGCCGACCCGGCCGCCGGCCGCCGCTGGCGGATCACCAATCCCGGTTCCCGTAACCGCATGGGCCGGCCCGTCGCGTACACCCTCCAGCCCCAGCCCGGCCCCACCCTGCTCGCGCAGCCGGGCTCCGCGGTCGCGGCACGCGTCGCGTACGCCACGAAACACCTGTGGGTCACCGCGGGGCGGCCCGGACGGCGCTACCCGGACGGCGACTACCCCAACCAGCACCCCGGCGGCGCGGGCGTCACCGCCTGGAGCGCGCCGGGCGAATCCCTCTCGGACACCGCCCTCACCCTCTGGCACACCTTCGGCCCGACCCACCTGCCGCGCCTGGAGGACTGGCCGGTCATGCCCGTCGACCGCTGCGGCTTCACGCTGAGACCGACCGGCTTCTTCGACCGCAACCCGGCACTGGACCTGCCCGAGGAGGGCGGGGGAGCGGGACACTGCCACGCCTGAGGCGGCGGGCCGGGGCGGACCTCAGCCCGGCAGGCCCTCGCTCACGCGGCGGGAGACCTTGATGGCGTAGAGGTCGAGGATGCCGGGCGGCTCGGCGATGCCCGGGCCGCCCGCCCTGATCCACGCCGCGATGTCCGCCAGCGCGTCGTCGTCGTTGACCAGACCCAGCCAGACGGGGCGGCCGCCCGCCGCGCGCCCCTCGGGCGACGGCTGGACCACGACCACGTTCGCCTGGTCGCAGACGTCCAGGCACTCCGAAGCGCGCACCGGGGCCGCGCCGTCCAGCGCGGCCCGCAGCCGCGGGATCTGGTTCGCGTGGTCGACACCGGGCACCTTGCCCGCGTCGCCGCAGCAGCAGCCACGGCAGACCGTGACACGGCAGGAGGCGGTCTGGGCGGCGGGGCGGCGGGAACGCTTGCTGATCACCGGTCCATCGTACGGGGCGCCGTCCCCGGCCCGGCCGGCCCCGCGAGGTGGTGCTCAACTCCTCGTATCCGAGGGCGTATTGGGGTAGGACCGGTGGCATGACTGACACCGGTACCGATATGCACACCGCTGCGGGCCCCGTCGCCGCGATCCCCGGCCCCAAGGGGCTGCCGCTCCTCGGGTCGATGTTCGAGCTGCAACAGGACTCCTTGGGGGCGTTCCTGCGGGCCCGCCGCGACCACGGTGACGTGGTGCGGGTGTCGGCGGGACCGCCCGGCCTGCGCACCGTGATCCACGGCGTCTTCTCCGCGGAGGGCGTGCAGCAGGTGCTCGCCACGGAGTCGGCGAACTTCCGCAAGGACAACCCCTTCTACGAAGAGGTCCGGGCCGCCTTCGGGAACGGCCTGCTGACCAGCCAGGACGCCGACTACCTGCGGCAGCGGCGGCTGGTGCAGCCGCTCTTCACCAAGCGCAGGGTCGACGGTTACGCCGACGCGATCGCCCAGGAGGCCGCCGCGGTCGCCCAGCGCTGGGGCGGGCGGGAGAGCGTCGACCTGATCGGCGAGATGAGCCGGCTGGCCCTGCGTACGGTCGCGCGCATCCTCTTCGGCGCCGACGTGGAGGCCGCCGTCGAGGTCATCCACCGCTCCTTCCCGGTGATCAATTCCTACGCCCTGAGCCGCGCCTACGCACCGCTGAACGTGCCGCGCGAGTGGCCGACCCCCGGCAACCGCCGCGCCATGGCCGCGATCGCCGAGGTGTACGCGGTCTGCGACCGGATCATCGCCGAGCGCCGCGCGGCCCCCGACGGGCCCGTGGGTGACGACCTGCTCACCCTCCTCGCACAGGCCGGCAGCGACGAGGGCGACAGCCTCGACGCCACCGAGATCCGCGACCAGGTGCTGGTCTTCCTGCTCGCCGGCCACGAGACCACCGCGACCTCCATGGCCTTCACCCTGCACCTGCTCTCACGCCACCCGGAGGAGCAGGCGCGCGCCCGGCAGGAGGCCGTCGAGGTGCTGGGCGACCGTGCGCCCACCGCCGCCGACCTGGAGCGGCTGCCCTACCTGACGCGAGTGCTCAAGGAAGGCATGCGCCTCTACCCGGCCGCTCCGGTGGTCGGCCGCCGGGCCGTCGCGGACACCGAGATCGGCGGATACCGCATCCGGGCGGGCTCGGACGTGGTGGTCGCCCCCTGGGTCACGCACCGCAACCCGGACCTGTGGGAGGACCCGGAGCGCTTCGACCCCGAGCGGTTCACGCCGGAGCGGTCGGCCGGGCGGCACCGGTACGCCTGGTTCCCGTTCGGCGGCGGCCCGCGGGCCTGCATCGGCCAGCACTTCTCGATGCTGGAATCCGTGCTGGCGCTGGCGACACTGCTCCGCGGCTACGGGCTGGAGGCGGCGGACGACGCCGAGGTGCCGGTCGGCGCGGGCATCACGCTGCAGGCCAAGGGCCCGGCGCGGGTCCGGCTGCGGCCGCGCACGTAACGCCACGGCGACCGCCGCCCCGCCGGAGCGCACGGAAACTGCTCCCGCTAACGCAGCCAAAAAAGCGTGTGCGTTTCCGTCGCGCTCGGCGTACGGTCTTCCTCGGTCCCATTGCCGCCGATCGGAGAAGGCCGTTGCTCGTCTGAGGTCCTGAGACACCGCGCTGGTCCCAGCGCACCGTGCCCCGACCTCGGCGTGCCCTCGTGCCCACGACGGCCGACCGACCGCCCCGCGTACGCAGACAGGTACGCGGCATGCGTACGGCAGCCCCGTCACGCGTCCTCCGGCGGCAGGCCGCACACGGTTCCCCGCGCCCGCGGTGTCTCCCGCGCTGTTCCCCACCAGCCCGCGCCCGCATCCAGGAGACCCGTATGTCCTCCCCGCACGACCGCTCCGGCCACGCCGCCTCCATCGTCTGCACCGGCCTGACCTTCGCCTGGCCCGACGGCACGCCCGTCCTCGACGACTTCCAGCTCACCGTCGGCCCCGGCCGCACCGGCCTCGTCGGCCTCAACGGCGCAGGGAAATCCACCCTGCTGAAGCTCATCGCCGGTGAGCTCACCCCCACCGCCGGCAGCGCGAAGACCACCGGCGACATCGGCTACCTCCCGCAGCACCTCGCCCTGGACACCACCCTTCCCGTCGACGAGGTACTGGGCATCGCCCGCACCCGGGCCGCGCTGCACGCCATCGAGGCCGGCGACGCGAGCGAGGCCCACTTCACCGCCGTCGGGGACGACTGGGACGTCGAGGAGCGCGCCCGCGCCACCCTCGACCAGCTCGGCCTGCACGGCATCGACCTGGACCGCACCCTCGGCGAGGTCTCCGGCGGCGAGTCCGTGCTGCTGCGGCTGGCCGCCCTGCTGCTGCGCCGCCCGGACGTGCTGCTGCTCGACGAGCCCACCAACAACCTCGACCGCCGGGCCCGCGCCCGGCTGTACGAGGCGGTCGAGCGCTGGTCCGGCGTGCTGGTCGTGGTCAGCCACGACCGGGAACTGCTCGACCTGGTCGACCGGATCGCCGACCTCCGGGCCGGCGAGGTCCACTGGTACGGCGGCAACTACAGCGCGTACGAAGAAGCCCTCGCCGCCGAGCAGGAGGCCGCCGAGCGCATGGTGCGGGTCGCCGAGGCCGACGTACAGCGGCAGCGGCGCGAACTGACCGACGCCCACGTCAAACTGGCCCGCCGGGTCCGCTACGGCAACAAGATGTCCGCCAACAAGCGCGAACCCAAGATGATCATGAATGAGCGCAAGCGCCAGGCCCAGGTCTCGGCCGGCAAGCACCGCATCATGCACACCGAGAAGCTCAAGGAGGCCAGGGAACGGCTCAGCGAGGCGGCCGAGGCGGTCCGTGACGACGACACCATCCGCGTCGACCTGCCGCACACCGCCGTGCCCCCGGGCCGCGGCGTACTCACCCTCCGAAGCCTCACGACCCGCTGCGGCACCCGCGTCAACCTGGAGCTGCGCGGCCCCGAACGGCTCGCGCTCGTCGGCCCGAACGGCTCCGGCAAGACGACCCTGGTCCGCACGGTCACCGGCGAGCTCGCCCCGGCGGCGGGCGAGGCGGCGGTCCACGTACCGCACCGCTTCCTGCCCCAGCGCCTGGACGTCCTCGACGACCGGCTGACCGTCGCGGAGAACGTCGCCCGCTTCGCCCCGCAGGCCACCGCCAACCACATCCGGGCCCGGCTGGCCCGCTTCCTCTTCAAGGGCGCCCGCGCCGACCAGCCGGCCGGCACCCTCTCCGGCGGCGAACGCTTCCGCGCGACCCTCGCCGCCCTCATGCTCGCCGAGCCCGCACCGCAGCTCCTGCTGCTGGACGAACCCACCAACAACCTCGACCTGGCGTCCGTGCGCCAGCTGGTCGCCGCACTCGACGCCTACGAAGGAGCCCTGATCGTGGTCAGTCACGACGCACGATTCCTGGCCGAGGCGGGCATCACCCGCACACTGGACCTCGGGGCCCCGCCCGCCTGAGCCGGGCGCCCGGCTTTCAGAAGTGGCGCAGCAGCTCCGGGAAGGCGGCGAGCCGGAGCACCTTCCCGTCCGCCGGATCCAGCTCGCTGTGCTCCAGCACCCACGTGTGGTCGTTCGGGATGAACACCGCGTTCATCCCGGCGGCACGCGCGGGAAGGATGTCCGACTTGGGGGAGTTGCCGATCATCCAGGCCGACTCCGGCGTCAGCGCGTACTCCCGCGCCAGGTTCCGGTACGTACCGACGTCCTTCTCCGCGACGATGTGCACACCCCGGAAGTGGTGCGCCAGCGCGGAGTTGTCCACCTTCCGCCGCTGCTCCTCCGCGTCCCCCTTGGTCAGCAGCAGCAACTCGTACCGGCCGGCCAGCTCGGCGAGGGTCGCGGCCACCCCGGGGATCAGCTCCACGGTGCCGCCGTCGAACGACGCCGCCCACCCGGCGATCCGGGCCAGCTCCTCCGCGGTGGCGTCCCGGCCGTGCAGCTGCGCCAGACACTCGCCCAGGCTGCGCAGGAACACCTTGCTCCCGTACCCGTGCACCTTCGCATTGGCCGCCTCGACGGCGTCCAGAGCCATGCGCACACCGTCCCGCCCGAGCCGCAGTCCGATCTCAGGGCCGGTCATCCAGTCCAGGAACTCCTCGATGACCCGCTCGAAGATGACGTTGTTCTCCCAGAGCGTGTCATCCGCGTCGAAGATCAGAACGTTTTCCGTGCCGCTCAAGGCAGTGCCTCCCGTGCCGTACGCGTCCGCCGCTCGTCCGCCCGCGCAGGGTAGTGAGTGGTCCGGGGCGGACGCACGCGGATATCAGCGGACCGCCGGCCGGGCGAGGGGCGCACACGACCGAGGGCCGGGTGAAGAGCACACATGACCGAGGGCCGGTCGGGATTCCCGACCGGCCCTCAGCTCCGCTGTGTCCGAGGGGGGACTTGAACCCCCACGCCCGATAAAGGGCACTAGCACCTCAAGCTAGCGCGTCTGCCATTCCGCCACCCGGACAAGGTGTCTGTCGGGCGGGCCGTCTGCGCCCTTCCGACGTGGAAAACCATAGCAAACATTTGGGGGTGGTCGATCACGCGCTCGGCCGGACCGCCCCCGGCGGGCGGCGCGGCCGGGTTCCGGACCGGTGCGCGGCCACCGCCGGGCCGGTACTCCGGCGCACGGCTGTGACCAGCGTGTGTCGGGAGTATGGCGGCCTTGGGCGCGGGCCGGGGGAGAGGGAGGATGGACCGGACCCCGCCGCGGTGACCGCACGCACCGATGCGAGCCGCGGCCGTGCACATGAGGAGGCAGCGTGAGCGAGTCGAAGCCCGCAGCGGGCAGGGCGGAGCCGGTACCGGCAGTCACCGGCGAGGACGAGGTCGTCGACCTGTGCCGCGACCTGATCCGGATCGACACGAGCAACTACGGCGACCACTCGGGCCCGGGGGAACGGGCCGCCGCCGAGTACGTCGCCGAGAAGCTGGCCGAGGTCGGCCTGGAGCCACAGATCCTCGAATCCCACAAGGGACGGGCCTCCACGGTCGCCAGGATCGCGGGCGAGGACCCCTCGCGCCCCGCGCTGCTGATCCACGGCCACACCGACGTCGTACCGGCCAACGCCGCCGACTGGACGCACCACCCCTTCTCCGGCGAGATCGCCGACGGGTGCGTCTGGGGCCGCGGCGCCGTCGACATGAAGGACATGGACGCGATGACGCTGGCGGTCGTCCGCGACCGGCTGCGTTCCGGACGCAAGCCGCCGCGCGACATCGTGCTGGCGTTCCTGGCGGACGAGGAGGCGGGCGGCGTGTACGGGGCGCGCTACCTCGTCGACAAGCACCCGCACCTCTTCGAGGGCGTGACCGAGGCCATCGGTGAGGTCGGCGGCTTCTCCTTCACCGTGAACGAGAACCTGCGGCTCTACCTCGTCGAGACGGCCCAGAAGGGCATGCACTGGATGCGGCTGACCGTGGACGGCACGGCCGGGCACGGCTCCATGACCAACAACGACAACGCGATCACCGAGCTGTGCGAGGCGGTCGGACGGCTGGGCCGGCACAAGTTCCCGGTACGGGTGACCAAGACCGTACGGTCCTTCCTCGACGAGCTGTCGGACGCTCTGGGGACCGAGCTGGACCCCGAGAACATGGACGAGACGCTCGCCAAGCTCGGCGGCATCGCGAAGATCATCGGCGCGACGCTGCAGAACACCGCGGCGCCGACCCAGCTGGGCGCCGGCTACAAGGTCAACGTCATCCCCGGCCAGGCCACGGCGCACGTCGACGGCCGCTTCCTGCCCGGCCTGGAGGAGGAGTTCCTGGCGGACCTGGACCGGATCCTCGGGCCGCGGGTCAAGCGCGAGGACGTGCACGCGGACAAGGCGGTGGAGACCGACTTCGACGGCGCGCTGGTGGACGCCATGCAGTCCGCGCTGAAGGCCGAGGACCCGATCGCGCGCGCCGTGCCGTACATGCTCTCCGGCGGTACGGACGCCAAGTCCTTCGACGACCTGGGCATCCGCTGCTTCGGCTTCGCGCCGCTGAAGCTGCCGCCGGAGCTGGACTTCGCGGGCATGTTCCACGGCGTGGACGAGCGCGTCCCCGTGGACGGTCTCAAGTTCGGCACGCGGGTCCTGGACCGGTTCATCGAGCAGAGCTGAGGAACCGAGCGGAGGTGAGGACCGAGCAGAGCTGAGGAGGTGGGTGTACGGGGGCTGACGCCGGGTCCACCACAAGCGTCAAGCGGGGTCAGTCTTTCGTGAGCACTTAACTGAAAAGAGTGAATGCAACCATAGGCTCGTAGCTTCAATACTCCACCCTCGTTACAAGGAATGCGGCCCGAAGTTTGCGGCCGCATTGCCTACGAGGAGGAACAATGATCAAGAAGGTCGTCGCTGCTGCGGCTGCTGCTGGTGGTCTCGTGCTCGCCGGTGCGGGTCTGGCCGTTGCCGACTCGGGCGCGCAGGGTGCTGCCGTCCACTCGCCGGGTGTCCTCTCCGGCAACGTCGTTCAGGTGCCGGTGCACGTTCCGGTGAACGCCTGCGGCAACACGATCTCCGTGATCGGGCTGCTGAACCCCGCTTTCGGCAACAACTGCGTCAACAAGTGACGTTGAGCATCACCCCCAGGGGGAGTGATCCCGGTCGGCTCCGCAGCGCGTGCCATGCGCTCCGGGGCCGACCGGCGTTCGGCGGACGGACACCCACGACCGTCCGCCGCGGGGGACGGGAACCCACGCTCCGCCCCCCTTCGGAAAGCGAAAAGGGGAAGGGACGACCTATGCGTAAGGTCGCGAGAAAAAGCCTGATCACCGTCGTGGCCGCGGGCGGCGCACTCGCCGTTTCAGGGGGTTACGCGCACGCGGATTCGGGCACGAGCGGCGCGGCCGCTCATTCACCGGGGGTGCTGTCGGGAAATGCGGTCCAGGTTCCGGTGGACGTTCCGGTCAACGTCTGCGGCAACACCGTGAACGTCGCCGGCCTCCTCAACCCGGCGGCGGGAAACAGCTGCGGGAACGGCTCCGGCGGCGGACAGCACGGCGGCCACGGCTCGGGCCCCGCCGCCGAGGCCGAGGGGGGCACGCACGACTCCCCGGGCGTCGGCTCGGGCAACAGCGTCCAGGTGTCCGTGAACGTACCGGTCAACATCTGCGGCAACAGCGTGACCGTCATCGGCGGGCTCAACCCCGTCACGGGCAACGACTGCGGCAACGACGCACCCACGAAGCCGCCGTCCGGCCCGGAGAAGCCGGAACATCCGGAACAGCCGGAACAGCCGGAACAGCCGGGGCCGTCCCAGCCGCCGGACGATGGCACCCAGCCGCCGGGTGACGACCACCAGCCGCCCGGTGACGACACACCGCCCCCGCCGCAGGAGCCGGACCATCCCGGGCAGCCGGAGAACCCTGACCAGCCGGAGAACCCTGACCAGCCGGGGAATCCTGACCAGCCGGGGGACCCTGGGCAACCGGGGGAGCCCGGAGAGCCGGCGTACCCGGGCGGTGGCGAAGGCCGGGACACCCACCCGCAGACGCCGCCGCGCTCACACCAGGAGATCGTCACCACGCCCGCCACCCACCCCCGGCCCGCCGGACGCCGGCAGCTGGCGGAGACGGGCCAGGGCCCGGCCGGCGCACTGCTCCCCACCGGCGCGGCGCTGCTCGGCGCGGGCGTGATCCTGTACCGCAAGGCCCGGACGACGGGCGGAGTGCGGGGCTAGGAGAGGGGCGAGGCCGGGAAGGGGAGCGGCGCTTCCGTGCCGCGTGTGCCGTAAGGCCACGAGGCTGGCGAGGACCGTCATCCGTGCTGCCGCCGCGGGCCCGCAAGGGGCGCTTACGGCGATTATCAGCCGCCGCGCGTGCGGAACTGGCCTTTTTCGGCGGGACGGCAGACGGATCGTTCGCTCGCTGCTCAACCCCTCGGAGTGGAGCGAATCGGGAGGAACTCCCACACCGTCGGGTGATGCCCCGCCGCCGGAGAATCGGGGGCGGGGCAGATTCCGGCGCCCGCCCGGCACGGCGGCGGGGCGTCACACGAGCCGGTACGGGCCCATGTCACCAGGTCGCGCGAATCTGGCGGATGATCCGGCGGCGCAGCCGCACCTTGCGGCTGCCGTCGGGATTGAGGCGGAGGCGGTCCAACTCCCAGTGTCCGTACTCGGCGTGGTCGGTCAGCAGGCGTGTGGCGGCCTTACGGGAGACTCCCCGCGGCACATACACATCGCAGAATTCATATTCCGGCATCGCATCTATTGTGCGGGACCGGCCCGGGTACGGATAGCGTCTGCACTATGTCTGATGCTGCGCAGCCCTCCGCTGCCGAGGTACGTGCCGCCGCCGAGGCGGTCAAAGCCGCGCTGGACCGTCACCTCGACGCGGTCGAACGCCGCTCGGGTGAGGACGATGCCGCCGTCTACGCCGCGTTCGATGAACTGGCCGCGGCGGCCGAGGCGTACGACGAGCTGCTCTACGACACCTACGACGAGGTCACGCCCTTCGAGATCCCCGGCAGCGACGGGCTGCCCGCGTACGCGGGGCCCGAGGAGCCGAGCGCGCTCAGCGTGCTGATCCGCCGGGACTACACCGTCGTGGAACCGCAGCGGCTGCTGTCGCAGGCGCAGCGCATCGCCGACCTCGACCCCGGCTCGGCCACGGAGCCGGGTGCCGCGCAGAGCCCGTCGAGGCCGGGCGGGAACACGGCGTCCGCCGTCGTCGGCAGCAGCGTGCACGCGGCGCTCGGTGTGCTCTTCGGGGAGTACGAGCCGGACGAGATCGCCTCCCGGCACAAGGAGTTCGGCCTGGAGGAGGGCGATTCCACGCTGTGGGTCGCGGCGGCGGAGGAACCCCCGGAGCCGGGCGAGTGGCTCGCGGCCCCCTTCGAACAGGCCGACCCGCAGCGCGTCGTCTGCCGCTTCGACGTCAGCTCGGTCTTCGACGAGGAACTGGGCTTCGAGGACGACGACTCCGACGAGGACATTCCCGACGGGGACGAACCTGATGAGGGCGAACTCGACGCGGACGAACCCGATGGGGGCGAACTCGACGCGGACGAACCCGATGGGGGCGAACTCGACGCGGACGAACCCGACGCGGACGTCTCCGGCACCGGAGCGGCAGCCGGTGGTGGCCGCGGCGGAGACGGCGGAGGCCGCCCGGCCAACGGCTACCGAGGCGGCGATTCCGCACTGAGGCCGGTGGACCGGGAACGCTGAACCGGGCTTTCGGACGGGGCGCTGAGGCCGGGCAGCCGGAGCGATCGGGAGCGCCGGCCCCTGGCACCGCCGGGGTCGTGTGCCGGGCTGGTGGTGGGCCGCCTGCCGGACGGCAGGCGACCCACCACCGTGGTCACGCCGGGGCCGTCTCCCACTGGGTGTGCTGGAGCTGGAGCAGGGTGCGCAGCCGGGTGGTGCGTTCCTTGGCGGGGATCTCGGCCACCGCGCGGGGGAGTGCCTGGTCCGCGCCCTGGACCACGGACAGGTGCCGCTCGCCGCGCCCGAAGGCGGTGTAGACCCAGGAGCGGGTCAGCCCGGGCGCCGCGTCACCCGGCACCACCACCACGGCCGCAGGCCAGCGCATGCCCGCTGCCTGGTGCGCGGTGAGCGCCCAGCCGTGGCGCAGCGCCCCGCCCGCCACCTGGTCGCGGGGTACGACCACGGGAGCGCCGCCGCAGTCCAGCCGCAGGCCCTCCGCGTCCGCGCCGGTGACCTGGCCAGGAACCGTACGGCCGGGGGCGGGGCTGTACGCCACGCGGTCACCGGGATCGAAGCCGCCGAACCGGCCGGGGCCGGGGTTGAGGCGCTCCTTGAGCGCCGCGTTGAGCGCCCGGGTGCCCGCGGCGCCGCCGTGTCCCACCGTGATGACCTGGGTCTCCGCCGTCGGCACGCCGATCGCGCGCGGTACGGAGTCGGCGACCAGCTGGACCGTACGGTGCACCGCCTCGCCGGCGTCCCGCACCGGGACGATCACGACCTCCTTCTCCGGCGCCTCGACCTGGGTCAGCTCACCGATGCCGATGCCGGAGACCAGCTCGCCGATGGGCCCGAAGTCGGGCGTACGGGAGGCGACCTGCGGGCAGCAGCGGGCGGCGAGCAGGTCCGCGAAGAGGCGGCCCGGGCCGGCGGACCACAGCACACCGGGGTCGCCGCTCAGGACGAGACGGGTGCCGTCGGCCAGCGACTCGATGAGCAGGGCCGCGGTCTCCAGGTCGAGCTGCGGCGCGTCCAGGACGACGAGCAGGTCCAGGGCGAGCGAGCCGTCCGCGTCCCGGCCGGGACCCTCGCGGCCGGCGAGCAGCCCGCCGAGCGTGACGGCGGCGGGGCCGGGCCGGGCGTCGGCCGCTGTGGAGGCGGTCGCGGACGCGGGGACGCCGGAGGCCGCGTAGTGGGCCGTGGCTTCCGTGACGAGGTCGGCGAGCCGGCGGCGGCCGTCCGCGGTGTGGGTGGCGCCGACGGCCCGCAGGCCCAGCGCGCGGGCCGCGGCGATCAGTGCGGCGGGCTCGGCGCGGGCGGCTTCGCCGCCGGTGTGCGCGACCAGGCCGCTGTGCGTGGCGGCCCGGATGAGGGCCCCGGCGGACGACGACGGCGCGACGGCCGCGGCGGCCTCCCAGCGGGCGGCCGACACCCGTACGGGGCGCGGCGCGACGTCCTCGGCGGACACCGCGTCCGCGGGCGAGCCGTGGAAGGTGCCCGCGGTCGCGGGGGAGTCCGCACCCGGCCCCGGCTCCGCCGACGCGTCGGGCTCCTCCGATGCGTCCGGCTCCGCCGACGCACCTGCTGGGGCGTCAGCACCGGTGGACTCCTCGGTACCGGCTGATTCGGCGTCGGCTGACTCCTCGGTACCGGCGGGCCCGTCGGCGTCGGCTGACTCGTCGGCGTCGGGTGCCGTGCCGGTACCGACCTCTGAGGCCGCGTCGGCGGACGTGTCCGCACCGGCCCCGGCGCCCGCGCCGGCTCCCGTGTCCGTACCGGTCTCCGCATCCGTACCGGCACCCGTGTCCCCGCCGGTCGGTGCGTCCGGGGCGGGGCGCTGGGGCTGTGGGGCCGCTTCCGCGGGGGCTTCGGCCGATGCGTCGGCCGTCGCGTCCTCGTCCGTCTCCGGGACCGGTTCGAAGGTGTTGAGCAGGCGGGAGAGGCCGTCCGCGACGCTCTCCTCGGCCATGGCGAAGCGGTCGAGGCCGAAGAGCAGCCGGACGGGCTGCTCCTCGTCGTCCTCGGCGCCCGCCGGGCGCGGCGGCGCCGACGGGTCGTCCAGGGCGTCCTGGAAGACCAGCACCTCGCCCTCGGCGATCGCCGTCTGCAGGGCCTCGTCCGGGTCCGGGACGGCCCGCGCGGCCAGCGCGGAGCGCAGGGCGCCCGCCTCCAGGGCGGAGTGCCCCGCCAGCGCGGCCTGCTCCAGGAGCCAGCCGATCAGGGCCTGGGCGCGGCGTTCGTCGCCGGGGCCGCACTCGGGGCCGAGCAGGGCGCGGGCGAAGGTGTCGGCCTGCTCGGGCTTCACGCCCGCCACGGCCAGGAGCCGCCACGGGTCCTCGCGGAGCGTCGCGCCGGCCTGCTCGCCGAGCGCTCGTACGGCCTTCTCGGCCAGCGCCTCAGGGGCGCCGCCCGCGGCGAGCACCTGGCGTACGCCATCGGTACCGGGCGCGATCGGCCCACTCGGCGCCTGCCGCGCCGGGCCCCCTGGCACACCGGCCCCCTGCGGCCCGCCACCGGGCCCGTGCGCGCTGGCGCCACCGGGCCCGTGCGCGCCACCGGGGCCGCCCGGTCCTGCCGGCCCACCGCCCGGACCCGCTGTTCCCGGGCCTCCCGGGCCTCCCGGACCACCGGGGCCGCTCACTCCAGGCCCGCCCGCTCCCGGACCGGCGTCCGGCCCAGCGGCGTATCCGGAGGGCGCCGGCCCGCCGTGCGTACCGAAACCGCCTCCTGGCGCGGCACCGGGCGCCCCCGCCCGGCCTCCGCCGGAACCCTGGCCACCTTGGTCACCCGGGCCACCCCCGGCCCCTTGGCCACCGGGGTCGTACCCACCGTGACCGCCCGAGCCACCAGGACCACCCGCGCCCGCCGGGCCCCCGGCCGCCGGAGAGCCGGAACCAGAGCCGGAACCCGGGCCCCCCGGAGCCGGCCTCCGCTGCCCGCCCGGGCCCGCCTGCGAGCCCGGCCCCGTCGGCGACGCCGGGCCCGGACCGCGCTGGGGCTCGTTGAAGAACGAGGCCGCGGAGCGTTCGCCGCTCTCGACGGCCCGCACCGCGGCGGCCAGCGCGGCTGCCGTCGCCTTGCCGCCGCCCGCACCCGAGCCCGCGGCGCCGGTCACCGCGCCGCTCGCCGTGCCGCCGTCCGCCGCGCCACCGGCGGCCCCGCCGCCGGTGTCCGGGCGCGGGGCGTCGTCGCCCGCCGGAGCCGGAGGCTCCTGGGCCTCGGCAGGGGCGGGGACGCCGGTGGGCTGGTCGGTGTTCACAGGGTGCTCCAGTCGTGGTCGGGATAGCGGTGCACGGGCGCGGAGACGTCGTCCAGTGCACGCCGGATCTCGTCAGGAAGACTAAGGGTCTCCACTGACAATGCCGCCCTGAGCTGCTGCGCAGTACGCGCGCCGACGAGCGGCGCGGTCACGCCCGGACGGTCGCGGAGCCAGCACAGGGCGACCTGGAGCGGGGTCACGGCGAGGCCGTCCGCCGCCGTGGCGACCGCGTCGACGATCCGGCCGGCCGCGTCGTCGAGATACGGCGCGACGAAGGGCGCCAAGTGCTCGGACGCGCCGCGTGAGTCGGGCGGCGTGGCGTGCCGGTACTTGCCCGTGAGGACGCCGCGGCCGAGCGGGGAGGAGGGCAGCAGGCCCAGGCCGAGGTCGAGCGCGGCGGGCAGCACCTCGCGCTCGACGCCGCGCTGGAGGAGGGAGTACTCCAGCTGCGCGCTCGCCAGCCGGGTGCGCACGGCCGGCGCCGCCAGCTGCCAGGTCGCGGCCTTGGCGAGCTGCCAGCCGGAGAAGTTCGCGACGCCGACGTAGCGGGCCCGGCCGCTGCTGACGGCGGTGTCCAGGGCCTGGAGGGTCTCCTCCAGCGGGGTGTGCGGGTCGAAGGCGTGGACCTGCCAGAGGTCGACGTAGTCGGTGCCGAGGCGCTGCAGGGAGTCGTCGAGCGCGGCGAGGAGATGGCGGCGGGAGCCGTCGACCCTGCGGTCCGGCTCCAGGACGCTGCCGGCCTTGGTCGCGATGACCAGGTCACGGCGGGGCACCATGCCCTCCACGATCCGGCCCAGGAGGTATTCGGCGCCGCCGTCGGCGTAGACGTCGGCGGTGTCCACGAGGGTGCCGCCCGCCTCCCAGAACGTCTTGAGCTGGTCGGCGGCGTCACGGTCGTCCGTATCGCGCGCCCAGGTCAGCGTGCCCAGACCGAGACGGGACACGCGCAGGCCGGTGCGGCCGAGGTGCCTTTGCTCCATGGGCCCTGAGGTTACTGGCCCGTCCCGGAGTTGCGGGGACCTGTGGACAACCCACCGCGCGGTGGCGGCCGGTGCATGTCTTACGCCTGGTGGGGGCCGCGCGTTACAGTCCCCGGGCAGCACCATTACTGATGAGTAATGGATGGGCGATGCGATGAGCGGCGCGATGCGTCGTGCCATGGATCCGACGCTCTTGTAGCGCGGACGGCGAACATCGAACATGACGTGATCGTCAACGATGAGTGAGGGGAGCCGCATGAAGCTCGGGATCAACCTCGGTTACTGGGGTGCCGGCATGGACGGGGACAACCTCGCCGTCGCGCAGGAGGCCGACCGCCTCGGGTACGCGGTCTGCTGGGCGGCGGAGGCGTACGGTTCCGACGGGCCGACCGTGCTGTCCTGGGTGGCCGCGCAGACGCAGCGGATCGACGTCGGCTCCGCGATCTTCCAGATCCCGGCCCGTACGCCCGCCATGACGGCGATGACCGCCGCCACTCTGGACTCCCTGTCCGACGGCCGGTTCCGGCTGGGGCTGGGCGTCTCGGGGCCGCAGGTCTCCGAGGGCTGGTACGGCGTGAAGTTCGACAAGCCGCTGGCGCGGACCCGGGAGTACGTCGAGATCGTACGGAAGGCGATGTCGCGCGAGCGGCTGACCTACGAGGGCGAGCACTGGACGCTGCCGCTGCCCGACGGCCCGGGCAAGCCGATCAAGCTCACGGTGCACCCCAAGCGCGAGCGCATCCCGCTCTACATCGCCGCGATCGGGCCGAAGAACCTGGAACAGACGGGTGAGATCGCCGACGGCGCCCTGCTGATCTTCCCCGCCGCCGAGCACCTCCAGGACACGGCGATCTCGCACCTGCGCGCGGGCCGGGAGAAGGCCGGGCTGACGATGGAGGGCTTCGACGTCTGCCCGACGCTGCCGATCGCCGTCGGCGAGGACAAGGACGTGCCCGCGCTCGCCGACGCCTTCCGCCCGTACACCGCGCTCTACGTGGGCGGCATGGGCAGCCGCAAGCAGAACTTCTACAACCAGCTCGCGCGGCGGATGGGCTACGAGCAGGCGGCGGCCGAGATCCAGGAGAAGTACCTGGCGAAGGAGAAGGACGCGGCGGCCGCCGCCGTCCCGCACGAGCTCATCGACTCCACCGCCCTGCTCGGCTCGGTGGAGCGGATCGCGGACCGCATGCAGGCCTATGCCGCGGCCGGTGTGACGACGCTGACGCTGTCGCCCGCCGGCTTCACGCTGGAGGAGCGGATCGCCGCGCTGCGGGCGGGCACCGAGGCGCTGGAGCGGGCCGGGCTGGCCTGAGAGAGCGGCCCGACACAGGAGAGGACGGCCCTGGGACGGGGGGACGGCCCCAGGGCCGGACGACTGCGGCCGTGGTGGGGGCTCGGGGGTCTTCCCCGCCACGGCCGTCACACAGCACAACGCGCCGACGGCCGGGGTGGTTACGCCCCGCATATGTGCCCACGGTCCATCGTTCGGAGGAGTTCGCCGGGCTCCGTGTTGCCGTGGACACCACACCGCACTTGACTTTTCCTTTGCGGGTGTCCTGTTCGAGGTGGAGTCATGGAGGTCCGTCGATGCTCACGGCGAAGAGTCTCTTCCAAGAAATCCTGGACCACGACGAGTCCTTCCGGCTGTTCTGTTCCATCGCCGCGAGCGGCGAGACCCAGGGCGGCTGGGAGAACGGGCGGATCGCCGCGCTGGTCCCCGAGAGCCAGCGGGCCATGGCCCGCAAGATCGCACGGCACGGCGCGGACGAGGAGAAGCACGGCCGGATCTTCAACGCCCTGCTGCGGCGGCGCGGGCTCCAGGCCGTCGCGGTTCCCGCGGCCGCCGACTACACCATGCTCCTGGAGCGGCGCGGCATCGGGCTCGCGCACGAGAAACTCCAGCGTGACGAGCCGCTGACGGAGACGGACATCGTCACGTACCTGGCGCACAGCCGGATCACCGAGGAACGGGCCGCCGCGCAGATGGCGCTGCTCGTGAAGCACTTCGGCGACCATCCGGAGGTCGGCAAGGCGGTCCGGATGATCGCCAGGGACGAGGACAACCACCTCGCGTACTGCCACGAGGAACTGCTGCGGCTGGCCGGCGACGGGCACGCCGAGGAGATCCGGCGGATCCTGCGGGAGAGCGTGCAGGCCGAGATCGCCGTCTACCGTGACGTCAGCCTCGCGGTGATGGAGCGGATGGGCCACATCCTGCGCTGGCCCCGCGCGAAGCGCGCCGCGCTCGAGGCCGGCATCCACGCCGTGTACGCCTACGAGCGGGCGTACGGCCGGCGGCGCATGATCACTCTGCGGATGCCCGAGCGGCGGGACGCGCTGAGCGGCCCGGCCGCGGCGTCACCGGAGTTCGCCTGACGGGCCCGGGGCCCTACAGCCAGCCCCGTCGCTTGAAGAGCCGGTAGAGCCACAGTTCGAGCACCGCCATGACCAGCAGGCACGCCGGGTAGCCGAAGGTCCACTCCAGCTCGGGCATGTGCGCGAAGTTCATGCCGTAGATGCCCGCGATCATGGTCGGTACGGCGGCCAGCGCGGCCCACGCGGAGATCTTGCGCATGTCGTCGTTCTGCCGCACGCCCATCTGCGCCAGGTGGGCCGAGAGGATGTCCGACAGCAGCCGGTCCATGCCCTCCACGGACTCGTTGGCCCGCGTGAGGTGGTCGTCGACGTCACGGAAGAACGGCCGCGCCTCGTCGTGCACAAACGGTACGCCCGGGTTCTGCAGCCGCGCCATCGGCTCGGTCAGCGGCCCCGTGGCGCGCCGGAACTCCAGCACCTCGCGCTTGAAGGCGTAGATCGTCTGCGCGGTGTTCCGGCTGCTCCGGCCGCCCCTGCCGTCCGAGCCCACCGGAGCGAAGACGTCGGCCTCCAACTCCTCCAGGTCCAGCTGGAGTTCCGCGGCCACGTCGATGTAGTGGTCGACCACCGCGTCGCTGACCGCGTACAGGACCGCCGTCGGGCCCTTCTCCAGGACGTCGGGCTCGTGTTCCAGGCGCTGCCGGACGGCCGCCAGGGGGCTGCCCTCGCCGTGCCGCACCGTGACGACGAAGGAGTCGCCTATGAAGAGCATCAGCTCGCCCGTGCTGACGCTGCCCTCCTCGTCGTCGTACACGATCGGTTTCAGGACCATGAACAGAGAGTCGTCGTACACCTCCAGCTTCGGCCGCTGATGGGCCTTGAGCGCGTCCTCCACGGCCAGCGGATGGAGCCCGAACTCCTCGCTGACCTGCTCGAACTCCTCCTCGGTCGGCTCGTGCATGCCGAGCCACAGAAAGGAGTGCCCCTCCGCGCGGGCTTCGTCGAGCGCGGTGGAGTATCCCGCCGGCTTCTCGATCCGCCGGCCGTTCCGGTAGATGGCACAATCCACGATCACAAGGGGCATTCTCACTGCTGGAGCCGGTGTCTAAACGTCGGCGGGGCAGCCCGTCCTCCGCTTGCGGGGAGAACGTAGGCTGGCTGCCATGCCCACGCTGATCCTCGTACGGCACGGCCGCTCCACGGCCAACAACTCCGGCGTCCTCGCGGGCCGCACGCCCGGCGTCGCGCTGGACGAGCGCGGCGTCGCGCAGGCCGCTGCGCTGCCCGGCCGGCTCGCCGGCGTGCCGCTCGCCGCCGCGGTGTCCAGCCCCCTCCAGCGCTGCCGGGAGACGCTGGCCCCGCTGCTGGCGGCCCGCCCGGAACTGCCGCTGCACACCGAGGACGGCATCAACGAGTGCGACTACGGCGACTGGTCGGGGCGCAAGCTCGCCGAGCTGACCGACGAGCCGCTGATGTCCACCGTCCAGCAGCATCCCTCCGCCGCCGGTTTTCCCGGCGGCGAGACCATGCGCACCATGCAGAACCGCGCCGTCGACGCGGTCCGCGCCTGGAACGCGCGCATCGAGGAGGCGCACGGCCCCGAGGCGGTGTACCTGATGTGTTCGCACGGGGACATCATCAAGTCCCTCGTCGCGGACGCTCTCGGCATGCATCTGGACCTCTTCCAGCGGGTGTCCGTCGAGCCGTGCTCGGTGACGGCCGTGCGCTACACCCCGCACCGCCCGTACCTGATCCGGCTCGGCGACACCGGGGACCTCGGCTCGCTGGCCCCCAAGGAGGACGGCTCGGACACCGCCGCGGAGCGCGACGCGGCGATCGGCGGTGGCGCGGGAGCATCGTGATCAGCGGGCGCAGTAGGGTGGTGCGACGGCGCTGCCCGCCACGCCACCTGTGATCCCCTTTCCGTGACCACAGATCCCCGCAGTCGAGCAATCGGAGCAGGACCTTGTCCCGTCAGGTGTTCTTCTACGACGCGCCGGACCGCTTCGTGGCCGGTACGGTCGGGCTGCCTGGCCGCCGCAGCTTCTTCCTCCAGGCCACAGCGGCCGGCCGCACCACCAGCGTCGCCCTGGAGAAGACCCAGGTCGCCGCACTCGCCGAGCGTATGGACGAGTTGCTGGACGAGGTGGTGCGCCGCAGCGGCGGCAACGCCCCGGTGCCGGCCGTCGCCCCGTCGGAGATCTCCGACACGGCGCCGCTGGAGAGCCCGGTGGAGGAGGAGTTCCGCGTCGGCACCATGGCGCTGGCCTGGGACGGCGACGAGGAACGCATGATCGTCGAGGCCCAGGCGCTGGTCGAGCTGGACGCCGACGACGAGGAGGACCTCGCCGAGGCCGAGGAGCGGCTGCTCCAGGACGACGAGAACGGCCCCCCGATGCTCCGCGTCCGGCTCACCGGCACCATGGCCCGCGCCTTCGCCAAGCGCGCCCTGGAAGTCGTCAACGCGGGCCGGCCGCCGTGCCCGCTGTGCAGCCTGCCGCTCGACCCGGAGGGACACGTATGTCCGCGCCAGAACGGATACCGGCGGGACGCCTGACGCCCGCCGAGCTCGAGAAGCACCTCGAGCACGGCGAGCTCACGGTCCTCGGCCGGGTCCGCGAGGCGTCCAACGCCGTCCTGTACTGCTCGATCACGTACCAGGACCGGACCGGCCACTGCGTGTACAAGCCGATCGCGGGGGAGCGCCCGCTGTGGGACTTCCCCGACGGCACGCTCGCCCAGCGCGAGGTCGCCGCGTACGAGATCTCCCGCGCCACGGGCTGGGACCTCATCCCGCCCACGGTGCTGCGTGACGGCCCGTACGGGCGCGGCATGGTCCAGGAGTGGATCGAGGCGTCCGGCGAGGGCGACAGCCCCGAGCTGCTGGCCCTGGTCGACGACGAGGAACCGGGGCCCGGCTGGAAGGCGGTCGGCCTCGCGCAGGTCGACGAGGAGCGGACGGCGCTCCTCGTGCACGCCGACGACCCGCGGCTGCGCCGGCTCGCCGTCCTGGACGCGGTGATCAACAACGGTGACCGCAAGGGTGGTCACCTGCTGCCCACCGCCGACGGCCGCTGCTACGCGATCGACCACGGTGTGACCTTCCACGTGGCGGACCGGCTGCGCACCCTCCTGTGGGGGTGGGCGGGCGAGCCGCTGACCGAGGAGGCCGTCGCGGTGCTGGAGCGGCTGGCCGCGGAGACCGCGGACGGGGAGCCGCTCGCCGCCCGACTGGCCGAATGCCTCACCGGGGACGAGATCGCGGCGCTGCGGGAGCGGATCGCCGGAATGCTGCGCGCGGGCGTGCATCCGCAGCCCAGCGGCGAATGGCCGCCCATTCCCTGGCCGCCGCTGTGACCTGTGCGGCCCGGCCATGCACGGCCGGGCCGAAGACGCAAGAGTGCCTATCAGGCCAAGACCCACACTCCGGTTCGTATCCGGAACCTGCGTCCGGTTACGCTCGTGGCATGCATGCATGGCCCGCTTCTGAGGTCCCCGCCCTGCCCGGCCAGGGCCGCGACCTGAGGATCCACGACACCGCGACCGGCGGACGGGTGACCCTCGCCCCCGGTCCCGTCGCCCGTATCTACGTCTGCGGCATCACGCCGTACGACGCGACCCACATGGGGCACGCGGCGACCTACAACGCGTTCGACCTCGTTCAGCGCGTGTGGCTCGACACGAAGCGGCAGGTCCACTACGTGCAGAACGTCACCGATGTCGACGACCCGCTGCTGGAGCGGGCCGTGGCCACCGGCGACGACTGGACCGCGCTCGCCGAGCGTGAGACCGCCCTCTTCCGCGAGGACATGACCGCCCTGCGGATGCTCCCCCCGAAGGACTACGTCGGCGCCGTCGAGGCCATACCGCGCATCGTGCCGATGGTGGAGCGGCTCCGTGACGCCGGTGCCGCGTACGAGCTCGACGGTGACGTCTACTTCTCCGTCGAGGCCGACCCGCACTTCGGCGAGGTCTCGAACCTCGACGCCGAGGCGATGCGGCTGCTCTCCGCCGAGCGCGGCGGCGACCCGGAGCGCCAGGGCAAGAAGAACCCCCTGGACCCGATGCTGTGGATGGCGGCCCGCGACGGCGAGCCCAGCTGGGACGGTGCCTCGCTCGGCCGGGGCCGCCCCGGCTGGCACATCGAGTGCGTGGCCATCGCCCTGGAGCACCTGGGCATGGGCTTCGACGTCCAGGGCGGCGGGTCCGACCTGGCCTTCCCGCACCACGAGATGGGCGCCTCGCACGCCCAGGCGCTGACCGGCGAGCACCCGTTCGCCAAGGCGTACGTGCACGCCGGGATGGTCGCCCTGGACGGCGAGAAGATGTCCAAGTCCAAGGGCAACCTCGTCTTCGTCTCCAAGGTGCGGCAGGCCGGCACCGACCCGGCCGCGATCCGGCTCGCGCTGCTGGCCCACCACTACCGCGCCGACTGGGAGTGGACCGACCAGGTGCTGCAGGACGCCGTCGACCGGCTCGCCCGCTGGCGCGCCGCGGTCTCCCGGCCCGACGGCCCGCCCGCCGAGGCGCTCCTGGAGGAGCTGCGCGAGGCGCTCGCCGACGACCTGGACTCGCCGGCCGCGCTCGCCGCCGTCGACCGCTGGGCCGAGCGGCAGCAGGCCGCGGGCGGCACCGACGAGGGCGCGCCCGGCCTGGTGTCCCGGGCCGTGGACGCGCTGCTCGGCGTGGCGCTGTGATCCGCTGACCGGACATACGTAACGGGGCGCTTCCTCCGAGGAGGAAGCGCCCCGCTAGTTTCTGGAGCCTGGGTCACCGGTCAGCCGGTGACCCGGTGTGCGCCCGGTCCGCCGGTCAGAACTTGCGGATCTGGATGCTGCGCAGGATGTGCGGGCTCTGCTGCTCCCAGACACCGATGACCTGGAAGCCGCTGCGGAACGCCTCGGAGACCTGGTCGAAGGTGGTGTCGTTGGGGTTGTTGAGCACGCGGATCTGGTTCTCGATGCGCAGGAAGATCGCGCGGGGGTGACCCGGGATCGGCTGCGGAACGGCGACGAAGCCGTTCGCCTGGCCGGCCCGCAGCTGCTGCTGCTGGACCTGCTGCACGACCTGCTGCACCGCCTGCTGCGTGACCTGCTGCAGGTGCTGCAGGACCTGGTGCTCCTGCTGTTCCTGCTGGCCCAGCTGGCCGCCCTGCTGCCCGAACTGCTGCAGCAGCTGCTGGAAGGGCTGCTGCTGGCCGAGCTGCTGGAGCTGCTCGAACATGCCGCCCTGCTGCTGCGGCTGCATCTGCCCGAACGGCTGCTGGCCGTACTGCTGCTGGCCGTAGGGCTGCTGGCCGTACTGCTGACCCATGCCCTGCTGGCCGAACGGGGAGGTGCTGGGCTGGCCGAGCTGGGTGAGGGGCTGCATCTGAGTGGTCATTGCTACCTTTCCCTGACTTGTTGGTGTGCTTCAGCCGGTGACGACCAGCTCGTTCAGCCTGTGATGACCAGGCCGACGACCTCGTCGTCGGAGTACCACACACGTACGTCGGGCCGTCCCCCCGCGAAGGCGGAGTGCACCGCCTGGCGCACTTCGGGCGCCGGCCGGTTCAGGTTCCGCCACGCGCCGGCCACGAAGAGCCGGAGCCGCGGGGGGAGTTCTCGGGGGTACGGAAGCAACTCGTCCCAGTACCGCTCGGCCTGGCCGGAGCCGACCGAGGTGGGCACCAGGTGCGTCACTGCCGCCCTGATGTCGGGCCGGTTGCCGATCCGCTGGGAGGCCGGCCGGCCCGGTGCGTCCTGCTGCGGTGACCCGGTGTTCCGCAGCACGTCACGTGCCTGCTCGGGACCCATCGGCTCCAGACCCGCGGCCTTGAGCATGCCCTGCAGCGACGCCAGCGCGCCGACCACGACAGGGGACGCCGATGAGGTGCCCGAGAAGCTGTCCGTGTACCAGGCGATCTCCTCGGTACCGCCCTGCAGGTCGCCGGGCCGGTCCCAGAAACCGCCGGTCGTGGTGACCTCGCGGCCCCAGCCCTGGGCGTCCAGCCGGGTGCCGTAGTTGGAGAACCCCAGCCGCGAGCGGTCCGGGCCGTGGTCACGGCCGTGGGTACCGGGCGGCGGGGCGCCCGCGCCGACGAGGATCGCGCCGGACGCCTGGTTGGAGGGGTTGAAGGGGTTGCGCCACCACTGCGGGAAGCGGTCGGGGCGGCGCTCGTACAGCGCGTCGTCCAGGCTCTCCGCGCCGTTGCCGGCCGCCTCCACCACGACGACGCCCTTCGCGGTCGCCCAGCGGATCGCGGCGAAGTCGTCCGGCCACCACTCCAGCGCGATGTAGCCGCGCTGGTCGTCACGGTGCTCGTAGTCGAACCGCGGGCCCGGCCGGTGGAGTTCGATCAGCAGGATGTCACCGCGCGACAGCCGCTCGGCCGCCGCGAGGATCGCCGCCGCCGAACCGATGCCCTGGATGGAGGCCGCGGCGGTCACCGCGCCGGGTGCGATGCCCACCACGCCCTTGTCGTTGCGGTCGCCCCCGATGACACCGAGGACGGCCGTGCCGTGGTTGCGCCAGGCCAGGTCCTGGAACGGTGTGCCGACCACGATGCCGGCGAGCCGCTCCGCCAGGTCCTCGTGGCCCAGCTGCCAGGCGCCCTCGACGTCGATGATGGTGACGCCCTCGCCGTCGCCGCCCTGCCGCTGCCAGGCCCATACGGCGTTCACGCCCTCGGGTGCGGCACCGAGATGGCCCTGACGGCCCGTGAAGTCGGGCGTCGCCGGCGCGCCTTCCTTGCGGCCCTGGTCCTCCTCGGGGCCGCGGGCGGCCGACGAGGCGGGCACGGCACCCGGCTTGAGGTACGCCGTCTCGATCTCCGGGAGGGCGGAGAGCCGGGCGGTCAGCTCCACGGCCCGCTGGTCGCCGCCCCGTACCCGGTAGAAGAGCGTGAGGTCCGGGAGGGTGCCGGTGCCCGCAGTGGGCTCCTGCGGCATGGCCGCCCGTATCCGGTCCTCGTTGCCGAACAGCGGCTCCAGGGTGAGCTGCTGGTCACTGAGGAACATCTCCAGGGCGGAGATGTCGGCTCCTGAGGCCGACCGTACGCCGTCCGCGCCGGCGCGGAGCCTGGGCTCGGCCCGCGCGACGACGATCAGCTCCGGTTCGGCTCCTTGGTAGGTGAATCCCGCTCCGTCGGGTCCGGGGCCCGCCATGCCGGGGCCCGTACCGGGAGGTGCCTGGTCGGTCATCGCTGGGACCGCTCCCTTCGGGTGCTGCTCCGTGCCCTGCGCTCCGTGCCTGTGCTCCGGGCGCACCGCGGCTGCAACAGCGGTGTGTACCGGATGTTGCGGCGCGGTGTCGCCGGGGCTCCGGGGCGTCACCCTGCTACCTCCGCCCGCCCCCGTCCAGCCCGGGGACCCCCCCCTACGTTTGGGATCCGGCCGAAGTGGGAACCGTGGGCAAATCGGCCAGAAAGCGATGACACCCCGTCAAGCGGTCAAACACTACCGAGACGTACGCGGGGTGCTGGGGCGGAAGTGCCCGCGGACCGCCCGCAAGGCGACAGGAACGGCGAAGCGGGGCGGTGCAAACGCACCGCCCCGCTCCGTTTCGGTCAGTCCTCCGAGGAATCGGTGTCCGGGGAGTCCGGCGGGTCCGCCGGTGCCGCCGGATCCGCGTCCCCGGACGCCTTCGGAGACGGGTCCCCGGACGCCTTGGAGGCCTCCGTCCCGCCGGCCGTCCCGCCCGCGCCGCCGTCCGGCGCATCCCCCTGCTCGCGTTCCTGCCTGTCCTGCTTCGCGGGGCCGTCCTCCGCGCCACGGGCCGGCTTCTGACCGCCCCCGTCCGTCTTCGGCGGCTTGGGCGGGCGGGTCCGCCCGCCGGCGGAGTCGCGCAGGTAGGAGCCGTCGCGGCCGTCGGCGAGCCCGCCGTCGGTCGCCACACCAGGACCGGCCTGCGGGTCCCGCCGCCGCAGATAGCGCTCGAACTCCCGCGCGATCGCCTCGCCCGACGCCTCCGGCAGCTCGGCGGTGTCCCGGGCCTCCTCCAGCGACTGGACGTACTCGGCGACCTCGCTGTCCTCGGCCGCCAGCTGGTCCACGCCCAGCTGCCACGCCCGGGCGTCCTCGCCCAGCTCGCCCAGCGGGATCCGCAGGTCCAGCAGGTCCTCCAGGCGGTTGAGCAGCGCCAGCGTCGCCTTGGGGTTGGGCGGCTGCGAGACGTAGTGCGGCACGGCCGCCCACAGGCTCACCGCGGGCACCCCGGCATGCGTGCAGGCCTCCTGGAGGATGCCGACGATGCCCGTCGGGCCCTCGTACTTGCTCTCCTCCAGGTCCATCGTGCGCGCCAGGTCGGGGTCGGAGGTGACGCCGCTGACGGGGACCGGGCGGGTGTGCGGGGTGTCGCCGAGCAGCGCGCCCAGGACGACCAGCATCTCCACGCCCAGTTCGTGGGCGAAGCCCAGGATCTCGTTGCAGAAGGACCGCCAGCGCATGCTGGGCTCGATGCCGCGCACCAGCACCAGATCGCGCGGTTTCTCGCCGCCCACCCGGACCACGGAGAGCCGGGTCGTCGGCCACGTGATCTTGCGTACGCCGTCCTCCAGGAAGACGGTGGGGCGGTTGACCTGGAAGTCGTAGTAGTCCTCGGCGTCCAGCGCGGCGAAGACCTCGCCCTTCCACTCCCGGTCCAGGTGCGCGACCGCGGCGGAGGCGGCGTCGCCGGCGTCGTTCCAGCCTTCGAACGCGGCCACCATGACCGGATCGATCAGCTCGGGCACCCCCTCCAGCTCGATCACCCGACGCCTCCTTCCGGCCGGTCGGCCCCTCGTCGGCGGCCGCCGGTTGCTGTTCCCGTTCCGTGCGCCCCCAGCCTACGGCGTCCGTGGTACCCGAACGCAGCCCCTCTGCACTAACGAGTGCTCATTCATCCGATCTGTCCCTGTCAACTGCCGGGCGCTTCGCAGGCGATGACGTGGTGGCCACGTCATACATCGGAGCGCGGTACAGATCGGATGTCCCTCCGTGCCACCGCCGCTGCCGGACCCCGGCAAGGGCCCGGTGAGGGCGGCCGGCCGCCTGGCACGACGGCCGGTTTCCACGGCTCACGGGCCGGCGCCGGAACGGCCCGCCCGCCCCACCGGGTCACGGCCGTCACAGCGATGCCCGCAGCCACTGCTCCACGCTGGCGATGTGCACGGTGGCCCAGGCGCGGGCGGCCTCGGCGTCACGGGCCCGCAGCGCGCCGAGGATGGCGCGGTGTTCGGTGAGGGTGCGGCTCACCGCGTCCTTCTGGGTGAGCCCGCGCCAGATGCGGGCGCGGGTGGTCGGCCCGGAGAGGCCGTCCAGCAGCGAGCAGAGCACCGAGTTGCCGGACGCGGCCACGATGCTCCGGTGGAATTCGAGGTCGCAGGCGACCAGGTCCTCCACCGAAGGGGCGGGGCCGAGCGTGTCCAGCTGCGCGTCCAGCGCGTCCAGCCGTTCGGGGGAGATCCGGGACGTGGCCATCGCGGTGGCCGCCGGCTCCAGGATGCGGCGGACGGCCAGGAACTCCAGGACGGTGTCGTCGCGGTGGAAGTCCACCACGAAGCTCATCGCCTCCAGCAGCAGCTGCGGGTCCAGGCTCGTGACGTACGTGCCGTCGCCCTGGCGTACGTCCAGGATGCGGATCAGTGCCAGGGCGCGGACGGCCTCGCGCAGGGAGTTGCGGGACAGGCCCAGTTCGGCGGCGAGTTCGCTCTCCTTGGGCAGCCGGTCGCCGGGGCGCAGCGCGCCGGAGACGATCATTCCCTTGATCTTCTCGATGGCCTCGTCCGTGACCGCCATGGCCGTCCTCCCCGCTCGGAACGCCTGAATAGCCGGAATGCTCCGTCAGACATCGGATGTCTGATGGGAGGCCATTATGGCGCGCGCACGCGGCGGGGCGGGACTCCGGTGCCCCGGAATCCCGCCCCTTCAGCAGCCGGCAGGTCCCGCCCGCCGGGCCCTGCCTCAGCTCTTACGCGCCGACAGCACGTCCTCGACCTTCGCGCGGACGTCGTCCGTGGCCAGGCCCCGGATCGTCAGCGTCGTACGGCGGCGCAGCACGTCGTCCGCGGTCTCGGCCCACTCGTGGTCCCGCGCGTACACCACCTGGGCCCAGATCTCGGGCGCGTCGGGGTGGATGCGCTCGGCCAGCGCCGGGTCCTCGTTCGCCAGGCGCGCGATGTCGAAGGACAGCGAGCCGTAGTGGGTGGCGAGGTGCCGGGCGGTGTCGGCGGACATGTGCGGGCCGGGGTTGCCGCCGTCGACCAGCAGCCGGTGCGCGACCGCCTGCGGGTTGGCGATGCCCGGCAGCGGCAGCTTCTTCGGCAGCTCCGAGATCGGCTCCATGTCCTCGCCGAGCGGGTGCCCGGGCAGCGCGGCGAGCTTGTTCATGACCGTACGTCCGATGTGCCGGAACGTCGTCCACTTGCCGCCGGCCACCGACAGCATGCCGCCGGCGCCCTCGGTGACGACCGTCTCGCGCTTGGCCTTGGAGGTGTCGCCGGGGCCGCCCGGCAGCACCCGCAGACCCGCGAAGGAGTAGGTGATCAGGTCGCGGGAGAGCTGCTGGTCCCGGACGGAGAACGCGGCCTCGTCCAGGATCTGCGCGATGTCCTTCTCGTTGACCGCGACGTCCGCCGGGTCGCCCTCGTACTCCTCGTCGGTGGTGCCCAGCAGCAGCTGGTCCTCCCACGGCAGCGCGAAGGTGATGCGGTACTTGTCGATCGGGGTCGCCAGCGCCGCGTTCCAGGGGGAGGTGCGCTTGAGGACCAGGTGCGCGCCCTTGGAGAGGCGGATGGAGGGGGCCGCGTTCGGGTTCTCCATCTTGCGCAGGTGGTCCACCCACGGGCCGGTGGCGTTCAGCACCAAGCGGGCGTTGACGCCGAACTCGGTGCCGTCGGTGCGGTCCTTCAGGTCCGCGCCAGTGACCCGGCCCTGGGTGAAGCGCAGCCCGGTGACCTCGGCGTGGTTCAGTACGGTCGCGCCCGCCTCGACGGCCGCGCGGACCGTCATCAGGGCCATCCGGGAGTCGTTCATCTGGTCGTCGCCGTAGACGGCGACGGCCTTGAGGTTCTCCGTGCGCAGCTCCGGCACGTCGCGCTGGGCCTTGGCCGGGCTGATGACGTGGCCGACGCCGTCGCCGAACGCGGAGAGCGCGGAGTAGGCGAAGACGCCCGCGCCGAGCTTGGCCGCGCCGTGCGGGCCGCCCTTGTAGACCGGCAGGTAGAAGGTCAGCGGGTTCGACAGGTGCGGGGCGACCTGGCGGGAGACGGCGCGGCGCTCGAAGTGGTTCTCCGCCACCAGCTTCACCGCGCCGGTCTGCAGGTAACGCAGACCGCCGTGGAGTAGCTTGGAGGAGGCGGAGGAGGTGGCGCCGGCGAAGTCGCCGGCGTCCACCAGGGCCACCCGCAGTCCCGACTGCGCGGCGTGCCAGGCGGTGGAGATGCCCAGGATGCCGCCGCCGATCACCAGGAGGTCGTACGTCGCCTTGTCGAGCCGCTCCCGGGTCTCGGCGCGGCTCGGGAGCGAACCGTCGGCCGGGTGCGTCCCGAGTGCCGGGACGCTCTGCAGGGTGCTCATGTGATTACTCCTCGTCCTCGATCCAGCCCATGGTCCGCTCGACGGCCTTGAGCCAGCTCTTGTACTCGCGGTCACGGGTGGCCGCGTCCATGCGGGGGGTCCATTCGGCGGCCCGCCGCCAGTTGGCGCGCAGCTCGTCGGTGCCGGACCAGAAGCCCACGGCCAGGCCGGCCGCGTAGGCAGCGCCGAGGCAGGTGGTCTCGGCGACCATCGGGCGCACCACGGGTGCGTCCAGGAAGTCCGAGATCGTCTGCATCAGCAGGTTGTTGGAGGTCATGCCGCCGTCGACCTTCAGTGCGGTCAGCTCGACGCCGGAGTCCTTGGTCATGGCGTCGGTGATCTCGCGGGTCTGCCAGGCGGTGGCCTCGAGGACGGCGCGTGCGATGTGCGCCTTGGTGACGTACCGGGTCAGGCCCGCGATCACGCCGCGCGCGTCGGAGCGCCAGTACGGGGCGAACAGGCCGGAGAAGGCCGGTACGAAGTAGGCGCCGCCGTTGTCCTCGACCGTGGAGGCCAGGGTCTCGATCTCGGCGGCGGAGTTGATGAGGCCCATCTGGTCGCGCATCCACTGCACCAGCGAGCCGGTGACGGCGATGGAGCCCTCCAGCGCGTAGACCGGGGTCTCGTCGCCGATGCGGTAGCCGACGGTGGTCAGCAGACCGTTGTAGGAGTTGACGGGCTCCTCACCGGTGTTCATCAGCATGAAGGTGCCGGTGCCGTACGTGGACTTCGCCTCGCCCTTGTCGAAGCAGGTCTGGCCGAAGAGGGCGGCCTGCTGGTCGCCGAGCGCGGAGGCGACCGGGACGCCGGCCAGCACGCCGGAGGCGGTCTCGCCGTAGATCTCGGCGGAGGACTTGATCTCCGGCAGCACCGCGGCGGGGATGCCCATCGAGCTGAGGATCTTGGGGTCCCACTCCAGCTTGCGCAGGTTCATCAGCATGGTGCGGGAGGCGTTGGTGACGTCGGTGACGTGCTTGCCGCCGTCCACGCCGCCGGTGAGGTTCCAGATGACCCAGGAGTCCATGGTGCCGAAGAGGATGTCGCCGGCCTCGGCGCGCTCGCGCAGGCCCTCGACGTTGTCCAGCAGCCAGCGGATCTTCGGCCCGGCGAAGTAGGACGCCAGCGGCAGGCCCGTCTCGCGGCGGAAGCGGTCCTGGCCGACGTTGCGGCCGAGCTCCTTGCAGAGCGCGTCGGTGCGGGTGTCCTGCCAGACGATGGCGTTGGCGACCGGCTCACCGGTGTTCTTGTCCCACAGCAGCGTGGTCTCGCGCTGATTGGTGATGCCGATGGCCTTCACGTCGGCGGCGGTGATCCCGGCCTTCTCGACGGCGCCCGCCACGACCTGCTGGACGTTCTGCCAGATCTCGGTGGCGTCGTGTTCGACCCAGCCCGGCTTGGGAAAGATCTGCTCGTGTTCCTTCTGGTCGACCGAGACGATGCGGCCGTCGCGGTCGAAGACGATGCAGCGGCTGGAGGTCGTGCCCTGGTCGATGGCCGCGATGAACGGGCCGGTGGTGTGGGTGTCGCTCATGGTGTGTGCTCCAGGAGGTGCGGTGGCTTGCGGCTCTGTTACGGCTCTGGCTCGGTCTCAGGCGAAGGCGACGTTGTAGATGCCGCCGGCGATGGCCCCGCCGATCAGCGGGCCGGCGACCGGGATCCAGGCGTACCCCCAGTCCGAGCCGCCCTTGTTGGGCAGCGGCAGCAGCGCGTGCACGATGCGCGGACCGAGGTCACGGACCGGGTTGATGGCGTACCCGGTCGGGCCGCCCAGCGAGAGGCCGATGCCGACGACGACCAGGGCCGTCAGCAGCGCGCCGATCGGGCCGACGCCCTTGCCGTCGTCGCTCAGGCCCTGCGTCAGGATCGCCAGGAGGAGCACGGTGGTGGCGAGGATCTCGGTGACGAGGTTCTGCCACGCGTTGCGGATCTCCGGGCCGGTGGAGAAGACCCCGAGCACCGGGCCGGCCTTCGGGGCCTGGGCCTGGTCGACCAGGCCCTCGTCACCCTTCGGGGGGCTGATGACCTCGGGGTCGGTGAGGTGCGCCTGGAACTGGCCGTAGTAGACGAGCCACACGCAGACCGCGCCGATCATGGAGCCGAGCAGTTCGCCGGCGAAGTACACCGGGACCTGGCTCCACTCGATGCCGCCCTGGACGGCCAGGCCGACCGTGACGGCGGGGTTCAGGTGCGCGCCGGACTTCGCGGCGATGTACGCGCCGGTGAGAACGGCGAATCCCCAGCCGAAGGCGATGGCCACCCAGCCGGCCTCGTACGCCTTCGAGCGCTTGAAAGTGACGGCGGCGCACACGCCACCGCCCAGCAGGATCAGTACAGCGGTACCGATGGTCTCGCTGATGAAGATGTCGGAGCTGGACACCCGCGACTCCTTTGTCCTTCGTCCAGATGGACACCGAGATGCGCCGTACCCCGGGTCCCTCCGGTGGTCCGAGCCCTCGGTGAGGGCGTTGGTCGGCGATCCGGCACCGCCCACCATACGACAATCGTCGTAAGGTGTTCGACAATGCCGACCGACGAACGGCAGTTTTGTTTACGGCCAGTAGCCCGTCAAGGGTTCTGTGAAGGAAAACCTAAGCCGAAATTCCGGGCAAAACGGTTAGAAGCGCTGCGCGCCGAGATCCCTGGACACCGCGCGTGCGCAGTCCCTCACGGCGGCGATGATCTCGGGCCGCAGCTCGCCGTCCCGCTGCACCCGCTCCACGGCGCCGGTGATGCCCACCGCGCCCACCGGCATCCGCCGCCGGTCGTGGATCGGCGCGGCCACCGACGCCACGCCCTCCCAGGTCTCCTCCACGTCCGCCGCCCAGCCCCGGGCGCGGGTGAGATCCAGCACGCCCTCGAAGTCCTCCAGGCCGGTGAGCGTGTGCGCCGTGAACGCCTCCCGCGACGCCTCCACGGCCTCGCTGTGCGCCACCGGGTCGTACGCGGAGAGGACCTTGCCCAGCGCGGTGCTGTGCAGCGGCTGCATGGCCCCCACTTCCAGCACCTGCCGGCTGTCGTCGGGCCGGAAGACGTGGTGGACGATCAGCACGCCCTGCTGGTGCAGCACGCCCAGATAGACGCTCTCGCCACTGGAGCGCGCCAGGTCGTCGGTCCATACGAGGGCGCGCGCCCGCAGCTCGTGCACGTCGAGGTAGCTGTTGCCCAGCCGCAGCAGCTCGGCGCCCAGCTGGTACCGGCCGGACGCGGCGTCCTGCTCCACGAAGCCCTCCTGCTGGAGGGTGCGCAGGATGCCGTGGGCCGTGCCCTTGGCCAGGTCCAGCGCGGAGGCGATGTCGGAGAGCCCGAGGCGCCGTTCGCCGCCGGCCAGCAACCGCAGCATGGCCGCGGCGCGCTCCAGCGACTGAATGGTCCGTGCCATGGAGCAACCTCCGGGAAGAGCGGTTCGACAATGCCAAACGATATCGGTCGATGCCGACCCAGGGGGAGAGGGCCGCGCATCGGACCATGATCACGCTCTGGCGGGCTCCGTGCCCACCGCCCCGTCCACCGGCCGGCCCCGGCCACGCCGTGACCACCCGGTCCGTACGAGTGCCCCGCCGTCCCACGCCGTGGGACGGCCGTCACCGAAAGGTGCCCGCCAGCTACCCTGGCCCGGTGCGCCCTCGTACCGGAAGGCGCAAAGCCGACAGCCGTCGCAACCACGGGAGCAGCTCCATGGCCTCGCACACGCCTACGACCACACCCTCAGCCCGGATCGACGCGTTCCGTGAGGCCCTCGCCTCACGCGTCGTGGTCGCCGACGGAGCCATGGGCACCATGCTCCAGGCCCAGGACCCCAGCCTGGATGACTTCCAGCAGCTGGAGGGCTGCAACGAGATCCTGAACCTCACCCGCCCGGACATCGTGCGCTCGGTGCACGAGGAGTACTTCGCGGTCGGTGTGGACTGCGTGGAGACCAACACCTTCGGCGCCAACCATGCGGCGCTGGGGGAGTACGACATCCCCGAGCGGGTGTACGAGCTGTCGGAGGCCGGGGCGCGGATCGCCCGCGAGGTCGCCGACGAGTTCACCGAGAAGACCGGGCAGCAGCGGTGGGTGCTGGGCTCGATGGGCCCGGGCACCAAGCTGCCCACGCTCGGCCACGCCCCCTACACCACCCTGCGCGACGCCTACCAGCAGAACGCCGAGGGCATGATCGCCGGGGGCGCTGACGCGCTGCTGGTGGAGACCACCCAGGACCTGCTGCAGACCAAGGCGGCGGTGCTGGGGGCCCGCCGCGCCCTGGAGGCCACCGGCACGAACCTGCCCATCATCTGCTCGGTGACGGTGGAGACGACCGGCACGATGCTGCTGGGTTCGGAGATCGGTGCGGCGCTGACCGCGCTGGAGCCGCTGGGCATCGACATGATCGGCCTGAACTGTGCCACCGGCCCGGCCGAGATGAGCGAGCACCTGCGCTATCTGGCCCGCCACTCCCGCGTCCCGATCTCCTGCATGCCCAACGCGGGCCTGCCGGTGCTGGGCAAGGACGGTGCCCACTACCCGCTCACCGCGACCGAGCTGGCCGATGCGCAGGAGACCTTCGTCGCCGAGTACGGGCTGTCCCTGGTGGGCGGCTGCTGCGGCACCACCCCTGAGCACCTGCGCCAGGTCGTCGAGCGGGTCCGAGGGCTGGCTCCCACCGAGCGCCGGCCGCGTCCGGAGCCGGGCGCGGCCTCCCTGTACCAGACCGTGCCCTTCCGCCAGGACACCTCCTACCTGGCGATCGGGGAGCGCACCAATGCCAACGGCTCCAAGAAGTTCCGCACCGCGATGCTGGAGGGGCGGTGGGATGACTGTGTGGAGATGGCCCGGGACCAGATCCGCGAGGGCGCGCACATGCTGGATCTGTGCGTGGACTATGTGGGCCGGGACGGCGTGGCGGACATGACCGAGCTGGCGGGGCGGTTCGCCACCGCCTCCACGCTTCCCATCGTGCTGGACTCCACCGAGGTGCCCGTCATCCAGGCGGGGCTGGAGAAGCTGGGCGGGCGTGCGGTCATCAACTCCGTGAACTACGAGGACGGCGACGGGCCCGACTCGCGTTTTGCGAAGGTCACCGCGCTGGCCAAGGAGCACGGTGCGGCGCTGATCGCGCTGACCATCGATGAGGAGGGCCAGGCCCGTACCCCCGAGCACAAGGTGGCCGTGGCCGAGCGGATCATCGCCGATCTGACCGGCAACTGGGGCATCCGCGAGTCCGACATCCTCATCGACACCCTGACCTTCACCATCTGCACCGGTCAGGAGGAGTCCCGTAAGGACGGGGTCGCCACCATCGAGGCGATCCGGGAGCTGAAGCGGCGCCATCCGGAGGTGCAGACCACGCTGGGTCTGTCGAACATCTCCTTCGGGCTGAACCCGGCCGCGCGCATCGTGCTGAACTCCGTCTTCCTGGACGAGTGCGTCAAGGCCGGGCTGGATTCGGCGATCGTGCACGCGTCGAAGATTTTGCCGATCGCGCGGCTGGAGGAGGAGCAGGTCCAGGTCGCCCTGGATCTGATCTACGACCGGCGGTCCGAGGGGTATGACCCGCTGCAGAAGCTGATGGCCCTCTTCGAGGGGGCGACGGCGAAGTCGCTGAAGGCCGGGGCGGCCGAGGAGCTGGCGGCGCTGCCGCTGGAGGAGCGGCTGCAGCGGCGCATCATCGACGGTGAGAAGAACGGCCTGGAGGCCGACCTGGATGCGGCGCTGGCCGAGCGTCCGGCGCTGGACATCGTCAATGACACGCTGCTGGCGGGCATGAAGGTGGTCGGGGACCTGTTCGGCTCCGGTCAGATGCAGCTGCCGTTCGTGCTGCAGTCCGCCGAGGTGATGAAGAGTGCGGTGGCCTATCTGGAGCCGCACATGGAGAAGGTGGAGGGCGATGAGGGCAAGGGCACCATCGTGCTGGCCACCGTCCGCGGCGACGTCCATGACATCGGCAAGAACCTTGTGGACATCATCCTGTCCAACAACGGCTACAACGTGGTCAACCTCGGTATCAAGCAGCCGGTCTCGGCGATCCTGGAGGCCGCCGAGGAGCACAAGGCCGACGTGATCGGGATGTCGGGGCTGCTGGTGAAGTCCACGGTGATCATGAAGGAGAACCTGGAGGAGCTCAACCAGCGCAAGCTGGCGGCCGACTTCCCCGTCATCCTCGGCGGCGCCGCGCTGACCCGCGCGTATGTCGAGCAGGACCTGCACGAGATCTACGAGGGTGAGGTCCGCTACGCCCGCGACGCCTTCGAGGGCCTGCGCCTGATGGACGCCCTGATCGCGGTCAAGCGGGGCGTGCCCGGGGCGAGCCTGCCGGAGCTGAAGCAGCGCCGGGTGCCCAAGCGGGACATCCAGATCGACGAGCCGGAGCCGGAGGGCTCGGTCCGCTCGGATGTGGCCACCGACAACCCGGTCCCGACCCCGCCGTTCTGGGGCACCCGCGTGGTCAAGGGCATCCAGCTCGCCGACTACGCCTCCTGGCTGGACGAAGGCGCGCTCTTCAAGGGCCAGTGGGGCCTGAAGCAGGCCCGTACGGGTGACGGCCCGACGTACGAGGAGCTGGTGGAGACCGAGGGCCGGCCGCGGCTGCGCGGCTGGCTGGACAGGCTGCAGACCGGAAACCTCCTCGAAGCGGCCGTGGTCCACGGGTACTTCCCCTGCTACTCCAAGGGCGACGACCTCATCCTGCTGAACGAGGACGGCACCGAGCGCACCCGCTTCACCTTCCCCCGGCAGCGCCGCGGCCGCCGCCTGTGCCTCGCGGACTTCTTCCGCCCGGAGGAGTCCGGCGAGACCGATGTGGTCGGCCTTCAGGTCGTCACCGTCGGCTCGAAGATCGGCGAGGAGACCGCGAAGCTCTTCGCGGCCGACTCCTACCGTGACTACCTGGAGCTGCACGGCCTGTCCGTCCAGCTCGCCGAGGCCCTCGCCGAGTACTGGCACGCCCGCGTCCGCGCCGAGCTGGGCTTCCAGGGCGAGGACCCCACCGAGATGGAGGACATGTTCGCGCTGAAGTACCGCGGTGCGCGCTTCTCCCTCGGGTACGGCGCCTGCCCGGACCTGGAGGACCGCGCGAAGATCGCGGACCTGCTCCAGCCGGAGCGGATCGGCGTCCAGCTCTCCGAGGAGTTCCAGCTCCACCCCGAGCAGTCCACGGACGCCATCGTCATCCACCACCCGGAGGCGAAGTACTTCAACGCGCGGTAGCACGGTGAACCGCTGACCGGAGGCCCGGCCCGAAGCCGGGCCTCCGGTCGGGCACCGAAGCGTACGGACCGGCACAGTCGTACACTTATCGGTCCGGTAGCGGCCGGTCGTCCTTCCCCAGGGAATGGCGGCCGGCCCTTTTGTCCCTCCGGGGACCCCTGCAACGGAGGTGTACGGATGACCAGCAGCATCCCCGCCGTCGGCACCCGAACGGCCGAAGGCTCCACCCTCCAGGCCGTCTTCCTCGATCTGGACGGCACCCTCGTCGACACCGAGAACTTCTGGTGGGAGGCGGAGGCCGAGGTCTTCGCCGACCTCGGGTACGTACTGGACGAGGCGCACCGCCAAGTGGTGGTCGGCGGGCCGATGAGCCGCAGTGCCTCGTACCTGATCCAGGCCACCGGTGCCACGATCGCGCTCGCCGAGCTGACCGTGCTGCTCAACGCCCGGTTCGCCGACCGGATCGCGCGCGGCGTGCCGCTCATGCCGGGGGCCCGCCGGCTGCTGGCCGAGCTGGCGGCCCACCAGGTGCCGACCGCGCTGGTCTCCGCCTCGCACCGCGACATCATCGACCGCATGCTCGATTCGCTGGGCGCGGAGCACTTCCACCTCACCCTCGCCGGTGACGACCTCGCCCGCACGAAGCCGCACCCGGACCCGTACCTCACCGCCGCTGCCCGGCTCGGCGTGGACCCGGCACGCTGCGCGGTGGTGGAGGACACCGTGACCGGCGTGACGGCGGCCGAGGCGGCGGGCTGCCGGGTGGTCGCGGTGCCGTCGCTGCTGCCGATCGAGCCGACCCCCACGCGGACCGTCGTAGGGTCCCTGGAAGAGGTCGATCTGCCATTTCTGCGGTCGCTCATCACGGAAAAGCGATGACCGGGCACTGAGCGTCGTCACGGGAAAGGGGGAAGGGACGCTGAGGAGTGGACCGCTCATTTTCCGTGACTAATGCAGTCATTGAATTACCATGCCGCCGGTTGCATTTGGATCCGTGACGTTCCTCACCCGCCACCCCCTCGACAGAAGGGGCGAAGTCTGATCCAAGGGGGTGTGATGGGGGGGTCCGGCGGGGGTAAGTGTCCGGATTGGTCAACCGGCGTACGAATCGTTCCGGTGTCCGGATATCGGTCACCCCGGGAGCGTTATCCCGGCGTGATATGCGCTCAACTCTGCTGTGTCACGGACCCGCTGACCGTTCCTACTAATGTCGACGCGAGCAACACCTCTGCGCTGATAAGGAACCTGCCGACGATGAATCGCAAGACCTTGGTGCTGCCGGTCCTGGCCGGTCTGCTCGCCCCTGTGCTCGCCGCCTGCGGCAGCGACGACAGCGCAGGTGGGGACGGTAAGGCGATCGTCGTCGGCACCACGGACACCATCGAGGCGTCGAAGGCGGCCCCGGCCCCCTTCGATCCCGTCCAGACGTACGACGTCGGCGCCTGGAACGTACTCCGCGGCACCTTCCAGACCCTGATGCGGCTGCCCCGTACCGGCACCGAGCCGGTCCCCGAGGCGGCCCGCTCCTGCGGCTTCCGTGACACCCGGAACGAGCAGTACCGCTGCACCCTCCGCGACGGCCTGACGTTCTCCAACGGCGACCCGCTCACCGCCGCCGACGTGAAGTTCTCCGTCGACCGGATGCTGCGGATCGACAACGCCAACGGTCCGGTGTCGCTGATGGACAACATCGACACCGTCGAGACCTCCGGCAGGCACGAGGTGGTCTTCCACCTCAAGAAGCCCGACGCCACCTTCCCGCAGAAGCTCGCCACCCCCGCCGCCGCGATCGTCGACCACAAGGTCTACCCGCGCAACGCCCTCTACAAGGGCTTCGACCTGGTCGGCTCCGGCCCGTACCAGCTCAAGGCCGAGCACAGCGGCAACCGCGTCACCAAGGCCGTCTTCACCCGCAACCCCGAGTACAAGGGTGGCATCGAGCCGCAGAACGACAAGGTCGAGATGCGGTTCTTCGACGACGCGGACGCCATGGAGAAGGCGCTGCGCAAGGGCGACATCGACCTGATGAACCGCACCCTGTCGCCGCATCAGGTCGAGGGCCTGGAGAACGCCCGGGACTCCCACGTCGTGCTCCAGGAGATGCCCGGCCAGGAGATCCGGTACCTCGCCTTCAACACCGACGCGCCCGCCGTACGCAACAAGGCCGTACGCCAGGCCATGGCCCAGATGGTCGACCGCTCGGCGCTCGTCCGCGACGTGTACGCGCACACCGGCGACCCGCTGTACTCTCTGGTGCCGACCGGCCTCACCGGCCACGTCAACTCCTTCTTCAGCAAGTACGGCAATCCCGACCCGGCCGAGGCCAAGCGCATCCTGCGGAGCGCCGGCATCAACACGCCGGTGAAGATCACCCTCGCGTACACCGAGAACCACTACGGCTCGATCACCGAGGACGAGTTCAAGGAACTGCGGCAGCAGCTGAACAAGGACGGGGTCTTCGACGTGACGCTCAAGGGCGTGGACAGCTGGCAGACGTTCCGCGAGGACTCCGCCAAGGGCAAGTACCCGGTCTGGGGGATGGGCTGGTACGCCGACATCCCGGACGCCGACAACTACCTCGCGCCCTTCATCGGCAAGGGGAACTTCCTCGGCTCCCCGTACCGCAACCGCGAGATCGAGGACCAGCTGATCCCGGCCACCCGCCAGCAGGCCGACCGTAACGCCGCCGCCGGCAGCTTCAAGCGGGCACAGGACATCGTGGCCGACGACGTGCCCGTCCTGCCGCTGTGGCAGGGCAAGCAGTACGTCGCCGCGCGAGACGACATCACCGGCGTGGAGTGGGCGCTGAACTCCTCCTCCGCGCTGCAGATCTGGGAACTGGGCCGCGGCGTCGCCGACTGACGCCGGAGCAACGGCCGGCCGGCGCCCGCCCGGGCACCGGCCGGTCCGCCCGCAGAGCGAACCCCTCGCTCTCATCGGCCGACGGCCTCGTCGGCAGGCAACCGCGACACCAACTGTGAGGAAAGCGCACGTGAGGAAACGTGACCAGCTGCTCGCCGCCCCCTTGTGTGCGGGGCTGGCCGCAGCCCTGCTGGCCGGCTGTGGGGCGGGCGACGACGAGGGTGCCGGGGTCGGCGAACCTGTGGTCATGGGCATGACCGACAAGATCCAGTCGATCGACCCGGCGGCCGGCTACGACCCCGTGTCCTGGCTGCTGTTCAACAACGTCTTCCAGTCCCTGATCAGCTTCCCCAAGGGCAGCACCACCCCCCAGCCGGAAGCCGCCAAGAGCTGCACCTTCACCGACAACAGCAGCAAGGTCTACCGCTGCACCCTCAAGGACGGGCTGAAGTTCAGCAACGGGGACGCCCTCACGTCCAAGGACGTGAAGTACTCCTTCGACCGCACCCTGCGGATCAACGACGAGAAGGGCCCGGCCGTCATGTTCGCCGGCCTGGACGAGATCCGGACGCCGGACGACAAGACCGTCGTCTTCCACCTCAAGACGCCCGACGCGACCTTCCCCATGAAGATCGCCTCCGGCGCCGGCTCCATCGTCGACCACAACGAATACCCGGCCGACAAGCTCCGCACCGACGGCCAGGCCGTCGGCTCCGGCGTCTACCAGCTCGACAGCTACGGCAGCAAGCAGGCCACCTTCTCGGTCAACCCCTCCTACAAGGGGCCCGCCAAGGTCAAGAACTCCGGCGTGACCATGAAGTTCTTCGACTCCCAGACGACGCTGAAGCACGCCGTGCAGGGCGGCAAGATCGACGTCGCCTACCGCGGCCTCGCCACCAAGGACATCGCCGACCTCGACCAGGCCGTCGACAGCGGCCGCACCCAGGTCGTCGAGGGCGACAGCGCCGAGGTCATGCACCTGGTCCTCAACACCAAGGACCCGGTCGCCGGCAAGCTCGGCGTCCGCAAGGCCATGGCGTACACCATCGACCGCGCCTCCCTGGTCCGCGACGTCTACCAGCGCACCGTCGAGCCGCTCTTCTCCATCGTCCCGGCCGGCATCACCGGCCACAGCACGGCCTTCTTCGACACCTACGGGTCCCGTCCGCAGCGCGACAAGGCCGAGGCGGCGCTCCGCTCCGCCGGCATCCAGGGCAAGGCCGAGCTCACCCTCTGGTCCACCCCGACCCGCTACGGCCCCGACACCGACGCGGCGCTCCAGGAGATCGCGCAGCAGCTCAACGCCAGCGGCCTCTTCGACGCCAAGGTCAAGAGCGTGCCGTTCGAGGAGTACGAGAAGGGCGTCGCCGCCGGCAAGTACCCCGTGTACGTCAAGGGCTGGGTCCCCGACTACCCGGACCCCGACAACTTCACCCAGCCCTTCTTCGGCAAGGGCAACGTCCTGAACAACGGCTACGACTCGGCACGGATCACCCGAGGCCTGCTGCCCGGGACCGCCGCCGAGCCCGACCGTGGCGCCACCAAGAAGGACTACCGCGAGGTGCAGCAGATCGTCGCCGACGAGCTGCCGGTCATCCCGCTGTGGCAGGGCAAGCAGTACGCCGTGGCCCGGGACACCGTCTCCGGCCTGGAGTGGACCCTGGACTCCTCGACGGTCTTCCGCTTCTGGGAGATCAGCAAGAGCTCGGAGGAGTGAGCGGACCGCACGCACCCGCATAGCGGAAGGCCCGGCGCGGACGAACCGCGCCGGGCCTTCCTGCCGCGTACCGCCGCCGCAGGCCGTCGGTCACTGCGCGCCGGGACGCACCAGCCCGCTCTCGTACGCGTACACCGCCGCCTGCACCCGGTCCCGCAGGCCCAGCTTCGTCAGCACATGGCCCACATGCGTCTTCACCGTCGTCTCGCTCACGAACAGGTCCGCCGCGATCTCCGCGTTCGACAAGCCGCGCGCCACCAGCTTCAGCACCTCCACCTCGCGCTCGGTGAGCGTGCCGAGCGTGTCCGGCACCGGCTCCTCGCCCGACGGCAGGTGATTGGCGTACTTGTCCAGCAGCCGGCGCGTGATGCTCGGCGCGAGCATCGCCTCCCCGGCGGCCACCACCCGGATCGCCTGCACCAGCTCGTTCGCCGGGGCGTCCTTCAGCAGGAAGCCGCTCGCGCCCGCCCGCAGCGCCTCCACGACGTACTCGTCCAGGTCGAACGTGGTCAGCACCAGGACCTTCGCCGGACCGTCCTTCGCCGGACCGGTGATCCGGCGGGTCGCCTCCACCCCGTCCATCCGCGGCATACGGATGTCCATCAGCACCACGTCGGGCTGGAGCGCCCGCACCTGGTCCAGCGCCTGCGTGCCGTCACCGGCCTCGCCGACGACCGCGATGTCCTGCTCCGCCTCCAGGATCATCCGGAAGCCGGTACGCAGCAGCGGCTGGTCGTCGACCAGCAGGACGCGGATAGTCACGAACTCTCCTTCGATTGGCCTGCTGCCCCATTCTGCCCTGCCGCGCCCGGTCCGGACGGCGGTGCCGGGATCACCGGCAGCGCCCGCTCCGCGGCCTCCGCACCCGGCGCCAGCGGATACGGCGGGGGAGTGCCGCCGAACTCCGGACACACCGCCTGGTGATCGCACCAGTTGCACAGCTTCGTCGGCCGCGGCCGCCAGTCACCCGTCTCCGTCGCCCGCTGGATCGCGTCCCACAGCGCCAGCAGCTTGCGCTCCACGCCCCGCAGGTCCGCCTCGGTCGGGTCGTACGTCAGCACGCCACCGCTTCCCCCCAGGTACACCAACTGCAGCCGCCGTGGCAGCACGCCCTTCAGCCGCCACAGCACCAGCGCGTAGAACTTCATCTGGAACAGCGGACCGTCGCTGTACTCCGGGCGCGGGGCCTTGCCCGTCTTGTAGTCCACCAGGCGCACCTCGCCCGTCGGCGCCACGTCCACCCGGTCGATGAAGCCGCGCAGCCGCAGCCCGGACTCCAGCACCGTCTCCACGTACAGCTCGCGGTCGGCCGGCTCCAGGCGCGTCGGGTCCTCCAGCGTGAACCACCGCTCCACCAGCGTCTCGGCTTCCGCCAGCCAGCGGGCCAGCCGCTCACCCTCCGGATCGTCGGCGAACAGCTCCGCCAGCTCCGGACGCTTCTCCAGCAGCTTCTTCCACTCGCCCGGCACCATGGACCGCGCGCTCGGAGCCGTACGCTCCGCAGCGGGCGCGTCGAAGAGCCGCTCCAGGACCGCGTGCACCACCGTCCCGCGGGTGGCCGCCTCGCTGGGCTTCTCCGGCAGCTTGTCGATCACACGGAAGCGGTACAGCAGCGGGCACTGCATGAAATCGCTCGCGCGGGAGGGCGACAGCGCCACCGGCCGCGCCGGGGCAGGCGCGGCCGGTACGGCCTTCTCGGTGCTCGTGTCCATGGCTCTAGACCCTACGGCCCGCCACCGACAGCACTCCGCATACCATCGACGGCGGACCCCTTCGCCCTGCATGATCGTGGTATCGCACCGGACAGGCCGGTCAGGGGGCGAAGGCCGTACATCGACGAGGGGACGCCGTGGACGAGAGCGGGAAGCCGCAGGGCCCGCAGGACGCCCAGGAGTCCGCCGCCGTACCGGAAACCGCCCGGGAAGCGGGGCCGGAGGCCGGGAAGGACGTACCCGCGGAGGACGTCCGCGAGACGGACGCACCCGAGAAGGACGTACGGGAGAACGCCGCGCCCCGGAAGGACGTACCAGAGAAGGACGTACCAGAGAAGGACGTACTCCGGAAGGACGCTTCCCAGGGAGCGGCGGACGAGGCGGCGGACGCGTCCGGCACGCCTTCTTCGCAGGCCGGCGGCGCGCAGGCCGCCCCGCGAGACCTCTCCAAGGGCGGCAGCCAGGCCGCCACGCCCGGGTCCGTCGACGGCGCCGCCAACGGACGCCGGGGCACCGGCGGCGGCATCCTCATGGGCAAGCCCTTCGGCGTGCCCGTGTACGTCGCCCCCAGCTGGTTCCTCGTCGCCGCCCTCATCACCTGGGTCTTCGGCGGCCAGCTGGAGCGCGTGCTGCCCGAGCTCGGCGGCGCCCGCTACCTCGTCTCCCTCTTCTTCGCCGTCGCCTTCTACGCCTCCGTACTGGTGCATGAGCTGGCGCACACCGTCGCCGCGCTCCGCTTCAAGCTCCCCGTGCGCCGTATCCAGCTCCAGTTCTTCGGCGGCGTCTCGGAGATCGAGAAGGAGTCCGAGACCCCCGCCCGCGAGTTCGTCCTCGCCTTCGTCGGCCCGCTGCTCTCCCTCGTGCTCGCCGGCGTCTTCTACGGCGCGATGTACCTCGTCGAGCCCGGCACGGTCCCCGGCGTCCTGCTCGCCGGGCTGATGATCTCCAACCTCATAGTGGCGGTCTTCAACCTGCTCCCCGGCCTCCCGCTCGACGGCGGCCGGATGCTCCGCGCCGTCGTCTGGGCCATCAGCGGCAAGCCCATGACCGGCACCGTCGCCGCCGCCTGGGTCGGCCGCGCGCTCGCCGTCGCCGTCCTCGTCGGACTGCCGCTGCTCACCCACACCGGGGCGCTGGGCAACGAACGTCCCGACATCGGCGGCGTCGACTCCCTCACCGACGCCCTGCTCGCCGCGATCCTCGCCGCCATCATCTGGACCGGCGCGGGCAACAGCCTGCGCATGGCCCGGCTCCGCGAGCGCCTGCCCGACCTGCGCGCCCGTACGCTCACCCGGCGCGCCGTCCCCGTGGAGCCGAGCCTGCCGCTCTCCGAGGCGCTGCGCCGGGCCAACGAAGCGGGCGCCCGCGCCCTGGTCGTCGTCGACGGGCACGGCGTGCCCACCGCCGTCGTCCGGGAGGCGTCGATCGTCGCCGTTCCCGAGCACCGCCGCCCCTGGGTCGCGGTCAGCGGCCTCGCGCAGGAGCTGAAGGAGGGCATGCGGGTCCCGGCCGAGCTGGCCGGCGAGGAACTGCTGGACCACCTCCGCGCCACCCCCGCCACCGAGTACCTCGTCGTGGAGTACACCGGCGAGATCTACGGCGTCCTCTCCACCGCCGACGTCGAGAAGGCCTTCGTGGCGGCGATGGCCCGGCCGTCCTGAGGAGCGGTGACGGACGGGGCGCGGGGGAGCGGAGTGTGATTTCCGCCCGCCCACCCGGGGTAACCCCCCCCGCTGGGGGGACGGGGGTGTTCGACCCGCCCAGTAGGCGCCGCGCCCGGTCGGCGCGCGGCCCTGGTACGGAGCGCTCCCCACGCCCGGTAGGCTGGTCACATGTCCGAACCGACCGGTGCCGCCCGCCGTCGCGGGCCCTTCAAGGTCGGGGACCAGGTCCAGCTCACCGATCCCAAGGGTCGCCACTACACGTTCACGCTCGAAGCGGGCAAGAGCTTCCACACCCACAAGGGAGCCTTCCCCCACGACGAGCTGATCGGCGCTCCCGAGGGCAGTGTTGTCCGTACCACCGGGAACGTCGCCTACCTCGCGCTGCGCCCCCTGCTCCCCGACTACGTCCTGTCCATGCCCCGCGGTGCCGCCGTGGTCTACCCCAAGGACGCGGGGCAGATCCTGGCGATGGCCGACATCTTCCCCGGCGCCCGCGTCGTCGAGGCGGGAGTGGGATCCGGGTCGCTCAGCAGCTTCCTGCTGCGCGCCATCGGCGACCAGGGCATGCTGCACAGCTACGAGCGGCGCGCCGACTTCGCCGAGATCGCCACCCAGAACGTCGAGCGGTACTTCGGCGGCCCGCACCCCGCCTGGACGCTCACCGTCGGTGACCTCCAGGACAACCTCTCCGACACGGACGTCGACCGGGTCATCCTGGACATGCTCGCCCCGTGGGAGTGCCTGGACGCCGTCTCCAAGGCGCTCGTCCCCGGCGGCATCCTGTGCGCGTACGTCGCCACCACGACGCAGCTGGCCCGCACCGTCGAGGCCATCCGCGACCACGGCACCTTCAACGAGCCGTCGGCCTGGGAGACCATGGTCCGCACCTGGCACGTCGAGGGCCTGGCCGTCCGCCCCGACCACCGCATGATCGGCCACACCGGCTTCCTGCTCACCGCCCGCCGCCTCGCGGACGGCGTGGAGCCGCCGCTGCGCCGCCGCCGGCCCGCCAAGGGCGCGTACGGCGAGGACTACACCGGCCCCGGTGGCCAGTCCGCGCCCGCCGAGGAGCAGCAGGTGCACAAGACCCCGGCCCAGAAGCTCCGCGAGAAGAAGGAACGCGAGCAGCGGGAGCAGCAGGCAGGCCAGGACGCCGCCGGGAGCTGACACGCTCGCAGCCGTACCGAACCGCACGGCGCCGCCGGTGAGTTCCCCCACGGGAACCCGGCGGCGTCGCCGTTTTTCCGGACATGTGGGAACCACCGGTGCGGCCCCCGCGTTCCCAGGGCAAGGGCCGAGTTCTTCAAGTTTTCCTCTTGGTCCGGACTTGTTGGTTCCGTGGCGGGGCGTCGTGTGGAACGATGCCGGGCAACCCCCACCGCCACAGCTCTTCCCAGGAGTTATTCCGCGTGCAGTCCTTGGCAGGCCCGGACCTTCCGCACACCAGCACGACCGTCATGCAGTGGCTCGCCACCGCGACCGCCGTCGCGGGCGTGGTCGCCCTGGCCTCCTTGGTGCAGCCCGCCGCCGCGGTCCCGACCGCCTCCGCCGCGACCTCCTCGGGCGACCGTCCAGCGCCCGCGGCCACCGCCCCCGACGCCCGCGCGGCGCACTACCCCCTCGACTGCGGACCCAACCCCGTCCAGGTGACCGACAAGGTATCGGGTGATCTCGACGGCGACGGCGGCCCGGAGACCGTCGCCGTCGTGCGCTGCAAGGCCGAGATGGGCACCCCGCCCAGCGGTGTGTACGTCCTCGCCGCGCCGTCCGTCGAAGGGGCGGCGCCGCGCGTCGTGGCGACCCTCGTCGCTCCCGAGGACAAGCTCAGCGTGCAGGACCTCGCGCTGCGCGGCCGTGCCGTGACCGCCACGCTCCTGGGGTACTCCAGCACCGACGTACCGCGCTGCTGCCCCGACATTCACAAGGGCACCAAGTGGCGGTGGCAGAACGGGAAGTTCGTCCGGAGCGAACTTTCCGCCGCCGGAAGCGAACTCCCCGCTTCACAAGGTGTCTGACGCGCCGCCCGTAGCGGTCGGCGAGCTTCCGGTCACTCGGCGTCCGGGCCGTACACCTCGGTCTTGTCCGACACGCGGCGCACATGGATGCAGTCACCGGGACACTCCTTCGCGGAGTCCCGTACGTCGTTGAGCAGCGGAAGCGGGACCGGCGTCGTGGCGCCCTTCTCCTGCAGCAGCTCGTCGTCGGCGCTCTTCACGTACGCCAGCCCGTCGATGTCGAGCTCGAAGACCTCCGGCGCGTACTGCGCACAGATGCCGTCGCCGGTGCACAGGTCCTGGTCGATCCAGACCTCGAGCTCGGTGGCTTCTTCCTGGGCGCTCATCTCGCCTGCCGTTCCTGCGTACGTTTAACCGATGTTGACTAAGTAGTGCCAGCACTGACGGGTGTTGACCGTGTCGACGATACAACCGGTCGCTTTCGGATGTTGTCGGGTGGGTATCACCCCAGGGTGAGGACGTGCGCAAGGGTGAAGATCGGACACACCCCGACAGTCTTTTCGATCTAGGGGTTTCAACCTGCACCGGCCCAGGTAGGGTCAGGAAGCGTCCAGCTCCCCTTGGAGGAGGTGAGGACCGTGGCAGCCCACGACGACGACATCAACCGCGGCATCCGGCCGGGGCGGGGGTCTGACGACCCTGCCGGCCAGGTTGCCTATCTCGAGCAGGAGATCGCCGTCCTGCGACGCAAGCTCGCCGACTCTCCGCGTCACACGAGGATTCTCGAAGAGCGGATCGTCGAGCTGCAGACAAACCTGGCTGGCGTATCGGCTCAGAACGAGCGACTCGCCAACACTCTCCGTGAGGCCCGCGACCAGATCGTCGCGCTCAAGGAGGAGGTCGACCGGCTCGCTCAGCCGCCGGCCGGCTTCGGTGTCTTCCTGCAGGCGAACGAGGACGGCACGTGTGACATTTTCACCGGAGGCCGAAAGCTCCGGGTCAATGTCAGCCCGAGCGTCGAGCTCGAAGAGCTCAGGCGTGGCCAGGAGGTCATGCTCAACGAAGCGCTCAATGTGGTCGAAGCCATGGCGTTCGAGAGCGCCGGCGACATCGTCACCCTCAAGGAAATCCTGGAGGACGGCGAGCGCGCCCTGGTGATCGGGCACACCGACGAGGAACGGGTGGTGCGGCTCGCCGAGCCGCTGCTGGACACCACCATCCGCCCCGGCGATGCCCTGCTCCTCGAGCCCCGCTCCGGCTACGTCTACGAAGTCATTCCCAAGAGCGAGGTCGAAGAGCTGGTCCTCGAAGAGGTACCGGACATCGACTACACCAAGATCGGCGGTCTGGGCGGCCAGATCGAGCTGATCCGGGACGCCGTCGAGCTCCCGTATCTCTACCCCGATCTGTTCAAGGAGCACGAACTGCGTCCGCCCAAGGGCGTCTTGCTCTACGGCCCGCCCGGCTGCGGCAAGACGCTCATCGCCAAGGCGGTCGCCAACTCCCTCGCCAAGAAGGTCGCCGAGGTGACCGGCAAGCCCGCGGGGAAGAGCTTCTTCCTCAACATCAAGGGCCCCGAGCTCCTCAACAAGTACGTCGGCGAGACCGAGCGGCACATCCGCCTGGTCTTCCAGCGGGCCAGGGAGAAGGCCAGCGAGGGCACGCCCGTCATCGTCTTCTTCGACGAGATGGACTCCCTCTTCCGCACTCGTGGCTCGGGCGTCAGCTCGGACGTGGAGAACACCATCGTCCCGCAGCTGCTCTCCGAGATCGACGGTGTGGAGGGCCTGGAAAATGTGATCGTCATCGGTGCCTCGAACCGCGAGGACATGATCGACCCGGCGATCCTGCGCCCCGGCCGTCTCGACGTGAAGATCAAGATCGAGCGTCCGGACGCCGAGGCCGCCAAGGACATCTTCTCGAAGTACCTCACGGACCGGCTCCCGCTCCACTCCGACGACCTCGCCGAGCACGGCGGATCGCCGAAGGCCGCGGTCAGCGCCATGATCCAGTCGGTCGTCGAGCAGATGTACGCGGAGTCCGAGGAGAACCGCTTCCTGGAGGTCACCTACGCCAACGGTGACAAGGAAGTCCTGTACTTCAAGGACTTCAACTCCGGCGCCATGATCGAGAACATCGTCGGACGCGCCAAGAAGATGGCCATCAAGGCCTTCCTCGAACAGAACCAGAAGGGTCTCCGGGTCGCCCACCTGCTCCAGGCGTGCGTGGACGAATTCAAGGAGAACGAGGACCTCCCCAACACCACCAACCCCGACGACTGGGCCCGCATCTCCGGAAAGAAGGGCGAGCGGATCGTCTACATCCGCACCCTCGTCACCGGCAAACAGGGCGCGGACACCGGCCGCTCCATCGACACGGTGGCGAACACCGGCCAGTACCTGTAACACCGCTCACCGGCTGCGGATGTCCCAGGCGGGGCGTCCGCAGCCGGACGCATTTCCAGGGGTGGGACGCCCCCTGGAGGGGACCCGGCGGAACAGGGAAAACCGGACTGGAGCAATGACTGTAATGATCTCCCCAGCGCCGCATCGGCGTTCTAGGCTCTTCGGTACCGCCGCACCACGCAGTGCGGAAGCGGGGACCGCATACGGACCGGAAGCGCAGCGGTACTTGAAGGCCGACCCCAGCCGGGGGCGCCGCCGGGCAAGGAGGGCCGCATGACCGTACGGCGAGTAATGGGCATCGAGACGGAGTACGGCATCTCCGTCCCCGGCCACCCCAACGCCAATGCCATGCTCACCTCGTCCCAAGTCGTCAACGCCTACGCGGCGGCGATGCACCGGGCGCGCCGCGCCCGCTGGGACTTCGAGGAGGAGAACCCGCTGCGGGACGCCCGCGGCTTCGACCTCGCGCGTGAGAATGCGGACGCCAGCCAGCTCACCGACGAGGACATCGGCCTGGCCAACGTCATCCTCACCAACGGCGCGCGGCTCTACGTCGACCACGCCCACCCCGAGTACAGCGCCCCCGAGGTCACCAACCCGCGCGACGCCGTCCTGTGGGACAAGGCCGGCGAGCGCATCATGGCCGAGGCCGCCGAGAAGGCCGCCCAGGTCCCCGGCGCCCAGCCGATCCACCTCTACAAGAACAACACCGACAACAAGGGCGCCTCCTACGGCACGCACGAGAACTACCTGATGAAGCGGGAGACCCCCTTCTCGGACATCGTGCGCCACCTCACCCCCTTCTTCGTCTCCCGCCAGGTCGTCTGCGGCGCGGGGCGCGTCGGCATCGGCCAGGACGGGCACGAGCACGGCTTCCAGCTCAGTCAGCGCGCCGACTACTTCGAGGTGGAGGTGGGCCTGGAGACGACGCTCAAGCGGCCCATCATCAACACCCGCGACGAGCCGCACGCCGACGCCGAGAAGTACCGCCGGCTGCATGTGATCATCGGCGACGCGAACCTGTCCGAGATCTCCACGTACCTCAAGCTGGGCACGACGGCCCTGGTCCTCTCCATGATCGAGGACGGCTTCATCAACGTCGACCTCGCCGTCGACCAGCCCGTACGCACCCTCCACCAGGTCTCGCACGACCCGTCCCTGCACCACCTGATCACCCTCCGCAGCGGCCGGACGCTCACCGCCGTACAGCTCCAGATGGAGTACTACGAGCTGGCGCGGAAGTACGTCGAGGAGCGCTTCGGCGCCGACGCGGACGCGCAGACCAAGGACGTGCTCACCCGCTGGGAGGACGTGCTCGGCCGGCTGGAGAACGACCCGATGAGCCTGTCCGGCACGCTGGACTGGGTCGCCAAGCGGGAGCTCATGGAGGGCTACCGGCGCCGCGACAACCTTGACTGGGACGCGGCCCGGCTGCACCTGGTCGACCTCCAGTACGCCGACGTACGGCCCGACAAGGGCCTCTACAACCGGCTGGCGGCACGCGGCAAGATGCAGCGGCTGGTGACCGAGGCGGACGTCGAGAAGGCGGAGATCAAACCGCCGGAGGACACCCGGGCCTACTTCCGGGGCCGCTGCCTGGAGCAGTACGCGGACGACGTCGCCGCGGCCTCCTGGGACTCGGTGATCTTCGATCTGCCGGGCCGTGACTCGCTCCAGCGCGTCCCGACGCTGGAACCGCTCCGCGGCACCCGGAACCACGTCAAGGAGCTCCTGGACCGCTGCCGGACGGCGGAGGACCTGGTGCGGGTACTCAGCGGCAGCTGAGGCGGTAAAGACGCGTACGGACCACTCACGGCCTGATGAGAGGCCCGATCGTGACCGATCCGGTCCCCGCCGGGCGGCTGAAATGTCCGCCCGGCGGGAATCATCGAAGTGAGTCCCGGACGTTGAGGGAAAGTACAGGGCCGATGTCGGACCCAGCTTGTAGGGTCTGATCTTGACAGTCACATCGAGCGGGGCGAACCGAGCGGGGTGAGGGATATGGCGACCAAGGACACCGGCGGCGGACAGCAGAAGGCGTCGCGCACCACCGAAGAGGTCGAGGAGCAGACCCAGGACGCGGAAGCGTCCGAGGACCTCAAGGAGCGCCAGGAGAAGCTGTCGGACGACGTGGACTCCGTCCTGGACGAGATCGACGATGTCCTCGAGGAGAACGCCGAGGATTTCGTTCGGTCCTTCGTTCAGAAGGGTGGGGAGTGATTTCACCTTCGAAATGAAGGTGGGGTGCGGGGGAGGGGTTAGTGCCTGAAGGGTGCAAAGTGAAGCGCTGCTCGCGGTGTTGTGCGGACAAGCCGCGGGCGGCCTTCGCTCGTAACAAGTCCGCGCGGGACGGCTTGCAGGCGTATCGCCGGGAGTGCTGGTCCGCGTACCACCAAGAACGGCAGTTGGCCAAGGGTAGGAACATCCGTCCCAGGGTCGACGCGCCGGACGGGCACAAGTACTGCCGTCGCTGCGAGACGATCAAGCCGCACAGTGAATGGGACCGAAACCGGCGAGCCTCCGATGGCTTGTCGACGCGTTGCAAGGCCTGCCGGGCCATCGAGGGCCGTGCGAGCCATCTCAAGCGCCAGTACGGCATGACCGAAGTCGAGCGGGATGCCCTCCGCGCCGAGACGAAGGGCCTCTGTCCCATCTGTCTCGCGGCCCCGGCCGTGCATGTGGATCACGATCACGAGACGGGTAAAGTCCGTGGCGTGCTGTGCTTCAGCTGTAACGCAGCGCTTGGGCAATTCAAAGATCGGCCGGACGTCCTGAGGCGTGCGGCCGAGTATCTGGAAGGAAAAGTGTGGAAGCCAATACTCGAAGCACCGGGCGTCTACCGTCTGCCTTCCTGACGCCTGGGTCCTCCTCGTTCATGGACTTTCTCAGTGAGCACTCGCCGGAGCTGCTGCCGGGGAACCGGCCGCTGCCGCCCGTGCAGGGGGCGGTCGAGGCGCCGCACGGCACGACGATCGTCGCGGCGACGTTCCCCGGGGGCGTCGTGCTCGCCGGTGACCGCCGGGCGACGATGGGCAACGTCATCGCGCAGCGGGACATCGAGAAGGTCTTCCCGGCGGACGAGTACAGCGCGGTCGGCATCGCCGGTACCGCGGGCCTGGCCGTCGAGATGGTCAAGCTCTTCCAGCTGGAGCTGGAGCATTACGAGAAGGTCGAGGGCGCGCAGCTGTCCCTGGAGGGCAAGGCGAACCGCCTCTCGACGATGATTCGCAGCAATCTGGGCATGGCCATGCAGGGCCTTGCCGTGGTGCCGCTGTTCGCGGGGTACGACATCGACCGCGAGAAGGGCCGTATTTTCTCGTACGACGTGACCGGCGGGCGTTCCGAGGAGCAGGGGTACGCCGCGACGGGCTCCGGCTCGGTCTTCGCGCGCAGTGCGCTGAAGAAGCTGTTCCGGGAGGACTTCTCGGAGGGTGACGCGGCGACCGCGGTCGTGCAGGCGCTGTACGACGCCGCGGACGACGACTCGGCCACCGGCGGTCCGGACCTGGGCCGGCGGATCTATCCGATCGTCACGGTGATCGATGACGAGGGCTTCAAGAAGCTCACCGAGGACGAGGTCTCCGGTATCGCCCGCAGCATCCACGAGCGGCGTATGGAGCAGCCCGACGGCCCGCGGGCCGCGCTGCTCTGACGTGGCGACAGCGGATAACGGATCCGGAGGGGCTTTCACCGTGAGAGAGCCATTGACAGAAAGGGACGGATAGCCGGTGTCGACGCCGTTCTATGTCTCACCCCAGCAGGCCATGGCCGACCGCGCCGAGTACGCCCGCAAGGGCATCGCGCGTGGCCGCAGTGTTGTCGTCCTGCAGTATGCCGACGGCGTCGTTTTCGTCGCCGAGAATCCTTCCCGTGCACTGCACAAGGTCAGCGAGATCTATGACCGGATCGCCTTCGCGGCGGTCGGTAAATACAACGAGTTCGAGAACCTCAGGATCGGTGGTGTGCGCTACGCCGATCTGCGGGGGTACACTTACGACCGTGAGGACGTGACGGCGCGCGGGCTGGCGAACACCTACGCCCAGACGCTCGGTGCGATCTTCTCCAGCGCGGGGGAGAAGCCGTACGAGGTGGAGTTGCTGGTCGCCGAGGTGGGGGCGACCCCGGAGGACGACCAGATCTACCGGCTGCCGCATGACGGCTCGATCGTGGATGAGCACGGTTCGGTCGCGGTGGGTGGTAATGCCGATCAGATCAGCAGTTACCTCGATCAGCACCACCGGGACGGTATGACGCTGGGCGAGGCGCTGAAGCTCGCCGTGGAGTCGCTGTCGCGGGACAACAACGGCGGTGAGCGGACGCTGACCGCCGAGCAGCTGGAGGTCGCGGTCCTGGACCGCAAGCGGCCGCAGCAGCGGAAGTTCAAGCGGGTGCTGGGCCGTCAGCTGGCGCGGCTGCTGGAGTCGGACGGTGCGGCCGCGTCGTCGGCCGCGGACGCCGGCAGCGAGGCGGGCAGTGACACGGAGGAGAGCTCCGAGTCCGAGGAGTGAGGGCCGGCTCCGGTACGTTCCGTGCCGGTACGTTCCGCGCCGCCCCGGTGGGTCCCAGCCCGCCGGGGCGGCGCGGCGTTTCCGGGGCGGTGTCTCTGAGGGGTTTCAGGACCGCGGCTCGTCGGACGGGGGCGGTGCGGTCGAGCCGCGCGTGATGAGCTCGACGGGGAGGGGCGTGGGCGCGGCGGCCGGCCGGCCGTCCAGGATGTCGATCAGGGTGCGCATGCCGGCGGCGCCGAACTCCTCGGCGGGGAGCCGTACGGTCGTCAGCTCGGGTTCGACGGCGGTGGCCAGTGCGAGGTCGTCGAAGCCGGTGACGGAGACGTCCTCGGGGACGCGGAGTCCGAGGCGGCGGGCGGCTTTGCAGGCGCCGGCGGCGAGGAGGTCGTCGTCGCAGACCAGGGCGGTCGGGCGGGGACCGGGGGCGGTCAGTGCGGCGTGCGCTGCGTGCAGTCCGGCGTCGACGCTGAGCGGTGCGGTCCGTACCTCCAGGGACGCGCCGGGGGCGGCGGCCACGGCGCCGGCGAGGGCTTCGGCCCGGAGGTGGAAGGTCCAGGAGTCGACGGCGGCGGCGAGGTGGGTGAGCCGGCGGTGGCCGAGGCCGAGCAGGTGGTGGGCGGCCTGGCGGATGCCGTCGGCGATGTCGAGGTTGACGGTGGCGGCGGCGGGGGTGTCGTCGGGGTCGTTGTCCAGCATGACCAGGGGGAGGCCCTCGCCGTAGAGGGCGGTCAGCGCGTCGGTGGCCATGGAGGAGGCGATGACGCCGTCGAGGGTGGCGCGGGCGGAATCGAAGGGGTCGCGGGCGGGGCCGATGCCTTCGGGGGAGGGGTAGAGCACGAGGCCGAAGCCGCTGTCGGCGGCGATGCGGGCGGCGCCGGTGTAGACGCGGGCGAAGAATTCGGTGGTGAGGACGGGGACGACGAGCAGGGCTGTGCGGGTGCGGCCGAGGCGGAGGCTGCGGGCCGCGAGGTTGGGGCGGTAGCCGAGTTCGCGTGCCGCGGTGCGGACGGCGTCGGCCTTGGCCAGGGAGACCCGGCCGCGCCATTTGTCGCCGAGGACGAGGGAGACGGCGGCCTGTGAGACGCCGGCGGCCCGTGCCACGTCCTTGCTGGTGACGCGGGGTGTGTCGGCCGTCGTGTGTGCTCCGCCGCCGCGCTTCCGGCCGTCCTGCGCCCCGGCGTCCCGTGCCGCCGCCCCCTCTTCGGTCACTGGTGTGGCTGCCCTTCGTGCGGCGGTGCTGTTGTGGTGCCCGCGGTGGATCCGCGGTGCTGTTGTGACGTCCGCGGTGGGTCCGCGGTGCTGTTGTGGTGTCCCGCGGTGGTTCCGCGGTGTTGTCGTGGTGCGCGCGGTGGACCCGCGGTCAGCGGCCATGGTACGTATGACGGCACACGTTATACGTAAAACTTGTCGGTGACTCCCGGCCTTGGTGGCCGGCGGAGAGGGGCGGGTATGGCCGCGGGTTACGCGGAGCTGCTCAGGACGCGCCATGCGGCGCGGCTGCTGGTCGGCACCCTGGTCGGACGGCTGCCGAACGCCACCGCGGCGCTGGCGGTGGTGCTCTTCACCCGTGCCGAGGGCGGCAGCTACGCCCTGGCGGGGGTGCTCTCGGCCGTGTACGGCCTCTGCAACGCCGTAGGACAGCCGCTGCTGGGCCGCGCGGTGGACCTGTGGGGACAACCCAGGGTCATGCTGCCCTCGGCCGTCCTGTCGGCGCTGGGCATGGTCCTGCTGGCCGCCGTCGGCATCGAGCCGCTGTGGGTGGCGTACGCGGCGATGGCGGTCGCGGGATTCTTCACGCCGCCGCTGGAGGGCGGGCTGCGGGCGCTGTGGCCCGGGGTGCTGAGGCGTCCGGAGCGGGTGCACGCGGCGTACGCGCTGGACGCGGTGGCGCAGGAGGTGATGTTCGCGGTCGGCCCGCTGCTGGTGACGCTGAGCGTCGCGGCGTGGTCCGAGCGGGTCGCACTGCTCGTCATCAACGTGCTCGGGGTGCTGGGCGCGCTGTCGGTGGTGGTCTCCCCGCCGTCCCGGAAGTGGCGCAGCGCGCCGCGCGAGGCGCACTGGCTGGGGGCGCTGCGCTCGCGCGGGATGCTGGTCCTGATCGGGTCGTTCTTCTTCGTGGGGCTCGCGCTCGGGTCGATCGCGGTGGCGGCGGTGGCGTACGCCGACACGCACGGCGGCGGGATGGTTTCCAGCTATCTGCTCTCCGCGCTGGGTGCGGGCGCGCTGGTCGGCGGTGTGGTGTACGGGGCGCGGGAGTGGCCGGGGGCGCCGGAGCTGCGGCTGCGGGTGCTGATCGGGCTGCTGGCGCTGGGGTATCTGCCGTTGCCGCTGGTCCCGGGGGTGGCGGGGATGACGGCGCTGACGGGGCTCGCGGGGGTGTTCCTGGCGCCGGCGCTGGCGTGCGCGTTCATCGTGGTGGACCGGCACGCGCCGCAGGGAACGGTGACGGAGGCGTTCTCGTGGCTGGTCACGACGTTCGGAGTGGGGGCCGCGGTGGGTACATCGGTCGTGGGCCCCGCGGTGGAGCTGGGCGGCGCGGCGGCGGGTTTCGCGGTCGCGGGCGGCGGTGGTGTCGCCGCGCTGGCAGTGATGGTGGCCGCGCGGCGTTTTCTGCTGCCGTCCGGGATTCGGACGGTTGGTGGTGTCCAGGCGGAAAATGATCGGAACGGTGCTGTCGAACCCGGTTTCAGAGCTGGCCATCAGGCGTAATGTTCAGTCATGGACCGCCGCATTTTCGGGCTGGAGAACGAGTACGGCGTCACGTGTACGTTCAGGGGACAGCGCCGCCTGTCTCCTGACGAAGTGGCGCGGTACCTCTTCCGCCGTGTCGTGTCATGGGGCCGCAGCAGCAATGTCTTCCTGCGGAACGGTGCCCGCCTGTACTTGGACGTGGGATCGCACCCGGAATACGCAACTCCCGAGTGCGACAACGTGACCGAGCTGGTCACGCACGACAAGGCCGGCGAGCGCATTCTCGAAGGCCTGCTCGTCGACGCCGAACGCCGCCTGCACGAGGAGGGAATCGCCGGAGACGTCTATCTCTTCAAGAACAACACCGATTCGGCGGGAAACTCCTACGGGTGCCACGAGAACTACCTCGTGGCGCGGCACGGGGAGTTCTCCAGGCTCGCGGACATCCTCATTCCGTTCCTGGTGACCCGTCAGCTGCTGTGCGGCGCCGGAAAGGTGCTGCAGACACCGCGCGGAGCCGTGTACTGCGTCAGCCAGCGCGCCGAACACATCTGGGAAGGGGTGTCGTCGGCGACGACCCGCTCCCGGCCGATCATCAACACCCGTGACGAGCCGCACGCGGACGCCGAGCGGTACCGCCGCCTGCACGTCATCGTGGGTGACTCCAACATGTCCGAGACGACCATGCTGCTGAAGGTCGGCGCCACCGACCTCGTGCTGCGCATGATCGAGGCGGGCACGGTGATGCGGGACCTGACCCTGGAGAACCCCATCCGGGCGATCCGCGAGGTCAGCCATGACATCACCGGTCAGCGAAAGGTGCGGCTGGCGAGCGGCCGGGAGGCCTCGGCGCTGGAAGTCCAGCAGGAGTACTACGAGAAGGCGGTGGACTTCTGCGACCGCCGCGGCATCCGCACGGGCACCGTCGAGCGGGTCCTGGAACTGTGGGGCCGCACCCTGGAGGCGATCCGGGACGAGCAGCTGGACCGGGTCGCGACGGAGATCGACTGGGTGATGAAGTACCAGCTGATCGACCGTTACCGCAGCAAGAACAACATCACGATGTCGCATCCGAGGGTGGCGCAGATAGACCTCGCGTACCACGACATCCACCGCCGTCGCGGGCTGTACTACCTCCTGGAGAAGAAGGGCCAGGCGGCGCGGGTGTGCAACGATCTGAAGATCTTCGAGGGCAAGTCGGTGCCGCCGCAGACGACGCGGGCCAGGCTGCGGGGCGATTTCATCCGCCGGGCCCAGGAGCAGCGCCGGGACTTCACGGTCGACTGGGTGCATCTCAAGCTCAATGACCAGGCGCAGCGCACGGTGCTGTGCAAGGACCCGTTCCGGTCGGTGGACGACCGGGTGGAGAAGCTGATCGCGGGAATGTGACCGGTTCCGCGGCACGGCGGTGTGTCAACGGCCTTTGCGCCGGTGCACACCGCCGTGTTGTCTCTGGAAAAGCGGAGGTGTTCGGCTCGTGGCGGGGCGGGGTTCAGGTCGTAGAGTGGCGGGCATTGCCCACCCACCCCTCTAGCCCGAGTTGGACTGATGAAGCTCACGAAGAACACCCGCCGTGCCGCGGCCGCGGCGATCGCCGTGCCCGTCCTGCTGTTCACCGCCGCGTGCGGGTCCGATGACGACTCCGCCGCTTCGGGTGTCGTGAAGGTGGACGGCAAGGCCGGCGAGCAGCCCAGGATCAGCGTGCCCAAGGACGCCAAGCCGTCGGACAAGACGGTCGTGAAGACCCTCCACGAGGGCAAGGGCGCAACCGTGCAGAAGGGCGACTTCGTCCGGCTGGACTTCATCGGGCAGACGATGAAGGGCCAGTCGCTGGGCAGCACCTGGGCCAAGCAGCCGGGGGCCAAGGAGCGGGCGCAGGTCATCGGTGAGGTCGGCCAGGCCTCCCAGATGCTGCCGTCCCAGGTGATGGAAGAGGTGGCGGGCAAGAAGGTCGGTACCCGCTTCGAGATCGAGGGCACCGCCAAGGCGATCATCGGTGACCAGCTGAATCCGCAGGCGGGCGTGAAGGCGGGCGACGGCCTGGTCTGGGTCGTCGACGTCGTCAACGCGAAGAAGGTCGACAAGAAGGACGCGGCCAAGGGGGAGCAGGCGGCGCCGGAGGCCGGCATGCCCGAGGTGAAGGACAACGGCCGGAAGGCCGCCACGATCACCGTCCCCAAGGGCGAGAAGGCCCCGAAGGAGACCAAGGACCAGGTCCTCATCAAGGGCGACGGCCCGAAGGTGAAGGCAGGCCAGGGCCTGATCGCGCAGTACACCGGCGTGAAGTGGGAGGACGGCAAGAAGTTCGACTCCTCCTGGGACCACGGTGGCGCCACCGCCTTCCAGATCGGCACCGGCCAGGTCGTGAAGGGCTGGGACAAGGCGCTGGTCGGCAAGAACGTCGGGGACCGCGTCGAGATCGTCGTCCCGCCGAAGGACGGCTACGGCGCCAGCCCGCAGTCCGAGCTGGCGAAGAACACGCTGGTCTTCTCGGTGGACATCATCGGCACGGTCTGAGGCCGGCCGCGGGCCGCGGTGATCATGCGGCCGCCGTCTGCGAGACTGTTCCGCGTTGTAGAACGATTCGTTCGTAGGAGCACATACGTGAGCATCGACAAGCCCGAGATCGACTTCCCGGAGGGCCCCGCGCCCACCGATCTGGAGATCGTGGACCTGTGGGAGGGTGACGGGCCGGTCGCCAAGGCGGGGGACACCGTCTCCGTCCACTACGTCGGCGTCTCCTTCAGCAGCGGTGAAGAGTTCGACGCGAGCTGGAACCGCGGCAAGCCGCTGCAGTTCCAGCTGGGCGCCGGCCAGGTCATCGCGGGCTGGGACCAGGGCGTGCAGGGCATGAAGGTCGGCGGCCGCCGCCGGCTGACCATCCCCGCGCACCTGGCGTACGGCGACCGCGGCGCCGGCGGCGGCCGCATCGCGCCGGGCGAGACGCTGATCTTCGTCTGCGACCTGGTGTCGGTCTGAGAACCGGCGTCGGCGGCCGGGCCGTAGCGGTCCGGAGCTGATCCTCACCCACGCGGACACCGTGTCCGGACGCCGTCACGTCCTTTTGCGGCGCCGGCACGGCGCGTGGCGCGAGCCTTCAGGGCCCATGCCCCCCAGGGGGTATGGGCCCTCGGCTTTTGAAGCGGCTCGCGGTAGCGGTACGGTCATCGGTCGGGAGCTAGAGAAAGGGCGTCGATGGCCATTGCCAAGGCCGAGCGGCTGATGAATCTGGCGCTGTGCCTGCTGGGTACGCGGCGTCCGCTCACCAAGCGGGAGTTGCGGGGCTCCATCGAGGCGTACGTCGAGGCGTTCGGCCCGGGGGACGGTCCGGCGGGCGCGAGCGACGACGCGTTCAACCGCATGTTCGAGCGGGACAAGGATGACCTGCGGGAGCTCGGCATGGTCATCGAGACCGTCGAGGGCCTGGAGGGGGACACCGGATACCTCGCCCGCCGCGACTCCAACCGCCTCCCGCCGATCACCCTGGACGCCGAGGAGGCCGCCGCGCTCGGCCTGGCCGCGAAGATCTGGCAGCAGGCCCGGCTCGCGGGCGCGGCCAGCGGCGCGCTCCAGAAGCTGCGCGCCGCCGGAATGCCGCTGGCGGCGGAGGACGAGGGCCCGTACGACCCCGCCCAGCCGCACAGCGCCCTGGAGCCGCGCATCCCCGCCCACGAGGCGGCGTTCGAGCCGCTGATGCTGGCCTGCCGGGACCGCCGCCCGGTCGTCTTCGACTACCGCAAGGGCAACGCGGCCCGGCCCGAGCAGCGCCAGGTGGAGCCCTGGATCCTGGAGTGCTGGCGCGGCCACTGGTACCTCGCCGGCTGGGACCGCGACCGGCAGGCCGAGCGGGTCTTCCGGCTCTCCCGCATTACAGGCAAGGTCCGCTCCCGCGCGGGAAAGTTCACCGCCGAGGTGCCCGACCACGTGACCGTACGCGAAACGGTGGAGAGCTGGGCCGGCGAGACCGCCACCGGCACCGCCCGTATCAAGCTGCGCGCCGACCACGGCTACCCGCTGCGCGCCCGTGCGCTGTCCGTCCGCGAGGCGGGCGAGGGCTGGGACGAGCTGGAGATCCCGTACGGGCACGGGCTGGACGCCTGGCTCGTGGAGCTGGGCCCGGACGTCGTCGTACTGGAACCGGCCGAGCTGCGGGCCGACGTCGTGGACCGGCTGCGCGCCGTGGCCAAGGGCTGAGGGGGAGCGACCACACCATGGCGACGAACGCCATCGACCAGACCCGCCGGATGCTGTCCCTGGTGACGTACCTGCGCGAGCGCCCCGGCGCCCGCGTCAGCGACGTGGCCCGGGCCTTCGGCATCAGCGAGGACGAGCTGATCGCGGACCTGGACGTGCTGCCCATGTGCGGTACGAGCTTCCGCGGCGGCGACCTGCTGGACATCGACACCGACGGCGACCGCATCTGGTGGCACAACCCCGACGACGTGGCCGAGCCGCTGCGGCTGGCCGCCGACGAGGCGACCGCGCTGCTGGTCGCGGCGCGCGCGGTGGCCACCCTGCCGGGGCTGCGCGAAGGCGACCGGCAGGCGCTGCTGCGGGCCACGGCCAAGCTGGAGGCGGCGGCGGGCGAGGCGGCCGGAGCCAGCTCCCGGCTCGCCGTCACCTTCGAGTCCGAGGGCGGCGTCTTCGCCGACGTCGACCGGGCCATCGCCGAACGCCGCCGGCTGTGGCTCAAGTACTACTCACCGGCCCGCGACGAGCTCACCGAACGTGAGGTGGATCCCATCCGCCTCTTCACCATCGGCCACACCTACGTCGAGGCCTGGTGCCGGCTGTCCGAGGCGCGCCGTACCTTCCGGCTGGACCGGGTCGCCGAGATCAAGCTGCTGGACGCGCCCTCCGACCCGCCGCCGATCGAGCTGCGGGACCTGTCCGAGGGGCTGGTGCAGCCGGCCGCCGAGGACCCGGAGGTCGTGATCGAGGTGGGGCCCGGCGGCCGCTGGGTCGCGGAGTACTACCCGCACGACACCGCGGAGGAGCTGCCCGAGGGGGGCCTGCGCATCACCCTCCGTACGCCGGACCCCGCGTCGCTGCGGCGGCTGGCACTGCGGCTGGGCCGGGACGGGCGGATCGTCGCCCCGCAGGAGCTGGCGGACAGCGCGCGGGACGCGGCGGCGCGGGCGCTCGCCGCGTACGGCGGCTGAGCGGGCGGCCCGGAGCAGGCAGGACAGTCGAGGAACAGCAGGGGAGCTGTGAGTGCGATGACGACGGGGACGACGCCCGCCGCGCCTGTGGTCTTCAAGGCGGCCTGCCCGGACTGCCGGGGCCGCTTCGAGCTGGCCTCGGACGCGCTGCGGCTGGCCATAGGCGGCAGCCGCCGCACCACCTTCTACTCCTTCACCTGCCCCGACTGCGGGTCCGCCGTACGCAAGCCGGCCGGCGAGCGGATCGTGGAGCTGCTGACCGGCGGCGGGGTACGGACGCTGCGGCTGCATACGGGGTGAGGGTGACGGGGGGGCCGGGGACGGTCACGGGAGCGCTTCCGCAGGGCGGGAAGCGGTTCCGCGAGCGGTTCCCGCGCGGTTGCTCCGGGTAATCCCCCGGTGGGGGCACGGTCTCGTTCGATTCGCCCCCGTAGGCGCCGGTAGGCTCGCCCCATGCTCTGGCCCATGATCGCCATCGCCCTCGGCTTCCTCGGTCTCGCCGTGCTCGGCGTACTGGCCGTCCGCGTCTTCGCCGAGGTACGCAGGCTCGCCCGGCAGGTGGACCGGACCACCCGGCAGATCCAGCAGGCCGCGCAGGACCTGGAGCGGGCCGCAGCGCCGCTCGCCGGGGATGCGGGAACGATGGCCGGAACCCGGCGGGAGAGGGTCTGAAAATCGCCCGCCCACGGGCGGTACGCTGCTGGGTGCGGGTCGACGAGCGAGGCGCGGCCCGCAATCGGGAGTATGCACAGGGATTGCCGCCGGTTAACCCCCGCGCGTTACGATCGCTGGCAGCACGGCGAAACGGACGCTTGTCCGATCAGTCGGGCAGCCCCACCCCAGCCGCCTCGGTGAGAAGGTAAACACTTATGTTCACTGGAAAGATCGGCGCTCCCGAGATCATCCTCATCCTCGTCGTCGTCATCCTTCTGTTCGGTGCCAAGAAGCTCCCCGAGATGGCCCGGTCCCTCGGCAAGTCGGCGCGCATCCTCAAGAGCGAAGCGAAGGCGATGAAGTCCGAGGGCTCGCAGTCGCAGTCCGCGCCCTCCGACCCGCCGAACGACGCGCAGGCCGAGACCCCCAAGACGATCCAGGCCTCGCCCGGTGACGTGAACAGCTCCCGTCCGGTCGCCGAGCCGACCGACAGCACGACCAAGCGCTGATCCAGGGTTGACTGGGGCGGCGGACCGGTACCGCTGCCCGCCGCACGAGATGAGGACGTGGGTTGCTCAAGTCTGCCCCCAGCAAGGAAAAGAAGAACAAGGACCCCGAAGGGCGGATGCCCCTCGCGGAACACCTGCGTGAGCTGCGCAACCGGCTCGCGAAGGCCGTGCTGGCGATCGTGGTGGCGAGCGTCGTCTCGGCGTTCTTCTACCAGGACATCATCAACGTCATCACCAAGCCGGTGCTGCAGACGGTGGGGTGCGACCTGTCCTTCTCGGAGCTGGCGCAGAAACAGGGTGGGGAGACCTGCGCCCGCATCGTGATGATGGACCTGCTCGGACCCTTCACCTTCGCGCTGAAGGTGTCCCTCATGGCAGGCATGATCCTCTCCTCGCCGGTCTGGCTCTACCAGCTCTGGGCGTTCCTCGCGCCCGGTCTGCACCGCAGTGAGAAGAAGTACGCGCTGAGCTTCGTCGGTGCCGGCTTCCCGCTCTTCCTGGCCGGTGGCTACTTCGCGTACCAGATCCTGCCGACCACGGCCAAGGTGCTCATCGAGTTCACCCCGCCGGGCGTCGACAACCTCGTGACGCTGGAGAAGCTGCTCGATCTCGTCACTCGGATGATCGTCGTCTTCGGCCTCTCCTTCGAGCTGCCGCTGCTCCTCATCCTGCTGAACATGGGCGGTGTGCTCACCGGCAAGCGCATGCTCGGCTGGTGGCGCGGAATGATCATGGGCATCACGGTCTTCGCGGCGGTCGCCACGCCCAGCGTCGACCCGGTGTCGATGATCCTGCTGGCGGCCCCCATCGCCGTCCTGTACTTCGCCGCCGTCGGCATCTCGCTCGTGAACGACCGCCGCAGGGACCGCCTGGTGGCCGCGGGGCCCGCCGACGACGAGGCGTCCGACCTGGACCTCACCCCCGAGGACATCGGCTCCATCGAGTCGGTCGACGCCCCGCGCGCGCTGCCGGGGCAGTCCGTGAACGGCCATGAGGTGGAGCGCCGCCGTCAGGACATGGACGACATCACGTGACGTGCCGACCGTGACACGAGGAGTGCGAGGGCCGGTTCCCGGGAGGGGCCGGCCCTTCGCCGTGTTCCGGGGTACAGGCAGCGCCTGCCGTAAAGATCGCGTGACTGTCAGAGGTGGCCGGTAGTCTCGTAGACACGATGACCGAGGACATGTCCCCTGCTGAGCGCTATGCCGCCGCGCGTGTTCGCGCGGCCGAGCAGGCCACCGCACTCTTCCCTTTCAAGGAGATGTACGACTTCGCACTGGACGCGTTCCAGATCGAGGCGTGCGAGGCCCTTGAGGCCGGCAAGGGTGTGCTGGTCGCCGCTCCCACCGGATCCGGCAAGACGATCGTCGGCGAGTTCGCCGTCCACCTGGCCCTGAGACAGGGCCGCAAGTGTTTCTACACCACGCCCATCAAGGCCCTCTCGAACCAGAAGTACCAGGACCTGGTCAAGCGGTACGGCGCGGACCAGGTCGGCCTGCTGACCGGCGACAACAGCGTCAACGGCGACGCCCCGGTGATCGTGATGACCACCGAGGTGCTGCGCAACATGCTGTACGCCGGTTCGCAGACGCTGGACGGCCTGGGCTATGTGGTCATGGACGAGGTGCACTACCTCTCCGACCGCTTCCGCGGCGCCGTCTGGGAAGAGGTGATCATCCATCTGCCCGAGTCCGTGACGCTGGTGTCGCTGTCCGCCACGGTCTCCAACGCCGAGGAGTTCGGCGCCTGGCTGGACACCGTGCGCGGGGACACCGAGGTGATCGTTTCCGAGCACCGCCCCGTGCCGCTGTGGCAGCACGTCCTCGCCGGCCGCCGGATGTACGACCTCTTCGAGGAGAAGGACGGCGAGAACGGCCAGGGCAAGCGCGAGGTCAACCCCGACCTGGTGCGGCTCGCCCGGATGGAGAACAGCCGCCCCACCTTCGGCCGCGACAAGCGCCGCGGGCGGAACGGCATGCGGGAGGCCGACCGCGAGCGCGAGCGGCGGCAGCGCAGCCGGATCTGGACGCCCAGCCGCGCCGAGGTGATCGACCGGCTGGACAACGAGGGCCTGCTCCCCGCCATCACGTTCATCTTCAGCAGGGCCGGCTGCGAGTCGGCGGTGCAGCAGTGCCTGTACTCGGGCCTGCGGCTGAACGACCAGGCGGCGCGGGAGAAGGTCCGCAAGATCGTCGAGGCGCGTACGGCCGGCATCCCCGACGAGGACCTGCACGTCCTCGGCTACTTCGAGTGGCTGGAGGGCCTGGAGCGCGGCATCGCGGCGCACCACGCCGGCATGCTGCCCACCTTCAAGGAGGTGGTCGAGGAGCTGTTCGTGAAGGGCCTGGTCAAGGCGGTCTTCGCGACCGAGACCCTGGCCCTGGGCATCAACATGCCGGCCCGCTCCGTGGTCCTGGAGAAGCTCGTCAAGTGGAACGGCGAGCAGCACGCCGACATCACCCCCGGCGAGTACACCCAGCTCACCGGCCGCGCCGGACGCCGCGGCATCGACGTCGAGGGCCATGCGGTGGTGCTGTGGCAGCGCGGCACGGACCCGGCCGCGGTCGCGGGCCTCGCGGGCACCCGTACGTATCCGCTGCGCTCGTCCTTCAAGCCGTCGTACAACATGGCGGTCAACCTCGTCTCGCAGTTCGGCCGGCACCGCTCGCGCGAGCTGCTGGAGATGTCCTTCGCGCAGTTCCAGGCCGACAAGTCGGTCGTCGGTATCTCGCGGCAGGTGCAGAAGAACGAGGAGGGCCTGGAGGGCTATCGCGAGGCGATGACCTGCCACCTCGGGGACTTCGAGGAGTACTCGCGGCTCCGCCGGGACCTGAAGGACCGGGAGACGGAGCTGGCGAAGCAGGGCGCGGCGCAGCGCCGGGCGGCCGCCGCCGCTGCGCTGGAGAAGCTCAAGCCGGGCGATGTGATCCACGTGCCGACGGGGAAGTTCGCGGGGCTGGCGCTGGTGCTGGATCCGGGGATGCCGTCGGGGCGGACCAACGGGCACCGCGGTTTCTCCTCCGAGGACGGGCCGCGGCCGCTGGTGCTCACCGCGGAGCGGCAGGTCAAGCGGCTGGCGTCGATCGACTTCCCGGTGCCGGTGCAGCCGCTGGACCGGATGCGCATTCCGAAGTCCTTCAACGCGCGCAATCCGCAGTCGCGCCGTGACCTGGCGTCCGCGCTGCGGACCAAGGCCGGGCACATCCCGCCGGAGCGGCACCGCAAGAAGCGGTCGCAGGCCGCCGACGACAAGGAGATCGGGCGGCTGCGTGCCGCGCTCCGCGCGCATCCGTGCCACGGCTGCGACGAGCGCGAGGACCATGCGCGGTGGGCGGAGCGGTACCACCGGCTGCGGCGGGACACCCGTCAGCTGGAGCGCCGTATCGAGGGCCGTACGAACACCATCGCGCGCACCTTCGACCGGATCTGCTCGCTCCTGACCGAGCTGGACTATCTGCAGGGCGACACGGTCACGGACGAGGGCCGGCGGCTGGCGCGGCTGTACGGCGAGCTGGACCTGCTGGCCAGCGAGTGCCTGCGCGAGGGCGTCTGGGAAGGCCTGTCCGCCCAGGAGCTGGCGGCGTGCGCGTCGGCGCTGGTCTTCGAGGCGCGGCAGGCGGACGACGCGGTCGCGCCGAAACTGCCGTCGGGCAAGGCGCGGGCCGCGCTGGGCGAGATGGTGCGGATCTGGGGGCGGCTGGACGCCCTGGAGGAGGACCACCGGATCAACCAGGCGGAGGGCGTCGGCCAGCGTGAGCCGGACCTCGGCTTCGCGTGGGCGGCGTACCAGTGGGCGTCCGGGGTCGGCCTCGACGAGGTGCTCCGCGAGGCGGAGATGCCGGCCGGCGACTTCGTCCGCTGGTGCAAGCAGCTGATCGACGTCCTCGGCCAGATCGCGGCCGCCGCGCCGGAGGGCAGCACGGTGACCCGGGCCGCCCGCAAGGCGGTGGACGGGGTGCTGCGAGGCGTGGTGGCGTACTCGTCCGTCGGCTGACGGGCGGTCGGCGGCCGGGGCGTGTGACTGCCCCGGCCGCCTGCGTCCCTACGCGCTGACCGCGCTCGGCCCGGCGGCGGCACTCTCCGTGGCGCGCTCCTGCGAGGTACGGCTGCGCAGTGCGCGCAGTCCGAGGAACAGCAGGACGCCGACCGGGGACAGGAGCACGGTCAGGAGCAGCAGCGGTCCCATCACCAGCGGGTGGACACCGAGGCGGCGGGCCTCGCGGTACATCCACTGGCCGAGGAAGAGGTCCCACGCGATGACCTGTGCCCAGATGGCCGCCGCGGCGCCGTCGAGGGTCATCAGATCCTGGAAACCGCCGAGTTCGGGGCGGGACACGGTGGCCCACAGCTGGGGGAGGACCGGTACGGCCAGCGCCAGGTAGACGGCGAGGACCGGGACCAGCGGCAGCGGGGAGGCGGCGATCCGGTCGGTCCAGCGCCGGCCGGGCGCGAGGATGAGCAGCGCCCAGAAGGGCGCGGCGAGCCAGAACGCGAGGTCGAAGAGGATGTCCGTCATGCGGTGAGCTCCTGTGCGGGGGCGGTGGTTCCCGTGCTGTCGTACGGGCGGAAGGGGGCGCGCAGCGCGGCGTACGTGCCGAGGGCGGCCGCCGCCAGCAGGCCCGCCAGCGCGCCGAGCGTCAGCGCGTCCGGCCGGAGGAGCGGCTGCCCGCGCAGCGCCTGCCAGGTCACCAGGGCCAGCAGCCCCGTGTAGGCACCGGCGGCGACCAGGACGAGGCGGAGCCGTACCCGTTCGGCGTTCAGCCGCGGTACGCGGCGGCCGAGGAGGCCGAGGGCGAGCGGGAAGAGGGGCAGGAGCTGCAGTGCGTGCATGCCGACGAAGTGCGGTATGCGCAGGTCGCCGCCGGTGGTGCTCCAGCCGGTGAGCGGCATGGCGGGGCCGCCGTCCGGTACTCCGACGCTGTGCGCGCCGACGGCGTCCCGCAGGCCCTGTGCGGCGGCGGCCCGCTGGTCGGGGGTGGGGAGGAGCATGAGTCCGCCGAGCGCCAGGCCGGCCACCGCGATCAGCGCGCCGAGCCGGACGGCCCAGGTGGCGGCGCGGTCGGCCCCCGGACCGCCGCGGAACTGGAGCGCGGCGATGACCAGGGTGGCGAGCCAGAGGACGACGATGGTCGCGCCCATGATCTGGAAGAGCGCCTGGTCGAGCGGGGTGGCGAAGTTGAAGTGGCTGCGCCGGCCGCGGACGGTCTGGCCGACGATGACGGCCATCTCGACGGTGCCGGTCACGGCGACGGCGGTGCCGGCCCACCAGCCGGTACGGCTCCGTGCCGGGCGCCGTCCGAGCAGCCAGGCGAGCGTCAGCCCGTAGAGGGCGAAGGAGAGCGAGAACTTCAGCGGTTTGAGCCAGATCGGCGAGCCGACGAGTACCCGGTCGTCGGCCAGGAGGCCGGCTGCCGAGACGACCGCCAGGCCGGCCATGGCGACCGAGAACCAGGTCAGCGGCGGATGCGCCGCCGCCGGGCGGAGGGCTGCCGGACGCAGGGCAGGCAGGAGTGGAGCGGGCATGAGTGACCCCCGTCATCGTCATGTCGCGAGAATGGATAGTGGCACTTACCGCTATCCGATAGTGCGACTATCTATGATGGGAGGCGAACTGGCAAGCCTTGAAGGGAAGTGAACGGCGAGTGCGCATCGGCGAGTTGAGCCGGCGGTCCGGGGTGGCGGTACCGACGATCAAGTACTACGTCCGCGAGGGACTCCTCCCGGCAGGCCGTCTGACCAGCCCGAACCAGGCGGATTACGACGAGGCGCACGAGCGGCGGCTGCGGCTGGTGCGCGGCCTGCTGGAGGTCGGCGGCCTGTCCGTCTCGGCGGTGCGCGAGGTGCTGGCGGCGGTGGAGGACACCGGCCGGCCGGTGCACGACGTGCTCGGTTCGGCGCACAAGAGCCTGACGCCGCCGCAGGGGGCCGAGCCCGAGGAGCTGGCAAGCGCACGCGAGGCCGTCGCCGCGCTGGTCGAACGGCGGGGGTGGCGGCCGGAGTCGGCGGACCACCCGGCGGGCGAGGCGCTGGCCCGCGCGCTGGCCACGTTGCGGGGCCTGGGGCACGGCGGATTCGAGGAGGTGCTCGACGTCTACGCCGACGCGTGCGAGCGGATAGCGGCCGCGGACATGGCGTACGTCGCGGGTGCCGCGGACATGGAACGGCTGGTCGAGGGGGTGGTCGTGGGCACCGTCATCGGCGATGCCGTGCTCTCGGCCATGCGGCGGATGGCGCACACGGACGCGTCGGCCCGTACCTACGGCGAGGCGTCCTCCTGAGGCGGCCCGGCGGCCGCACCGCACGGCGGCGGGAGGCGCTGACACGCCCGAGGAGCGCGTACGGCAACGGCGCCCGCCGGCCGGCGGGCGCCTTGGGGCTGAGGGGGGCGGGCTGTCCGTCCCCCTGGAGTCAGGAGGCGTCCGGCGCGGCCGCCGGCTGCTCCTGTTCGGCCTCCACCGCGGCGTTCCACTCCTGCTTGGAGGCCTGCCAGCCGTCCTCGTCGTGGCCGCGGCGCCAGTAGCCGGAGATGGACAGGTCGGCGCGCGGCACCTCGCGCTCGACGCGCAGCAGTTTGCGCAGCTCCTTCACGAAGCCCGCCTCGCCGTGCACGAACGCCTGGACGCGCCCGGGGAGGAAGTCCAGCGCGCGCACGGCCTCGACCAGCCGCGCACCGACCGGCTCGCCGTTACGGTGCAGCCAGACGATCTCGGCGCCGGCCGGTGCCGACAGCTTCTGCTCCTCGCGGGCGTCCGCCACCTCGATGAAGGCGCGCACCACCGCGTCCTCCGGCATCCGGGCGAGCGAAGCGGCGATCGCCGGCAGCGCGCTCTCGTCGCCGGCCAGCAGGTGCCAGTCGGCCGCGGCCTCGGGGAGGTACGCGCCGCCGGGGCCGAGGAAGCGGATCTCGTCGCCCGCCTCGGCCTGCTGCGCCCAAGGCCCGGCCAGGCCCTCGTCGCCGTGGACCACGAAGTCGATCGTCAGCTCCAGGCTCTGCGGGTCCCAGGCGCGCACCGTGTACGTACGGGTCCGCGGCCACTGGTCGCGCGGGAAGTCCGCCCGGATCTGCGCCATGTCGAACGGCTCCGGGTAGGTCACGCCCGGCACCGGGAAGAGCAGCTTGACGTAGTGGTCCGAGTACTCGCCCGCAGGGAAATCCGCCAGGCCGACGCCGCCCAGCACGACCCGCATCATGTGCGGACTGAGGCGCTCGGTGTGCACCACGCGGGCGCGGTAAGTGACGGCCTTCCTACGGGCGGGACGTTCGGCGGGACGGTCTGCTGCCACGGTGGGCCCCCTGAAGCCTGCGGGATCGAAATATGGTCAGTTTAAGTTAGGCTCACCTAACTTAACAGTTCCGCCCAACCTAGCAGCTCCTTCCGGCCCCGCCGGCCACCGGATCAGGCCGGCAGCGCGGCGAGTACCCGCTGGAGCGAACCGCCCAGACCCCAGCGGGTGGCCAGCTCCTCCAGCGTGGCGGGGTCGGCCGGCTCCTTCGGCACCGCCGGGTCGAAGGCGGGCAGCGTGACGTCCCTGGCGACGCGCACCACCTTGGGCGCCGCGTCGAGGTACGGACGCGCCTCGGACAGCCGCTTGCGCTGCGTGGGCGTCAGCTTCGCCGCCGGGTCGTCGACCGCGGCCATGATCCCGGCCAGGTCGCCGAAGGACGCCAGCAGCTTCGCCGCGGTCTTCTCGCCGACGCCGGGCACGCCCGGCAGGCCGTCGCTCGGGTCGCCGCGCAGCAGCGCGAGGTCGGCGTAGCCCGCGCCGTCCACGCCGTACTTCTCGCGGAGCCAGGCCTCGTCGGTGGTCTGGAGCGTCCCGACGCCCTTGAGGGGGTACAGCACGCGGACGCCGCGCCGGTCGTCCACGAGCTGGTACAGATCACGGTCGCCCGTGACGATGTCGACCGGCCCGGCGGCACGGGTGGCCAGCGTGCCGATGATGTCGTCCGCCTCGAACCCCGCCGCGCCCACGCGGGCGATGCCCAGCGCGTCGAGCACGTCCTCGATCACCGGGACCTGCGGCGAGAGCGTGTCGGGAATCTCCTCGACATCTGCCTCGGCGGAGCCCTCGGGCGCCTCCTCGGCGACCCGGTGCGCCTTGTACGTCGGGATGAGGTCCACCCGCCACTGGGGGCGCCAGTCCGCGTCCATGCAGGCCACGAGGTCGTCCGGGTGGTGGTCCTGGAGCAGGCGGGCGATGAAGTCCAGCAGGCCGCGGACGGCGTTGACGGGCGTGCCGTCCGGGGCGCGGACCGAGTCCGGCACGCCGAAGTAGGCGCGGAAGTACAGCGAAGCGGTGTCGAGGAGCATCAGGCGTCGAGTCACACGCCGATGATGCCGCACACCGCTGACAACGCCCGCGGCGCGCCGCCCCGCACCGTGCGTCGCGTCTGGGTCGCGAGCGGGCGTGCCCGGGTCGCGTCTGACCCTCCGTCAAATGCGTGACTTCTGTGAGGCGTGTCACTGTTGTGTTTGGTGTGAATAAAGGGGGGCAGGCGCGCGTCCGGAGCGGAACCGGTAAGGCTTTCAACTTTCTCTTTCCCGGCGCAGGCGGCCCGAAGCCGTGCCGCTCCACGGCCCCTCCCCAGCCTTTCGGCCTGGGGATCACCCATGGCTGGGACGGGCCGTTCCTCGGCTCGACCAGAGAGGTGTATGTGTCCAGGCTGCAAGCCGAGCACCTGTACAAAGTGTTCGGCAGACGACCCGATGACGCCGTGCGGAAACTCGAAGGCGGGGCAACCCGTGACGAGCTGCGCGCCGAGGGTACGACGGCAGCGGTGATCGACGCGTCGTTCACCGTGGACGAAGGCCAGATCTTCGTCGTCATGGGTCTGTCGGGTTCCGGCAAGTCCACGCTGCTGCGCATGCTGAACGGGCTGCTGGAGCCGACCGCGGGCGCGATGCGCTTCGACGGCCAGGACCTGACCACGCTCAGCCCGAAGGAGCTGCGCCGGGTCCGCTCGCAGAAGATCTCCATGGTCTTCCAGCACTTCGCGCTCTTCCCGCACCGCAGCGTGCTGGAGAACGCCGCGTACGGCCTGGAGGTCCAGGGCGTACCGAAGGCCGAGCGCCGCAAGCGCGCCCTGGAGGCGCTGGAGCTGGCCGGGCTGAAGGGCTGGGAGAAGTCCTGGCCCGACGAGCTGTCCGGCGGTATGCAGCAGCGTGTGGGCCTGGCCCGCGCGCTGGCCACCGACGCGGACCTGCTGCTGATGGACGAGTCCTTCAGCGCGCTGGACCCGCTGATCCGCCGTGACATGCAGGACCAGCTGCTGGAGCTGCAGAAGACGCTGAAGAAGACCATCGTCTTCATCACCCACGACCTGAACGAGGCCATGCGGCTCGGCGACCGGATCGCCGTCATGCGCGACGGCCGGATCGTCCAGATCGGCTCGGCCGAGGACATCCTCGTACGGCCCTCCAACGACTACGTCGCCTCGTTCATCCAGGACGTCGACCGCACCCGGGTGCTGACCGCCGGCGCGGTCATGACGGACGTGGCGTCGGTGCTCGGTACCAAGGACGACGGCGGCGAGGAGATATCCACCGCCGAGCGGTTCCGTGCCGCGGCGCCCGCCACGGTCACCGAGGACACCCCGCTCGTGGACCTGTTCACGCCCTGCTCGGCCAGCACCGTCCCGGTGGCCGTGGCCGACGCGGCCGGTGAGCTCGTCGGCGCGGTACCGGCGAAGGTGCTGCTGGCCGCGCTCGGCGAGGCCGAGGCGGACGCCGCCCCGGCCGCCGGAGTGCCGGCCCAGCCCGCCCCCGCGGACGCGCCGGAGGACGCGAAGCCCGCGGACGCGCCGGAGGACGCGAAGCCCGCGGACGCGCCGGAGGACGCGAAGCCCGCGGACGCGAAGCCCGCGGACGCGAAGCTTTCGGACGCCCCCGCCGACGAGGAGTCCGCGGACGAGAAGCCCGCCGACGAGAAGCCCGCCGACGGGAAGTCCGCCGACGAGAAGCCCGCCGACGGGAAGTCCCCCGACGAGAAGCCCGCGGACGAGGAGTCCGCGGACGGCAAGCCGACCGACGAGAGCAAGGTGATCGCCGGTGCCTAGGATCGAGATCGGCACCTGGGCCGACGCCGCCGTCGACTGGCTGCGGTCGCACGTCGCCTGGCTCTTCGACTTCATCACCAGCGTGCTCAACGCGGTCTACGGCTTCTTCCACATGGTGCTGGCCGCCCCCGAGCCGCTGTTCCTCGCGGGCATCCTCGCGGTGCTCGCCTGGTGGCTGCGCGGCTTCCTCGCCGCCGTACTGACCTTCCTCGGCTTCGCACTGATCGACTCGATCGAACAGTGGGGCGCCACCATGGAGAGCCTCTCCCTGGTCCTGGTGGCCTGCCTGGTCATCGTGGTCATCTCGGTGCCGCTGGGCATCTGGGCCGCCCGCAACCGCGCGGTCAGCGGCGCGGTGCGCCCGGTCCTGGACCTGATGCAGACGATGCCGGCGATGGTCTACCTCATCCCGGGCATCCTCTTCTTCGGCCTCGGCGTGGTCCCCGGCATCGTGGCGACCATCGTCTTCGCCATGCCGCCCGCCGTCCGCATGACCGAGCTGGGCATCCGGCAGGTCGACGCGGAGCTGGTGGAGGCGGCCGACGCGTTCGGCACGCACCCGCGCCGCACGCTCTTCCGCGTACAGATCCCGCTCGCGCTGCCCACGATCATGGCCGGTATCAACCAGGTCATCATGCTGGCGCTGTCCATGGTCGTCATCGCCGGCATGGTCGGCGGCGGCGGTCTGGGCTCCTCCGTCTACGACGCGATCAGCTCCGTCGACGTGGGCCTGGGCACCGAGGCCGGTCTCGCGGTGGTCATCCTCGCGATGTACCTGGACCGGATGACCGGCGCCCTGAACCAGCGGGTCTCGCCGCTCGGCCGGCGCGCGCTGGCCAAGGCGCAGGCCGCGCTCGGCGGCTGGAAGTTCCTGCAGTGGCGCCCGGCGACCTCGGTCGCGATGGTCGGCGTGGTCGTCCTCGCGCTGGCCGCCGGCGGCATGAGCGCCTTCGGTACCAAGGGCTCCGGCGGTGCCGCGAGCGTCGGCAACGGCCGTCCGATCAGCCTGGGCTACGTCAACTGGGACGAGGGCAAGGCCACCACGTACCTGTGGAAGGAGCTGCTGGAGCAGCGCGGCTACAAGCCCAAGGCGCAGGCCTTGGAGGCCGGCGCGCTCTACACGGGCCAGGCGCAGGGCGACATCGACGTGCAGACCAACTCCTGGCTGCCGGTGACGCACGAGTCGTACTGGAAGAAGTACCAGGACAAGCTGGAGGACTACGGCGCCTGGTACGACAAGACCTCGCTGGAGATCGCCGTACCGTCCTACGTCAAGGGCGTGAGGACGCTCGACGACCTCAAGGGCAAGGGCGAGAAGTTCGGCGGCAAGATCGTCGGCATCGAGCCGGGCGCCGGCGAGATGAAGATCGTCAAGGACAAGGTCCTCAAGGACTACGGCCTGGACGGCGAGTACGAGCTCCAGTCGTCCAGCACCTCCTCGATGCTGGCCGAGCTGGACCGCGCCCTGAAGGCGAAGAAGCCGATCGCGGTGACCCTGTGGTCCCCGCACTGGGCGTACAGCAAGTACGACCTGACCAAGCTCAAGGACCCCAAGGGCTCCTTCGGCTCCGGTGACGGCATCCACACGCTCGGCCGCAAGGGCTTCGCGAAGGACGAGCCGCAGGTCGCCTCGTGGATGAAGAACTTCCACCTGGACGAGGAGCAGCTCACCAGCCTGGAGGCGGAGATCCAGGACGCCGGCAAGGGCCACGAGCAGGACGGCGTCAAGGCCTGGCTGAAGAAGAACCCGGGCATGGCCGACAAGCTGGCGCCCGCGCCGGGCGCGTACGCCAAGGGCAAGGACGCGGGCGCCGCGCCGAACATCGGCTACCCGTCCTGGGACGAGGGCATCGCCACCTCGTTCCTGTGGAAGTACGTCCTGGAGCAGCGCGGCTACAAGCCGAAGATGCGCAACCTCGACGTGGGTCCGATGTGGACCGGACTGTCCACCGGCCAGGTCGACGTCGAGATGGACGCCTGGCTGCCGGTCGCGCAGAAGCAGTACTGGGACAAGTACAAGAAGGATCTCGTCGACCTCGGTGCCTGGTACGACAAGACGTCCCTGGAGATCGCGGTGCCTTCCTATGTGAAGGGCGTGAAGACCATGGACGACCTGCGCAAGCACAAGGACGAGTTCAAGGGCAAGATCATCGGTATCGAGCCGGGCACCGGCCAGATGAAGCGCCTGAAGAGCAAGGTCCTGCCCGCGTACGGCCTGCAGGACATGAAGGTCACCGAGGCCGGTACCAGCGCCATGCTCGCCGAGCTGGAGCGGGCGGTCGCCAAGAAGGAGCCGATCGCGGTCGTCCTGTGGTCGCCGCACTGGGCGTACGACAAGTACGACCTGACCAAGCTGAAGGACCCCAAGGGCACCTGGGGCGCCAACAACCAGATCAAGACGATCGCGAACAAGGGCTTCCCCAAGGAGTACGCGGAGTTCAACGGCTGGCTGAAGAACTGGCACATGGAGCCCGAGGAGCTGGCGAGCCTGGAGACGGCCGTCAACGAGGCGGGCACCGGCCATGAGGAGGAAGGCGTCAAGAAGTGGGTCGACGCCCACCCGGGCATCGTCGACGAGATGGCGCCGGTGAAGTGACGCCGTACCGGTACTGACCGGCCGTCACCTATCCAGGAACGGGCCCCGCCACCGCACTCCGGTGGCGGGGCCCGTCCGTGCGTACCGTGGGGAGATGACCTCTCACGCCGTCGTACGCAAGGTGGTCTCCCTCGTCCCGTCCCTGACCGAGGCGGTGGCCGCCACCGCGCCGGAACTGCTGGCCGGGGCCACGGACTGGTGCAGCCACCCGGCCGGCCTGGACGTGCCGCGCATCGGCGGCACCAAGAACCCCGACACCGCACGGATCGCCGCCCTCGCCCCCGACCTCGTGATCGCCAACGAGGAGGAGAACCGCCCGGCCGACCTCGCCGCGCTGCGGGCCGCGGGCCTGGACGTCCTGGTCACCGAGGTCCGCGACCTGCCGCAGGCCTTCCGCGAACTGGACCGTGTCCTCGTGCGTGGCTGCGGACTGGCCCGCCCCGGCTGGCTGGACGCCGCGGAGGCGGCCTGGCGGGAGGTGCCGGCGTACGCCCCGGACCTGGCCGCCGTGGTGCCCATCTGGCGTCGTCCCTGGATGGTGCTCGGCCGGGACACCTTCGCGGGCGACCTGCTGGCGCGGCTGGGCGTGCGGAACCTGTACGCGGACCACGCCGACCGCTACCCGAAGATCCCCCTGGACGAGCTGAACAGCCGCGGCGCGGACTTCGTCGTACTCCCCGACGAGCCGTACCGCTTCACCGCGGACGACGGCCCCGAGGCGTTCCCCGGACTGCCCGCCGCGCTGGTCAGCGGCCGCCACCTCACCTGGTACGGCCCGTCGCTGGCCGAGGCCCCCGGGGTACTGCGCGCGGCGCTGGAGGCGGCGGTACGGCAGTGAGGGCGGTACGCCGGGATGCGCGTGCGGGGGCGCACCGCGTGCGGGGGCGCACCGCCCCGGGGAGCCGGCTTGCGGTTCAGACGGGTGTTGCCTTCGGAGCCGGAGCCGGAGCCGGAGCCGAGGCCGGTGTCGATGCCGGTGCCGGTGCCGGTGCCGGTGTCGATGCCGGGACCGATGCCGATGCCGATGCCGGGGCCGAGGCGGGCGGTGCGAGGAGCGTGCCGCGGAAGAGGCCGCGCGCGGTGCAGACGGAGGCCGTCAGCCAGCCCGCCACCAGGAGCAGGTAGAGCCCGGCGGTGAGCCAGTCGTAGAGGGCCAGCCCGGTGTGCCCGGCCAGCCCGGCGGCGCCTGTCACGCAGGTGCCGACGGGAAAGGTGAAGGCCCACCAGGTCATCGAGAAGCGCATCCCGCTCCGGAAGGCGCGCACCACCAGCGCCGCGGAGAACAGCAGCCACAGCAGCGCGAAACCCATCACCGGCACGCCGTACAGCACGGCGAAGGCGGTCATCGCGTCGCTGTAGGCGGAATTGGCGGCGGGCGCGGCGTGCGCGAGGTTGCTCACCGCGGTCGTCGACTGGCCGAGCGGGCCGAGCACGAGGACCAGCGCGGGCGTCGCGGCGAGCGGCAGCGGCCCGTGGTGGATCAGCCGGGAGAGCACCAGCGGCAGCATGGCCAGCACGGTCAGCAGGGACAGGCCGAACATGCCGTAACAGCCCAGCAGCATCGCGGCCCGCCACTGGCCGGCGGGCAGGTGCGGTATCAGCCCTGGACCGAGGGCGGCGGAGACCATGGGGGCGACGACCGGCAGCAGCCAGGCGGGGGAGGCCGTCCCCACGTCTATCCGGTGCCGGGTCACCATGAGGTACGGGATGGCCGCGGCCGCGACCAGGCCGACCACGGTCCCTGCGCCCCACAGCACACCGTCGACCGCTGCCGCCGCGGAAACACCGATCACGTCCGTGCCGACGGCGAGCGTGCCGCCGCCGACCGCCAGCAGTGCCATCGCAAGACAGCCGTGGAACGGCGCCACCGCCGGGTCGAGCAGATGCGCCCTGGCCTGGTCGGTGTGGCGGACCCAGTGCGCGGCCCGGGCGACGAGCAGCACGGCCAGCAGCACGGCCGACAGCGCCCAGACAACCTCGTAGGCGACGCTCAGTGCGGGAGAGCGCACCGGAAGTGTCGCACCGGCGTTGGCGATGATCGCCGTGCCCATGACGGCGGCGTACCAGTTGGGGCCGAGGTGCCGTACGGAGCCGCGGGTACGGCCGCCGGAGCCGGTCACCGGGCGGGGGCGGGGATGCGCGAGCGTAGCCATGCCTCCAGCGTTCCGCCGCGGGGCCCGCCCCACCAGGGGCCTTGTATCTATGAGGACATAAACTGAACTTATGAGTGAAGCGGAGCAGACGCACGGGGCCGGCGCGGCGGACGGGGGTAGCGGGGCTGCCGGTGCCGGTGCGCACACCGGCCGGCTGGCGCACCGCGTCCCGGAACTGAGCGCACTGGAACTGCTGCTCGCCGTGGCCCGCCTGGGCAGCCTCGGCCGCGCCGCCAAGGAACTGGGCATCACCCAGCCCGCCGCGAGCAGTCGGCTGCGCGCGATGGAGGCGCAGTTGGGTGTCGGCCTCGTCGAACGCTCGCCGCGCGGCTCCCGGCTCACCGACGCGGGCACGCTCGTCACGGACTGGGCGCGGCGCATCGTGGAGGCGGCCGAAGCGTTCGACGCGGGCGCCCAGGCACTGCGAGCCCGCCGCGACTCCCGTCTCCGCGTGACCGCGAGTATGACCATCGCCGAGTACCTGCTCCCCGGCTGGCTCATCGCACTGCGCACCCAGCGCCCGGACACCGCCGTCTCGCTCTCCGCCGGCAACTCCGCGGTGGTCGCGGAACGCGTCCTCTCCGGCGAGGCCGACCTCGGCTTCGTCGAGGGCCTGGACGTACCGTCCGGACTGGACGGCGCCGTCATCGGCCACGACCGCCTGGTGGTGGTGGCCGCCCCCGCCCACCCCTGGTCCCGCCGCCGCACCCCGCTGACCGGCCGCGAGCTGGCGGGGACGCCCCTGATCCTCCGCGAACAGGGCTCCGGCACCCGCCAGGTCCTGGACGCAGCCCTCGCCGCCTGCGGCCCCCTCGCACCCCCACTCCTCGAACTCGCCTCCACCACCGCGGTAAAGGCCGCAGCGGTAAGCGGCGCAGGCCCCTCGGTCCTCAGCGAACTCGCGATCGGCGAAGAACTGGCGGCACGGAGACTGGTGGAGGTCCCGGTACCGGGGATCCGGCTGGGACGCGATCTACGAGCGGTATGGCCGTCGGGCCAACGCCCTACGGGGCCCGCACGGCATTTGCTGGGGTTGACGCGGGGGACGTCCTGATTCCTTCGGGCTTCACACCACTTTCCTGAAACGGGCGTCGAGAGTCCGAATCCCGTGGGGGCGCACTACGAATGGTCAGTTCAGAGGCTTCTTCTTCCCGAACTTCTCCTCTGTCATGATCGCGGCCGCATCACCCGCCGGCGGGCACGCGTCGTCGGGCAGGGGTCAGCGGATGATGGCCAACACGTCGTGCAGGCTGTCGATGTGCCAGTCCGCCGCGGCGGCCTCGGGGGTGTCGGCCCACAGGTGGCCCCAGGGGCCGCGGCGAAGGTGCGCGGTGCGGAGGCCGGCGGCGGCCGGGGCGATGTCGTTCGCCGGGTGATCGCCGACGTACACCGTCTCGTACGGTGCGGTGCCTGCGGCGGCGACGATCCGGCCGAAGAATCCCGGCTGTGGCTTCGCCACGCCCCACTCTCCTGACGTGGCGACCACGTCCGCGGGCAGGTCGAGGGCTCGCAGCAGCCGGCCGGCCTTCGTTGTCTGATTGCCGGCGATGATGACGCGCAGCCCAGCGTCCTGGAGCGCGGCCAGTGCCGGCCGGACGTCGTCGTACAGATCGCTCTCGTCCAGCTGCTCGCCCCGGCCGGCGGCCTCGCGGGCGTGGTACTCAGCGGTGAGGTCGATGCCGGGGCGCAGCAGTCGTACGGCGTCGGCGTTGTCGCGGCCCTGGGCGACGACCGCGCCGACGAGGGCGGACAGCGTGTGCCGGGGGATGTTCAGCCAGTCGGCCCACGCTGTCCAGTAGCGGTCGTCGCGCACCAGCGTCTCGCCGATATCGAATGCCACAGCTCGGATCATGTGGGCACCCTACGGGCGCGAGCTGTCTATCTTCGGTCTCGGGTGAAGAGGGCTGTGAGGAGTACCGCTGTGATTGCGCCCGCCGGGACGCCGCTGCCGAATACGGTGCGGGCCCAGACCGGTAGCGGTTCGTACAGCTCCGGGGTGAGGACGGGGAGGAGGCCGGCCAGGAGGGTCAGGGCGACGATTGTGGTTGTTGGGCCCTCGAAGGATTCCGTGCGGCGGAGCATGCCGATGCCCATGGCGGCGATGACCGCGTAGATGATCAGGCCCGCGCCGCCGACTACCGGTGTGGGGAGGGTGGCCAGGAGGCGGGAGACCGGCGCCAGGAGGCCGATGAGGACGAGGAGCAGGCCGGCGCCGGCGGTGACGAAGCGGCTGCGGACGCGGGTGAGTTGGACGATGCCGATGTTCTCGGCGCTGGTCACCATGATGGAGGTGCCCAGCAGGCCCGCGGCGAGGGAGGTGAGCGCGTCGGCGCGGACCGTGCGGGGGACGTCGCGGGCGGGGTGCGGTTCGCGGCCCACCGCCTCGCTGTTGAGCACCGTCTGGCCGGTGGCCTCGGCGAGCGAGGCGAGGGTGAAGACGATGAGGGGGATGGCGGCGAGGAGATCGAAGTGGGGGGCGCCGTAGGGGAAGGGGTGGGGGAGGGCGAGGAACGGGCCGCCGGCGGGGACGGTCTGCATGCCGGTACTCGATATGAGCGCAGCTGTGGTGCCTGCCGCTATGCCTGCCAGGACGGACATCTGGCGCCAGACGCCGGGCAGTACGAGGTAACACAGGGCCGTGGCGCCGATGGTGACCAGCGCGAGCCAGGTGTCGTGGGCGATCATCGGGGCGGTGACGTTCACCATGTTGATGCCGATGAGCAGGACCGTGGTGCCGAGGACGACCGGGGGGAAGAAGCGGACGATGTGGCGGTAGAGGGGGAGGACCGCGAGGAGGAAGGTTGCGGAGATGAGGACGGCTCCGGATGCCGTGGCCGGGCCGTGTTCGTCGGCGATCTGGAGGAAGATGGCCACCGCCGCGCCGCCCGGCAGCATCATGAAGGGGAGTCGGGCGCCGATCCGCAGGACTCCGAAGGATTGCAGCAGGGCCCCCGCCCCGCACAGTACGAGTGTGGCGCTGAGGAGGGCCGCTGTGCGGTCGGGTGGCAGGCCGAGGCCGGTGGCGATCAGGAACGCGGTGGAGACCGGGGCCGCGAGCATCGCGAGGACGTGCTGCGCGGCCAGGGGGAGGAGCCGGAGCAACGGGAGGCGTTCGTCCACCGGGTGGACCGGCCGGCCGTCGGGGCCGGTCGGTCCGCCGTCAGGGGCGTCGCCTCCGGTACGGGTGGTGCCGGCGGGGGCGGTCACCGGTCACCCCTGTACCGGCAGCCAGGGCAGGTCCTCGGCGCCGTAACGGTACGCGCGGAACAGGGCGTTGTGCTGGGCCGGGAAGATCCGGCCGACCTCGGGCTCGCGGTAGCCGCCGAAGTGCGGGACGACGTACTCCCAGCAGAGGTAGCCGTCGGCGGTGACTTCGAAGATGCGGCCCGCGGGGGAGTCGCAGATGAGTGTGTTGCCGTTGGGGAGGCGCTGGGCGCTGCCCATGAAGGGCGCGAAGAAGGCTTCGCGGGCCGGGTCGTGGTACTCCCAGGCGATCTTCCCGGAGGTGCGGTCGACCTCGATGACGCGGGAGAAGGGGACGTCCCAGTGTGGGCGGAAGACGCCGTTGTCGAAGATGAGGAGGTTGCCGTTGGGGAGTTCGGTGGGGTTGTGCTGCTGGGAGACGAGGCCGGGCTCGGTGCGCCAGAGGATCTCGCCGGTCTCGCGGCTGATGATGACGACCGCGGAGACGCTGCGGAGGCTGGCCAGGATGTTGCCGTCGGCGAGCGGGAGGACGGCGTTGATGAGGGGGTAGTGCTCGCGGGAGTAGTCGGGGTGGAGGGGGTATTCGTCGCGGTCGAGGTGGTCGGACACGCGCCAGGACCACAGTTCGGTGCCGTCCGCGTCGACCTCCTTGAGGGTGTCGGCGTAGACGGTCGGGCCGTCGGCCGTCGTCGGCTCGGAGCCGGGGACCCCGCCGCGTACCGCCGCGGCCCGCTCGCCGGTGAGCGGTTCCAGGGCCGCGTAGAGGATGCGGCCGTCGCCGAGGTGGTGGGCGTCGTGGTGCTGGAGCGGGTCGATGTGCTCGCGGACGACGGTGCCGTCGGGGGTGACCTCCTGCATGACGCCGCCGCGGTACTTGTGCCACATCGGGAACAGCGCTTCCTGGTCCGGGAGTACGCCGTTGTAGGCCAGGTTGCCGTTGGGGAGGATGCGGGCGTGCCGGCCCGGGCGGTAGGGGAGGTTCCACTGGTGGACGACCTCGCCGTGCAGGTCGACGAGGTAGACCTCGCCGGTGCCGGTGAGCGGTGCGTAGAGGGTGTAGCCGGGGTACGCGGCCTCTTCGTCGAGGGCGAGCAGGCCGGTGCCGCGGCGGCGGCGTGTGTTTTGATCGACAGCGGTCATGGCAGGGGTCCCTCTCGTCAAACTTTGTTTGATGACGTCAAACAGGTTCGAGGTTAGGGGTTGTGTGTGGCAATGCTGTGAACGTGGTGATAAAGGGGAGAAGGAGTGCGGGATGCGTGAAGATCAGGAAGCGCCGCAGGTCGGCAGGGCGGTGCGGCGCCGCCGCCGGGCGCTGGACCTCACGCTCGCCGAGCTGGCGGCCCGTACCGGCCTGTCCAAGCCCTTCCTGAGTCAGGTGGAGAACGACCGGGCCCGCCCCAGCATGCGCTCGCTCCAGCGCATCGCCGACGCGCTGGGGACGACGGCGGTGCAGCTGCTCGGCGCTGCGGAGGACCGCCGGTCCGTCGACGTGGTGCGCGCGGAGGCCGGGGCCGCGCTGGAGGACGGCGCCGCGGGTACGGTGCGGCCGCTGGTCCGCGGGCAACAGCAGCTGCACGCGCTGGAGTTCACGGGCGCCCACGAGTGGGGGCGGGAGTTCCGGCACCCGCACGACGAGCTGCTGTACGTCGTCGAGGGGGCCGTGGAGGCGGAGGCCGAGGGGGAGCGGTACGAGCTGGGGCGCGGCGACACGCTCTACTGCACGGGCGGGGTGACGCACCGCTGGCGTGCCCGGGAGGCGGGCACGCGGGTGCTGCTGGTGGGGGTCGCGGACGACATCGGCCTTTGAGGCGGTGCCTCCCGCGTGCCGCTGACGGTACGTCAGCGCGCGGCGGCCGCCACCAGGGCTTCCATCACGCGCAGGTCGTCCCCCGCCTCGGGGTGCCACTGCACGCCCAGCGTGAAGGCCGGCGCGCCGGGCAGTTCGAGCGCCTCCACCGTGCCGTCCTCGGCGTACGCGGAAGCCAGCAGCCCGCGGCCGAGCCGGTCCACGGACTGGTGGTGGTAGGTCGGTACGGACACCGGCTCGGGCAGGGCCGCGGCGAGCAGGGTGTCCGGTACCGGCTTGATCCGGTGGTGGGCGAAGACGCCGGGCGGGCCGCCGTGCCCGTCCAGGTGCTGGTGCAGCGTGCCGCCCAGCGCGACGTTCAGCAGCTGCATGCCGCGGCAGATGCCCAGCAGCGGGGTGCCGGAGTCCAGCGCCGCCCGGATGAGGGCCAGTTCCCAGGCGTCGCGGGCGAGGGCGGGCGGCCCGGTGCGCGGGTCGGTCTCCGCGCCGTACCGCTCCGGCCGTACGTCGGGACCGCCCGCGAGCACCACCCCGTCCAGGCGGGCCACGACGGCCGCGGCCGCCTCCTGGGCCTCGTCCCGGCCGAGGTCCGGCTCGTGCGGCGGCAGCATGGCGGCGAGGCCGCCGGACCGCTGCACCAGCCGGTGGTAGCCGGCCGGGAGCAGTGCGGCCGGGAGCGTCCACACGCCCCAGCGGGCCTCGGCCTCCAGGTACGTGCTGACGCCGATGAGCGGCTTGGACAAGGGAACCTCCGGTCGGTGAGTGCGGTGCCGTGGGCGGACGGTCAGTCGCGTGCGAGTTCGGCCTCCGCCGCGGCCAGGGCGGCGAACTCCTCCTCGGGCGCGGCGGCCACGAGCCGGTGCCGTGAGTAGAACGCGAAGTACGCCAGCGCGACGGCGTACACGACGAGTGCGATGACGGCCGCCTCCTTGTCCACCAGGAAGGTCGCCACCAGCGCCGAGCAGGCGAGGACGAAGGCGACCGAGGAGGTCAGGACGCCGCCGGGGGTGCGGTACGGGCGCGGCAGCTCCGGCTCGCGACGGCGCAGCACGATGTGCGAGAGGGCCATCAGGGCGTAGGAGATGGTGGCGCCGAAGACCGCGACGTTCAGCATGCGGGCGCCGTCGCCGGTGGCCGCGGCGAGAGTGAAGCCCAGCGCGCCGGGGACGAGAAGCCCCAGGTAGGGGGCCTTGCGGCGGCTGGTGAGGGAGAGGAAGCGGGGGAGGTAGCCGGCCCGGGAGAGGGCGAAGAGCTGGCGGGAACCGGCGTAGATGAGGGAGAAGAAGGAGGCGATCAGGCCGGCCAGGCCCGCGTAGTTGACGATGCGGGAGGCGACGGTGGGCTCGCCGTGCGGCTGGAGCGCCTGGACCAGCGGGTCGCCGACGGACTGGAGGGCGGCGGCGCCGCGCGCCCCGGTCGCGGTGAGGAAGGTGACCAGGGCGAGGAGGAGCAGGATGCCGATCGCGGCGGCCATCGCCTTCGGCAGCGTACGGGCCGGGTCCTTGGTCTCCTCGGCGGCCAGCGGTACGCCCTCCACGCCGAGGAAGAACCACATGCCGAAGGGGAAGGCGGCCCAGATGCCGAGGATGCCGAAGGGCAGCCAGGAGGACGCGCCGAAGGCGTCCTTGTCGGCCGGGATGTCGTTCAGGCCGCTCACGTGGAAGTCGGTGACCGCGGCGAGCGCGAAGACGATCAGTGCGGCGACCGCGACGGCGGTGACGACCAGGCTGAAGCGCAGTGCCTCGCCGACGCCCCACAGGTGGATGCCGATGAATATCACGAAGCAGGCGAGGTAGACCGGCCAGCTGGACGTCAGCCCGAAGAGGCCGAGGGACTCGACGTAGTCGCCGATGAAGATGGAGATCGCGGCGGGCGCGAGGACGTACTCGATGAGGATGGCGGTACCGGTGAGGAAGCCGCCCCAGGTGCCGAGCGCTCTGCGCGCGAAGCCGTAGCCGCCGCCCGCCGTGGGCAGCACGGACGCCAGCTCCGCCAGCGCGAAGACCAGGCAGGTGTACATCAGGCCCATCAGCAGGGCGGCCAGCGCCAGGCCGCCGAAGCCGCCCTGGGCCAGGCCGTTGTTCCAGCCGGAGAAGTCGCCGGAGACGACGTACGCCACGCCCAGGCCGGTCAGCAGCAGCGGCCCGGCGCTGCCCCGGCGCAGCGCGCGCTTCTCCAGGTAGGCGTCGTCGGGTGCGGTGGTCCCCGGCGGTGGGGGAGGGGGCGGTGCGGTGCGCGGGTCCGTGCTGTCGGCCATGAGCCGCTCCTGCCTCGGCGGGATAAAGGTTTAGCGCCATACCTTTGTCGCGCGGGCCGCTCCGGCGCAAGACCCGTGCCGTAAAGGAACGGTTACGGGGCGGGTGGCCGGCCGGTGAGGGGCACCGCGCCGCCGGCCGGCCCGTGCGGGTCACCGCGCCGGCGGGACGCCCGTGAGGAAGCCGCGCAACAGGGCCGCGGTACCGCAGCAGTGCTCCCGCATCACCTCGCGCGCCCCGTCCGCGTCCCCCTCCAGTACCGCTTCCACCAGCGCGGTGTGCTGCGCCTGCGAGTGCTCCAGGTTGCGCACCAGCAGCGGGATGCAGTCCAGCAGGTCGTTGACGGTCGCCCGGACGGCCGCGTACTGCGCGGCGAGCGTGGCCGAGCCCGACAGTTCGGCCAGCGTGAGGTGCAGCAGCGTGTCCCGCCGCCGGTAGTCGGCGAGCGGCGCGTCGTGCGTGGCGGCCAGCGCCGCGCGCAGCCGCTCCGCCTCCTCCCCGGCCAGCCCGTACCCGGCGCACAGCCCGGCGGCGCCCACCTCCAGCACCTCGCGGAAGCGCAGCGTGTCCTCGACGTCGACCCGCTCGACACGGCGGCGCAGCTCGTCCTCGCCGGGTGTCTCGGCGCGCTCCCGTACGAACGTGCCGCCGTACCGGCCGCGTCTGCTGACCACCAGGCCCTCGTCCTGCAGCACCTTCAGCACCTCGCGCAGGGTGACCCGGCTGATCTGCAGCCGCTCGGCCAGTTCGCGCTCGGCCGGCAGCCGTTCGCCCTGGGGGACCAGCCCCAGCCGCACGATCTGGAGTATCTGCTCCAGCGCCTCCTCGAACCCGTTGCCCGCCCGCACCGGGCGCAGCACCGGCGCCAGCCGGTCCGCCGCTCCGTCCACCGCAACCCCTTCCCAACCAATGGTTCGTGTGCCTACCTTATGACCTCCGGATGCAGCGACAGGAGGCACCACCGTGGCAGACCGCACGCCCCCGCTCTCGGTCGAGGAGCTGAGAAGGCTCGTCGACGCCGGAGAGATCGACACTGTCGTCCTCGCCTTCACCGATATGCAAGGCAGGCTCCAGGGCAAGCGGTTCGCCGCCCGGTTCTTCCTCGACGACGTCCTGGCCCACGGCTCGGAAGGGTGCAACTACCTCCTCGCCGTCGACGTCGACCTCAACACCGTCGACGGCTACGAGATGTCCTCCTGGGAGCGCGGCTACGGCGACTTCTGCATGCACGGCGACACCGCGACGCTCCGCCGCACCCCCTGGAGCCCCGGCACCGCGCTGCTCACCGCCGACCTCGCCTGGCACGACGGCAGCCCCGTCGCCGCCTCCCCGCGGCAGATCCTCCGCCGCCAGCTGGACCGGCTCGCCGAGCGCGGCTGGCGCGCGTACGCCGGTACCGAGCTGGAGTTCATGGTCTTCAAGGACACCTACGAGGACGCGTGGCGGCGTGGATACCGGGACATGAGCCCGGCGAACCTCTACAACGTCGACTACTCCGTGCTCGGCACCAGCCGGGTCGAGCCGCTGCTGCGCCGCATCCGCAACGAGATGGGCGCCGCCGGGATGACGGTGGAGTCCGCCAAGGGCGAGTGCAACCTCGGCCAGCACGAGATCGCCTTCCGCTACGACGAGGCGCTCACCACCTGCGACCAGCACGCCGTCTACAAGACCGGCGCCAAGGAGATCGCCGCCCAGGAGGGCATGGCGCTCACCTTCATGGCGAAGTACGACGAGCGCGAGGGCAACTCCTGCCACATCCACCTCTCGCTGCGCGACGAGGACGGCACGCCCGTGCTGGCCGACACGGACGGCGAGTACGGCATGTCGCCCCTGATGCGGCACTTCCTCGCCGGACAGATCGCCGCCATGCGCGACTTCACCCTGCTGTACGCGCCGAACATCAACTCCTACAAGCGCTTCCGGCCCGGCTCCTTCGCGCCCACCGCGGTCGCCTGGGGCCCGGACAACCGCACCTGCGCGCTCCGCGTCATCGGCCACGGCCACGCCCACCGCTTCGAGAACCGCCTCCCCGGCGGCGACGTGAACCCCTACCTCGCCGTGGCCGGCATGGTCGCGGCCGGGCTGTACGGCATAGAGCACAAGCTGGAGCTGCCGGACGCCTGTACCGGCAACGCGTACACCGGCGACGCCGAGCACGTGCCCACGACGCTCCGCGAGGCCGCCGACCTGTGGGAGAAGAGCCCGATCGCGCGCGCCGCCTTCGGTGACGAGGTCGTCGCGCACTACCTCCACATGGCCCGGGTGGAGCTCGACGCCTACGACTCCGCCGTGACCGACTGGGAGCGGTTCCGCTCCTTCGAACGCATGTGAGGACCAGTCACTTGCCCTCCGAGCACCAGATCCTGAACCCGGCCACCGAAGAGGTCATCGCGACCGTCCCGGCCACCACCCCCGACCAGGTCGACGCCGCCGTCGCCCGGGCCGCCAAGGCCCAGGCGCAGTGGGCGGCGCTCGCCCCCGGCGACCGCGCCCGGCTGCTGCGCCGCTTCGCCGCCGCCGTCGACACCCACCTCGAAGAGCTCGCCCAGCTGGAGGTACGGGAGGCCGGCCACCCCGTCGGCAACGCGCGCTGGGAGGCCGGCAACGCCCGCGACCTGCTCGAATACGCGGCCGGCGGCATCGAGCGGCTGACCGGCGCGCAGATCCCCGTCGCCGGTGGCCTGAACCTCACGCTCCACGAACCGCTCGGCGTCGTCGCCGTCATCGCGCCGTGGAACTTCCCGATGCCCATCGCCGCCTGGGGCACCGCCCCCGCCCTCGCCGCGGGCAACGCCGTCCTCCTCAAGCCCGCCGAGACCACCCCGCTCACCGCCCTCCGCCTCGCCGAACTGGGCCTCGCAGCGGGCCTGCCCGAGGGCCTGTTCCAGGTACTCCCCGGCGCCGGGCCCGTCGCGGGCAACGCGCTGGTCGAGCACCCCGGCGTCGCCAAGGTCGTCTTCACCGGCTCCACCGGCGTCGGCAAGCAGATCATGGCCAAGTGCGCCGCCGGAGTGAAGCGGGTGACGCTCGAACTCGGCGGCAAGAGCCCCAACATCGTCTTCGCCGACGCCGACATCGAGAAGGCCGCGGCCGCCGCGCCCGGCTCCTTCCTCGACAACACAGGCCAGGACTGCTGCGCCCGCAGCCGCATCCTCGTCCAGCGGTCCGTGTACGACCGGTTCCTGGAACTGCTGGAGCCCGCGGTCAAGGCCGTGACCGTCGGCGACCCGGCCGACCCCGCCACCGGCATGGGCCCGCTGATCTCCGCCGCCCAGCGCGACCGCGTACGGTCCTACGTCCCCGACGGCGCCCCGGTCGCCATCCGCGGCGAGGCGCCCGAGGGCAAGGGCTTCTGGTACCCGGCGACCGTCCTGGAGGGACGGCCCGAGGACCGCGCGGCCACCGAGGAGATCTTCGGCCCGGTCGCCGTCGTGCTGCCCTTCGAGGACGAGGCCGAGGCCGTACGCCTCGCCAACGCCACCGACTACGGCCTCTCCGGCTCGATCTGGACCCGCGACGTGGGCCGGGCGCTGCGCGTCTCCGGCGCGGTCGCCGCCGGCAACCTCTCCGTCAACTCGCACAGCAGCGTCCGCTACTGGACCCCGTTCGGCGGCTACAAGCAGTCCGGGCTCGGCCGGGAGCTGGGCCCCGACGCGCTCGCCGCCTTCACCGAGACCAAGAACGTCTTCATCAGCACCGAGGAGCAGTGACATGACCGACCGGACCGCCGAGACCCCCGTCTGCCGCCGACTGGTCGGCCGTACCGCCGTCATCACCGGTGCCGGCAGCGGCATCGGCCTCGCCACCGCCCGCCGGCTGGCCTCCGAGGGTGCGAACGTCGTCTGCGCCGACATCGACGAGACCGCCGGCAAGGCCGCGGCCGCCGAGGTCGGCGGCCTCTTCGTCCAGGTCGACGTCACCGACGAGGGCCAGGTCGAGGCGCTGTTCAAGACCGCGTACGACACCTACGGCTCGGTCGACGTGGCCTTCAACAACGCCGGCATCTCGCCGCCCGAGGACGACTCCATCCTGACCACCGGGCTGGACGCCTGGAAGCGGGTCCAGGACGTCAACCTCACCTCCGTCTACCTGTGCTGCAAGTACGCCCTCCCGTACATGCAGCGGCAGGGCAAGGGCTCCATCATCAACACCGCCTCCTTCGTCGCCGTCATGGGCGCCGCCACCTCCCAGATCAGCTACACCGCGTCCAAGGGCGGCGTGCTGTCGATGTCCCGCGAGCTGGGCGTCCAGTTCGCCCGCGAGGGCATCCGGGTGAACGCGCTGTGCCCCGGGCCCGTCAACACGCCGCTGCTCAAGGAGCTGTTCGCCAAGGACCCGGAGCGGGCGGCGCGCCGCCTGGTGCACGTGCCGGCGGGCCGGTTCGCCGAGCCCGAGGAGATGGCCGCCGCGGTCGCCTTCCTCGCCAGCGACGACTCCTCGTTCGTCAATGCGGCCGAATTCCTCGTCGACGGCGGCATCGCCGGGGCGTACGTCACGCCGGTGTAAGCAACGTGTAAGGCGCACGGGTATGGTTTCCCGATCATGACCGGGCCGGCGGTGGCGTGCCGCCGGCCCGGCCGGGTCCGCCCCGGCCCGCACCGTCAAGGAGGACGCATGCGCATCCGGCACACCCTCGCGCCGGCCCTGGCCCTGGCCGTCACCGCAGGCCTGGCCGCCGCCGTGCCCGCCACCGCGGCACCGGCAGCCCCCACGGCCCGGCAGGCCGGCTGCCCGCAGCTGTCGAAGAGCCTGAAGTGGTACGGCACCAACCGCGACAAGCTCCAGCGCACCATCGACGAACGCGGCGTCTGCTCCCACCCCGGACTGGCGCACGGCCACGGACAGCGCCCCGTCGCCGCCTTCGACTGGGACAACACCCTCACCAAGAACGACGTCACCGACGCGACGCTCGTCTGGTCCCTGCAGCACGACAAGATCCTCCGCCCGGCCCACTGGCGCGACACCAGCAAGTGGCTCACCCCGGCCGCCGACCGCGCCCTCACCAAGGCCTGCGGCACCGATGTCCCGGTCGGCGCGCCGCTGAACACCTCCACCGACACCGCCTGCGCCGACGAGATCTTCTCCATCCGCGACGAGGCGGAGACGGCGGACGGCGCCGAGGCCTTCGCCGGCACCTGGAACCACCGGCGCACCGTCCCCCAGTACGCCTGGATCCCGCAGCTGTTCGCCGGCCACACCGTCGCCGAGCTGCGCTCCTACGCCGCGGCGGCGCGCAAGCGCGCCCTCGCCGCGCCGATCGGCAGCGAGGACAAGGTCGGCAGCCACACCGTCCCCGGCTACGTGCGCTACTACGACCAGCAGCGCGACCTGGTCCGCACCCTGAAGCGCGCCGGCTTCGACGTCTACATCGTCTCGGCCGGGTCCGAGCCGGTCACCGAGGTCTGGTCGAAGGGCATCGGCATCGACAAGCAGCACACCATCGCCATCCGCAGTGTCCTCGACGAGCACGGCCGCATCACGTACGAGAACGAAGGCTGCGGCGGCATCGGGCGGAACAAGGGCGAGGCCATCCCGTACGTCGACGGCAAGCGCTGCTGGGTCAACCAGGAGATCTTCGGCATCAAGGGCGCCAAGGCCTGGCAGCGGCAGGACTTCGCCCACCGCATCGCGCTGGGCGGCGGTGACGCGGACACCGACGTCACCTTCGTCGGCGACGCCACCGGCGCGCACCTCGTGCTGAACCGCAACAAGAACGAGTTCATGTGCCGGGCCTACGACAACGCCGACGGACGCTGGGTGGTCAACCCCATGTTCATCGAGCCGCTGCCGCGCAAGTCCGGCACGTACCCCTGCTCCACCGCCGCGAACATCGAGCCGGAGGGCGGCTTCGGGCCGGTCCGCCGCGCCGACGGCAGCGTGGTGCCCGACCAGCGGGACAGTGTGTACGGCGGCTGATTCCGGCCATACAGTGTCCGGCGTGAGCATGACGACACCGCCGGGCTGGTACCCGGACCCCGGGCACACGGGCGACGGCCCGGCCCCCGAACGCTGGTGGGACGGCTCGGCGTGGACCGGCCACACCCGCGCGGCACAGGCCGCACCGGCGGCGTACGGCTCTCCGCAGCAACAGGAGACGCCTGGTGCCTACGGGTACCCGCAGCAGCAGCCGGGCTACGGGTACCCGCAGGCCGCGCCGGGCGGGTTCGGCCCCGCACAGCCCGGCGGCCCCGGTCAGGGCGGCGGTGGCGGGAAGCGCGGGCCGATGATCCTCGCGATCACCGGTGCCGTGGCCGCGGTGGCCGCCCTCGGCGTCGTCCTCGCCGTCACCCTCGGCGGCGGCGACCCGCAGGACGATCCGAAGCCCGCTCCGACGGCGAGCAGGAGCACGAGCCCCTCGCCCGAGCCGTCCACGAGCTCGGCGGCGCCCGGGCCGGTGCCCACCGACGACGAGGACACCCTCGTCGACGCCCTGAACAGCATCGCCATCCCGGTGCTCGACGGCTGGCGCAAGGAAGAGTTCGGCAACGACATCGACATGTACATCGGGCCGTACTACTGCAAGGGCGCGCCCAGCAAGCAGTGCATGCGCGGCAAGGTCCTGTCCGAGACGGCGTCCGGCTTCTCCGAGACCACCGCCGAGGGCATCGCCAAGGCCGACATCGAGAAGAACATCGAGGCGACCTACGGCAAGGGCCCGTACGGCGACAAGGACTACTACGGCGGCATCGAGAACCACGAGGAGCTGCGGTCGGAGAAGGTGACCGTCGCGGGCCGGCAGGGCTACCTGGTGCGCTGGAAGGTCACCAACAAGAAGGGCCCGGACGGCATCGCGCAGTCCGTCGCCTTCCCCTCGCCCGGTGGCTCCGGCTCGATGGTCGTGGTGCGCTTCACCTTCGACGTCGGCGGCCAGGCCCCGCCGCTCGCCGACATGGACAGGATCCTCGAAGGGATCAAGCCGACGGCATGACCGGTACGGGGCGGTCCGGTTCCGCCCCGTACCCCCCGCCTACAGGAACGTGTGCCCCTCGCCGCGGTACGTCGGCACGGTCGCCACCACCCGGTCCCCGTCGACCAGCCGCAGCGCGTCGAACCGCTCGCACAGCTCACCGGCCTTGGCGTGCCGGAACCACACCTTGTCGCCCACCCGCAGCCGGTCGGCGGCCGCGCCCAGCAGCGGCGTCTGCACCTCACCCGCCCCCTCCTGCGGGTCGTACGCCAGCCCCGCCGGCAGATACGGTTCCGGCAGCCGGTCGGCGCCCGCCGCACCCGACGCGGGATAACCCCCGCCCAGCACGGTCACCACGCCGGGCCCCGGCCGGCGCACCACCGGCTGCGCGAACAGCGCCGCCGGCCGCCCGCTGAACGAGCGGAAGTTGTCGAACAGCCGCGGCACGTACAGCCCCGACCCGGCCGCGACCTCCGTCACCGCCGCCTCCGCCGCGGTGCCCTGCACGCTGCCCGTGCCGCCGCCGTTGACGAACTCCAGGTCCGGCGCCTCGGCCCGGACGGCCCGCACCGCCTCCCAGCGGCGCCGCGCCAGCTCCTTGCGCGCCGCGGCCTGCATGACGCGCACCGAGCGCGAGAACAGCGGCCGCCCCGCCACCGCGTCGCCCACGCCCGCCACATGGCCCTCGTACGCCATCAGGCCGACGACCTTGAAGCCCGGCCGGCGCGCCACCAGCCGAGCGAATTCAGCCAGTTGTGCGGGCTCCCGCAGCGGCGAACGGCGCGCCCCCACCCGCATCCGCCCGCCCGCGGCACGGAAGGACGTGTCCAGCTCCAGGCACACCCGGATCTCCGCCCGGCCCCCGGCCCGCGCCGCGTCGATCAACTCCAGCTGCGCCACGTCGTCCACCATCACCGTCACCGCGGCGGCCAGCTTCGGATCGTCCGCCAGCTCGGCGAACGCCCCCCGGTCCGCCGAGGGGTAGGCCAGCAGGATGTCGGAGAAGCCGGAGCGGGCCAGCCACAGCGACTCCGCGAGCGTGAAGCTCATGATCCCGGCGAACCCGTCCCGCGCCAGCACGCGTTCCAGCAGGGCCCGGCAGCGGACGGACTTGCTCGCGACCCGTACGGGCTTGCCGTGCGCGCGGCGCACCAGATCCGCGGCATTGGCATCGAACGCCGCGAGGTCGACGATGGCCAGCGGCGCGTCGAGGTGAGCGGTGGCCCGGTCGTAACGGGCGCCGAGTGCGGGGGAATCGGAGGTGAACCGGTTCATGACGGCAGCCTGCCAGACGCCATTACCGCAGGGTAGGGGAGAGATCGCGACAGACCGGACACAGCCCGGCGACCGGTACCGGACACGAGTTGCGGCCGGGGGCGCGACAGCCCGTAAAGTGGCGCAGGCCGCGGCCCGCAGACCCGCGGCACCAGGTCTGATCCATACCGTCCCGCCCGGCATGCCGCCGCCCGGGCACGGGACCGAACTGCGCGAGGGGGAGCGCGGGTGAGCACCGAAGCGAATTACGTCGGCCCGCGCCGCTCGTCCCGGATACCCCCGCCACCCCCGTACCGCCCGGAAGCGGCCCCGTCCGCGCCGGCCACCTCCGACGCCGCCCCGGACGACGCCGCGCAGGGCCGCGGCGCCGCGCCGCCCCGGCCCGCGGTGCCGCCGAAGCCCAGCCGCCCCGCGCCGCCCGGCTACCCGGACACCGCGTCCTTCCACCTCGCCCGCGCGGCGGCCACCTGGCACCGCGCGAAGGGCACCAAGGCACCGGCCACGAAGACCGTGCCGGAGCCCGCGGCCCCGACGGCAGCGGAAACGTCCCCCCAGGAACCGCCCGCCGCGCGCGCACCGCTGCCGCCCGAACGTGGCACCGTCACACCTCCCGGACACCCCGTCCCGCCCGGTGCCACGCCGCCGCGCCGCCCGGCCGTACGCAAGGCCGTCGCCGCCGCCTGCCTCGTCCTCGGCCTCGGCCTCATCGGCGGGGCCGCGGCCGGCAGCTGGCTCGCCGGGGAACCCGGCGACGGCCAGGCGACGGCCGCCACGTTCGCCGGCACCCGCGGCCTGTGGCACAGCGTCCCCGTGAACACCCTCTTCCCGCGCACCCTGCGCGGCACGGCGGCCGGCCCCGGCGGCGCCGACCGCACCTGGCACCGGATCGCGGTCGCGCCCGACAGCGGCTGCGCCAAGGCCTTCGACCCGCTGCTCGCCAAGGCGCTGGCCCCGGCCGGCTGCAAGCGGCTGCTGCGCGCCGACTACGTGGACGCCACCCACAGCAGCGTGATCACCGTCGGAGTGGTCACCACGAGGACCGACCCGGCCGGGATGCGCGCCCTGAACCAGCGGTTCACCACCGAGCGGCTGGCCGGCCGCCGGGACCTGATGCCCCGCCCGTACACCGCGCCCGGCACCCTCGCCGCGGGCTTCGGCCCTGAGCAGCGCGCCAGCTGGAGCATCCAGGTGCTGCCCGACGCGCCGCTCGTCGTCTACGCCGTCTCCGGCTTCGCCGACGGCCGCGAGGTGGCCACCCCGGAACCGGCGAGCGAGGCCACCGAGACCGGCGCCACCTCGGCGCCCGCCCAGTCCGGGCTCGGCCACGACGCCGCCGGGGTCGCCGACCGCATCGAACACACCTTCCGCACCCAGGCGGCCGAGGCCGCGGAGGCAGCCGAATGACCCGCGCCCGCCGCGCCCTCGCGGCCGCCCTCACCGCCACCGCCCTGGCCCTCGCGACCCCGCCCGCGCACGCCGACGGCATACGGACACAGGAATGGGCCCTGAACGCCCTGCACGTCGACGACGCCTGGCGGACCACCAAGGGCGCGGGCATCACCGTCGCCGTCCTCGACACCGGCGTCGACGCCACCCACCCCGACCTGAAGGGACAGGTCCTGCCCGGCAAGGACCTCATCGGCTTCGGCGCCGAACGCGGCGACAAGACCTGGGCGGGCCACGGCACCGCCATGTCCGGCATCATCGCCGGGCACGGCCACGGCCACGACAACGCCGACGGCGTCCTCGGCATCGCCCCCGAAGCGAAGATCCTCCCCGTCCGGGTGATCCTCGAAGACGCCGACCCGCAGCGCAAGAAGGCCCGCACCGAGCGGGCCGACGCCCTCGCCGACGGCATCCGCTGGGCCGCCGACCACGGCGCCGACGTCATCAACCTCTCCCTCGGCGACGACAGCGACTCCGCCCACCCCGAACCGCGCGAGGACGCCGCCGTCCAGTACGCCCTCGCCAAGGGCGTCCCGGTCGTCGCCTCGGCGGGCAACGGCGGGGAAAAGGGCGACCACGTCTCCTACCCGGCCGCCTACCCGGGCGTGATCGCGGTGACCGCGGTGGACAAGTACGGCTCCCGGGCCCCCTTCTCCACCCGCCGCTGGTACGCCACGGTCAGCGCACCCGGCGTGAACGTCGTCATCGCCAACCCGGACCGCAAGTACTACGAGGGCTGGGGCACCAGCGCCGCAGCCGCGTACGTCTCCGGCGCCGTGGCACTGGTCCGCGCGGCGCACCCCGACCTGAAGCCCGCCCAGATCAAGCAGCTCCTCACCGAGACAGCCCAGGACAGCCCCGAGGAGGGCCGCAACGACGACCTGGGCGCCGGCCTGGTGAACCCCGCAGCAGCCATCGAGAAGGGCGCCCCCACAAAACCGGCCTCCGACACCCGCACGACATACACCGAGCACTACTTCGGCCCGGGCCCGACCGCGTCCGCCGGAGCCACCGGCGGCTCCTGGCTCCCCTGGACAGCAACCATCGCCGGCACAGCCCTGGTGACAACAGCACTCCTCCTCTGGCGCCGCCGCACCTGACCACCCAGCTCGGCCCCCACCCACCTGTTTCCCACCCACCCGCGGAGGGCCGGCACCGCACCCGATCACACCCAGCCCGTCCGGCGCTTGAGGACAACCGTCGACGGGGCGCTCCCGACGAAACCGCACCGCCGGGCACCGCCCGAAACCAAGCCTCACCCTGCCGATAGGCTCGACCCGTGGACCTGAAGAACATCCCCAACCCCGGCTTCTCCGACGACACCGGCACAGCCGACCCCGAACTGGCCGCGGCCCTCGCCGCCTGGTCGGAGGACCGTTCCACCGAGCCCCGCCTCCTCGCCGCCCTCCGCGGCGCACGGCTGCTCGTACCGGTGGTGGCCCTGCTGGGCGAGGTGGAGACCGGCCCGGACGGGCTGAAGCGCGAGAAGACCAGCGACATGGCCGTGCCGACCCTCCAGGCCCCGGACGGCCGCCGCGCGCTGCCCGCCTTCACGTCCATGGAGACCCTGCACCGCTGGCGCCCGGACGCCCGTCCGGTCGCCGTCCCGCTGGAGCAGGCGCTGCTCGCCGCGGCCCACGAGAAGGCCGACACCGTCGTCATCGACCTCGCGGGCCCCGTGACGTACCCGCTCACCGGTGCGGCCCTGCGCGCCCTCGCCGAGGGCCGGGAGACCGCCGACCCGCTCGCCGACCCCGCGGTCACCGAGGCGCTCCGGGCCGTGCTCGCCGCGGAGCCGGGCGTCCGGGTCGCCCATCTGGCGCCGTCCGCCGACACCGATGCCACGCTGGCCCTCGGCCTCGTCCCCGACGCCCCGGCCGGCGAGGTCGCGCAGCGCGTGGCCACCGCGCTGGCCTCGGACGACGTCCTGCGCGAGCGCCTCGTACGCGGCCTCGACCTGGCCCTCCTGCCGCCGGACGCGGCCCCTGAGGGCGAAGCCCTCTTCGCCCGCTGACCCCGGCCCGCAAGGGCCACCGGGCCACCGGGCCACCGAGCCACCGGACCACCGGACCACCGAGCCACCGGCCGTCACCGAACCCCGGCCCGTACAGGGCCGCAGCCTCCCCGATCCGCACCCGCCGCCCGCTGCCCGCCCAGGGCTCCGCCCGAGGGCCCGGTCGGCCCCCGCCGAGAGGCGAGCCTCTCGCGGGCACCGCACAATCGCAGCAGGTGCAAGATCCCTTCGAGGAAGGCCCCTACATGGACACCCCGGAGACCCGCTCGGTCGTATCCGAGTTCCTCGGCACGCTGCTCCTGGTGTTCTTCGCGGTCGGCGCTGCCGTGCTGGCCGGGGAGTACATCGGGACCTTCGGCATCGCCCTGTCCTTCGGCTTCACCCTGCTGGCCCTGGCCTACGCGCTCGGCCCCATCTCGGGCTGCCACGTCAACCCCGCGGTGACGCTCGGCATGCTCATCGCCCACCGCATCACCCTCCGCACGGCCGTCGAGTACTGGATCGCCCAGCTGCTGGGCGGCATCGTCGGTGCCGCGATCCTCTTCCTGGTGGCCAAGCAGGTGCCGGGCCTGAAGACCGACGGCGCCTTCGGCAGCAACGGCTTCGGTGACCGCTCGGCGGTGCACATCAACCTCGGCGGTGCGTTCGTCGCCGAGATCGTGCTCACCTTCCTGCTGGTCTTCGTGGTCCTCGCGGTCACCCACAAGGTGGCCCTGGTCGGCTTCGACGGCCTGGCCATCGGTATCGCGCTGGCCACCGTCCACCTCATCGGCATCCCGCTCACGGGTACGTCCGTGAACCCGGCCCGCAGCTTCGGCCCGGCGCTCTTCGCGGGCGGCGGCGCGCTCTCGCAGCTGTGGCTGTTCATCGTCGCGCCGCTGATCGGCGGCGTGCTGGCGGCACTGGCGCACCGGCTCACGCACACCCCGTACAGCCCGCTGCGGCCCCCGGCCGACCAGGAGCCTCCGGCGGACGAACGCGCGGCGCTCTGACCACCGAGGCGCCCCGCTGCAGGCGCCCCGCTACAGGCGCCCCGCTGCAGGCGCCCCGCGACAACAGTGGCCCCCTGATCCACGTGGATCAGGGGGCCACCGGCGTCTCCCGAGGGCGGCGCGCCGCCCATGGCGGACCGCTCAGCCGAACACCGGCCCGGTGAACTTCTCGCCGGGCCCCTGGCCCGGCTCGTCCGGCACCACCGACGCCTCGCGGAACGCCAGCTGCAGCGACTTCAGCCCGTCCCGGAGCGGCGCGGCGTGGTACGAGCCGATCTCGGTGGCGCTGGCGGTGACCAGCCCGGCCAGCGCGTGGATGAGCTTGCGTGCCTCGTCCAGGTCCTTGTGCTGCTCGCCTTCCTCGGCGAGGCCGAGGTTGACCGCGGCCGAGCTCATCAGGTGCACCGCGACCGTGGTGATCACCTCGACGGCGGGCACGTCGGCGATGTCGCGGGTCATCGCGTCGAAGTCCGCGGGCTGCGCGTCCGGGGCGGCTGCGGGGTCGGAGGAGGGAGGGGTGGCGTCGCTCATGGCTCTCTATCTGTCCGTACGATCGGTGCGCCCGCTCCGTGCGGCCGGTGCGCTGCCCTCAGACTAGGCCCCGGCGCCCCCGCGCCCGCGTGAGGGGCACTCGGTACCGGTGCCGGATGCATTCGGCGTACACGCAGGGGCCGTGCCCGCGTACGCCCGGTACAGGCCCCGCCCGGGTCATGTACTATTGACTACGACCGGCCGGTCACGTACGTGTCCGGCCCACAAGTGGAGGCTCCGATCTCCCACCCGATTCCAGCCCTCAGGGCAGGCGGGTCAGCGGTCAGGCTGCGCCCCGCGGTGACTTCGCGGCGGTGCTCCCCGATCTTTTGAGGAGCCCCGCCTGTGTCCCGTCCGGGGCGTTTTTCGTGCTTTCGGCGAGGGTGGTCACACCGAACAGACGTTACGCGGCTGTCCGCCAGGCGGTCGTGTGGTGCTTACCGAGGAGGATCCATCAGCGCCGAGCCCCGCATCAACGACCGGATTCGCGTCCCCGAGGTGCGACTCGTCGGTCCCAGTGGCGAGCAGGTCGGCATTGTGCCGCTTGCCAAGGCCCTGGAGCTTGCGCAGGAGTACGACCTCGACCTGGTCGAGGTGGCGGCGAACGCCCGTCCGCCGGTCTGCAAGCTCATGGACTACGGAAAGTTCAAGTACGAGTCGGCCATGAAGGCCCGTGAAGCGCGCAAGAACCAGGCGCACACGGTCATCAAGGAGATGAAGCTCCGGCCGAAGATCGACCCGCACGACTACGACACCAAGAAGGGTCACGTCGTCCGGTTCCTCAAGCAGGGTGACAAGGTCAAGATCACGATCATGTTCCGTGGTCGCGAGCAGTCCCGGCCGGAGCTCGGCTACCGGCTGCTGCAGCGGCTCGCGGAGGACGTCCAGGACCTCGGTTTCGTCGAGTCGAACCCGAAGCAGGACGGCCGGAACATGATCATGGTCCTCGGTCCGCACAAGAAGAAGACCGAGGCGATGGCCGAGGCCCGTGAGGCGCAGGCCGCCCGCAAGGCGGAGCGCCAGGGTGCTGCTTCCGAGCAGGCCGCCGAGGAGCCCGCCGAGGCGTGATTCCAGGGTGCTGCCCCGGATCAGCGCCGGGGACACCGCCCCGGACACCAATCGATACATCTGACGCTCCCATATGCCGGCCCACCGGTCGGCGGGAGCGCCACTGACGAGGAGAGAACGGCGCATGCCGAAGAACAAGACGCACAGCGGCTCCAGCAAGCGCTTCAAGGTCACCGGCTCCGGCAAGGTGCTGCGCGAGCGCGCCGGCAAGCGCCACCTGCTTGAGCACAAGTCGTCCAAGCTGACGCGTCGCCTCACCGGCAACGCCGAGATGGCCCCGGGCGACGCCAAGAAGATCAAGAAGCTTCTCGGCAAGTGAGTCGCCGCGCCCCTGAGAAGGCGGCGCGCGACCTCGACCGGGACCTGAATCGATTCGGGCCGTGTGAAGACCACCACGGCCCCGCTACAAGGAGTTAACAAGTGGCACGCGTCAAGCGGGCAGTCAACGCCCACAAGAAGCGCCGGGCGATCCTCGAGCAGGCCAGCGGCTACCGCGGCCAGCGGTCGCGTCTGTACCGCAAGGCGAAGGAGCAGGTCACCCACTCCCTCGTCTACAACTACAACGACCGCAAGAAGCGCAAGGGCGACTTCCGTCAGCTGTGGATCCAGCGCATCAACGCCGCTGCCCGCGCCAACGGCATGACCTACAACCGCTTCATCCAGGGTCTGAAGGCCGCCAACATCGAGGTGGACCGCAAGATCCTGGCCGACCTCGCGGTCAACGACCAGAACGCGTTCGCCGCGCTGGTCGAGGTGGCGCAGAAGGCGCTGCCGAGCGACGTGAACGCTCCCAAGGCTGCCTGAACCACAGCCTGAGGCAGTTGTCGCGCGGACCCGCAGGCCCCGGCCTGCGGGTCCGCCGCCGTTTCCACCCCCGGTATCCCCCGGTACCCCCTCCGTACGCACGTTCCGCAGAAGTGAGCCGCCGCCCATGGGCACCCCCGAGCTGATCTCCCCGCGTTCCGCACGCGTCGCCGCAGCGCGGCGGCTGGCCCGCCGCAACTTCCGCGGCAAGGAGCGCCGGTTCATCGCCGAGGGCCCGCAGGCGGTCAGAGAGGCCGTACGGCACAGCGGCGACGGCGAGCCGACCCTGATCGAGGTCTTCGCCACGCCCGAGGCCGCCGAGCGGCACGCGGGCATCGTGGCGGCGGCCCGCGCGGCCGGGGTGCGGGTCCTGTTCGCCGACGACGACACCATCGCCGACCTCTCGCAGACGGTCACCCCGCAGGGCCTGGTCGGCGTCTGCCGCTTCCTGGACTCGCCCTTCGAGGAGATCCTGGCCGCCCGGCCCAAGCTCGTCGCGGTGCTCGCCAACGTCCGCGACCCCGGTAACGCCGGTACGGTGCTGCGCTGCGCGGACGCCGCGGGCGCCGACGCGGTGGTGCTCACCGACGCCTCCGTCGACCTCTACAACCCCAAGTCGGTGCGGGCCTCGGTCGGCTCGATCTTCCATCTGCCGGTGGCCGTCGGCGTGCCGGTCGAGCGGGTCGTGGCGGGGCTCAAGGGCGTGGGCGTACGCATCCTGGCCGCGGACGGCGCCGGCGCCGACGACCTGGACGCCGAGCTGGACGCGGGCACCATGGGCGGACCGTCGGCCTGGGTCTTCGGCAACGAGGCCTGGGGCCTGCCGGAGGAGACCCGGGCGCTGGCCGACGCGGTGGTGCGGGTGCCCATCCACGGCAAGGCCGAGAGCCTCAACCTCGCGACCGCCGCCGCGGTGTGCCTCTACGCCTCCGCGCGCGCCCAGCGCACGGCCGGAGGGTGCCGCTCCGGCGCCGCGGGCTAGTAGGGTTGCGGGCCCAGGACCCGGGAGGGGGCAGGGGGTAGCGGGATGAATGTGAGGACTTCCGGCGCACGCGCATCCGTCGTGGACATCTGTCTCTCGGGTGATCCCGGTGAGAACCCTCCGCTCCCGTACGACCCGGCAGCCACGGCCGCCGGGCTGGATCCGGACGACCTCCCCGACGGCCTCGTGGTGGCCGACGAGACGGGCCGGGTGGTCTGCTTCAACGCCGCCGCGGCGCGGCTGACCGCCGTGGACCCCGCGGACGCGCTCGGGGTGCCGCTGGAGAGTGCCCTGCCGTTGCAGGACATGGAGGGCCGCCGCTGGTGGCAGCTGACCGATCCGTACGGCGGGCTGGCCATCCGTACCGGCCAGCCGGAGCGCAATCTGCTGCTCGGCGGGCGTGAGCTGCTGGTCTCCGCGCGGTACGTGCGCCCGCGGCCGCTGGAGCCGGTACGGCGGCTGGTCATCACGCTGCGCGGCACCGAGGCGCGCCGCCGTACGGAGCTGAGTCACGCCGAGCTGATCGCGACCGTCGCGCACGAGCTGCGGTCGCCGCTGACGTCGGTGAAGGGCTTCACCGCGACGCTGCTGCAGAAGTGGGAGCGGTTCACCGACGACCAGAAGCGGCTGATGCTGGAGACCGTCGACGCCGACGCCAACCGGGTGACGCGGCTGATCGCGGAGCTGCTGGACATCTCACGGATCGACTCCGGGCGCCTGGAGGTCCGGCGGCAGCGGGTCGACATGATCTCGGCGGTACGCCGGCACGTGCAGGCGCAGACGACGGCGGGCCAGCGGCCCGACCGCTTCCTGATCCGGATGCGGGAACCGCTGCCGGAGCTGTGGGCCGATCCGGACAAGATCGACCAGGTACTGGGCAACCTGCTGGAAAACGCGGTGCGGCACGGCGAGGGAACGGTGACAATCGAGGTAGCGCCTTCGTTCTCCGCCCCGCCCGAGCGGGAACGCACCGGGACGACCGTCACGGTGAGCGACGAGGGCCCCGGCATCCCGGAGGATTCGATGAACCGCGTCTTCACCCGCTTCTGGCGGGGCAGCAAGCGCGGTGGCACCGGCCTGGGGCTCTACATCGTCAAGGGCATCGTCGAGGCCCACGGCGGCACGATCACGGTCGGCCGGGCCCCGGCCGGCGGCGCGCAGTTCCGATTTACCCTGCCCGTCGGTGCCCCGGCCTTCATGGGCTGACCGGGTCCGACGGGCGCTGTCCTCCCTGGGGCGCCGGTGAGGCGTGGCCGCGGTGCCCCTTAGACTTGACCTTTGGCACCTTTGGCACTCAAGCGTCGGGGGCAAGCCGCGCGCCAAGACCATCGGAAGCACGGGAAGAGATGTCCGCACCCAATAAGTCGTACGACCCTGTCGAGGTCGAGGCACTGAAACCGGAACAGATCGAACGCATGCGGGACGAGGCGCTCGCCGCGTTCGCCGCCGCCGGTGACCTCGACGCACTCGCCCAGGCGAAGACCGCGCACACCGGCGGGACCTCGCCGCTCGCGCTCGCCAACCGGGAGATCGGCGCCCTGCCCCCGCACGCCAAGGCGGAGGCCGGCAAGCGCGTCGGCCAGGCCCGCGGCCAGGTGAACCAGGCCCTCAAGGCCCGCCAGGAGGAGCTGGAGGCCGAGCGGGACGCCCGCGTGCTGGTCGAGGAGGCGGTGGACGTCACGCTGCCGTACGACCGCGTACAGGCCGGGGCCCGGCACCCGCTCACCACCCTCTCGGAGCGCATCGAGGACGTCTTCGTGGCGATGGGCTACTCCGTCGCCGAGGGCCCCGAGGTGGAGTCGGAGTGGCTGAACTTCGACGCGCTGAACATCGCCCCGGACCACCCGGCCCGCACGATGCAGGACACCTTCTTCGTCGAGTCGGCCGCCGACGGCGAGAAGGAGACCGGTGTGGTGCTGCGTACGCACACCTCGCCGGTGCAGATCCGCTCGATGCTGGACCGTGAGCCGCCGCTGTACGTGATCTGCCCGGGCCGCGTCTACCGCACCGACGAGCTGGACGCCACCCACACCCCGGTCTTCACCCAGGTCGAGCTGCTCGCCATCGACGAGGGCCTGACCATGGCCGACCTCAAGGGCACGCTGGACCACATGGTTCAGGCGCTGTTCGGCGAGGGCATGCAGACCCGGCTGCGGCCGAACTACTTCCCGTTCACCGAGCCGTCCGCCGAGATGGACATGGTGTGCTACGTGTGCCGTGGCGCGTCCGTGGGCAATCCGGACGCGCCCTGCCGCACCTGCTCCAGCGAGGGCTGGATCGAGCTGGGCGGCTGCGGCATGGTCAACCCGCGGGTGCTGACGGCCTGCGGCGTCGACCCGGAGAAGTACAGCGGATTCGCCTTCGGGTTCGGCATCGAGCGGATGCTGATGTTCCGCCACAACGTCGAGGACATGCGAGACATGGTCGAGGGTGACGTGCGCTTCACCCGGCCTTTCGGGATGGAGATCTGATGCGGGTCCCGCTTTCTTGGCTGCGGGAGTACGTCGACCTGCCGGCCGGTGAGACCGGTCGTGACGTGCAGGCCAAGCTGATTGCCTCCGGTCTGGAGGTGGAGACCGTCGAGCAGCTGGGCGCCGGGCTCGAAGGTCCGCTGGTCGTCGGCCAGGTGCTGACGATCGAGGAGCTGGAGGGCTTCAAGAAGCCGATCCGGTTCTGCACGGTCGACGTCGGCCAGGCCAACGGCACGGGCGAGCCGCAGGAGATCGTCTGCGGCGCCCGTAACTTCGCCGTCGGCGACAAGGTCGTCGTGGTCCTCCCGGGCGCCACGCTGCCCGGCGACTTCAAGATCTCCGCGCGCAAGACGTACGGCAAGGTCTCGCACGGCATGATCTGCTCCGGTGACGAGCTGGGCATGGGCGACGACGGCTCCGGCGGCATCATCGTGCTGCCGCCGGAGTACGAGGTCGGCACCGACGCGATCGAGCTGCTGCAGCTCGTCGACGAGGTGCTGGACATCGCCGTCACCCCGGACCGCGGCTACTGCCTGTCCATGCGCGGCGTGGCCCGCGAGACGGCGACCGCGTACGGCCTGCCGCTGCGCGACCCGGCGCTGCTGGACGTGCCGCCGCCGAACTCCTACGGCTACCCGGTCAAGATCTCCGACCCGTTCGGCTGCGACCGCTTCACGGCCCGTACGGTCGTCGGTCTCCAGCCGGAGGCGCGCTCGCCGATCTGGCTCAAGCGCCGCCTGCAGAAGGCCGGCATGCGGCCGATCTCGCTGGCCGTCGACGTCACGAACTACGTGATGCTGGAGCTGGGCCAGCCGCTGCACGCGTACGACCGGTCCCTCGTCGAGGGCACGATCGGCGTGCGCCGCGCCGAGCCCGGCGAGCAGATCGTCACGCTCGACGGCACGAAGCGCGTCCTGGACGCCGAGGACCTGGTCATCACCGACAACCGCGGGCCGATCGGCCTGGCGGGCGTCATGGGCGGCGCCAACACCGAGATCGCCGACCACGTGGAGGGCCAGGGCACGACCGAGGTCGTCATCGAGGCCGCGCACTTCAACCCGCTGTCGATCGCGCGCACGGCCCGCCGTCACAAGCTGTCCTCCGAGGCGTCCCGGCGCTTCGAGCGCGGCGTCGACCCCGAGGCCGCGTCCGCCGCCGCGCAGCGGACCGTCGACCTGCTCGTGCTGCTCGCGGGCGGCACCGCCGAGGCCGGCGTGACCGAGATCGTGGCGCCCAGCGCGCCCCGCTCGATCACCATCCCGGCGAACCACCCCGACAAGGTCGCGGGCGTGACGTACGGCCGGGAGACCGTCGTGCGCCGCCTCCAGCAGGTCGGCTGTGATGTGTACGGCCAGGACGAGCTGGTCGTGACGGTGCCGTCCTGGCGCCCTGACCTGACCGACCCGAACGACCTCGCCGAGGAGGTCATCCGGCTGGAGGGCTACGAGAACCTGCCCTCCACGCTGCCGACGCCGCCCGCGGGCCGTGGCCTGACCGAGCGGCAGCGGCTGCACCGCCGGGCCGGCCGCGCGCTGGCCGGTGCCGGGTACGTCGAGGCGCTGAACTACCCCTTCATCGGCGAGACGGTCCTGGACCAGCTCGGCATCGAGGCGGACGATCCGCGTCGCCGCACGGTGAAGCTGGCCAACCCGCTCTCCGACGAGGAGCCCTCGCTCCGTACGACGCTGCTGCCGGGCCTGCTGTCCGCGCTGCGGCGCAACGACGGCCGCGGCTCGCACGACCTGGCGCTCTTCGAGACGGGCCTGGTCTTCCGGCCGACCGGTGACGAGAAGCCGGCCGCCCGGCTGCCCGTCGACCGCCGTCCGACCGACGCGGAGATCGCCGCGCTGAACGGTGCGCTGCCCGAGCAGCCGCGCCGCGCCGCCGTGGTCCTCGCGGGCGCCCGCGAGCAGGCCGGCTGGTGGGGCAAGGGCCGCCCGGCGACCTGGGCCGACGCCGTCGAGGCCGGCCGCCTGGTGGCGCGTGAGGCGGGCGTCGAGCTGATCGTCCGCCAGGACCAGCACGCGCCCTGGCACCCGGGCCGGTGCGCCGCGCTGCTCGCCGTCGTGGACGGCGAGGAGGTGCTCGTCGGCAACGCCGGTGAGCTGCACCCGCGTGTCGTCAAGGCGCTCGGCCTGCCGGAGCGCACCTGCGCGATGGAGATCGACCTGGACCGCCTGGAGCGGGCCGGCGGCGGCACGGTCCCCGCGCCGCGGATCTCCACCTTCCCGGTCGCCACCCAGGACGTCGCGCTGATCGTCGACTCCGCGGTCCCGGCCGCCGACGTCGAGTCCGCGCTGCGGGCCGGGGCCGGTGACCTGCTGGAGGACCTGCGGCTGTTCGACGTCTTCACCGGCGAGCAGCTCGGCGAGGGCAAGAAGTCGCTGGCGTACGCGCTGCGCTTCCGCGCCCCGGACCGCACCCTGAAGGCCGACGAGGCCTCCGCGGCCCGTGACGCCGCGGTGGCGGCGGCCGTCGAGCGGACGGGCGCGAGCCTGCGCGCGTAAGAAGCACCCGAAGCGGGTGGCGGTACCGGTCTCGGCCGGGCCGCCACCCGCTTTTCCGTGCCCTGCTCCGGCCGGACGGCGTCAACACCGCTCATCACACGATCGGGTGAGAGGGAAGCGGGGCGTGGCCGGGCCGCCACCGGGCGTCGCCAGAATCGATCACGCACGCGGACAGGCGACGGCACGGCCGAGGGGGAGCATCCGGATGATCCGCACCTCGGCGCGGCAGTGCGGCCGGGTCCGCCGCCGGCTTCCGGTGCGGCACCCCCTGCCGCCGGTGGCGGGCGAGACGCATGCCGGCTTCGCGCTCCGGCTCTTCGTCCTCGTGCTCCCCGGCCTCTGGGTGGCCGGAGTCCTCGCCTGGGAGCTGGCCGGCTCCGGCCACGGTCAGCTGCTCCAGCTCCTCGCCGCGGCCCCCGCCATCGCCTGCGCCGGCACCGGCCGCCGGGTGTGCGTGATGCTCAGTGGGGTGTGCGCCCTGCTGGCGCTGGTCCCCTTCGGCCCGGGGAGCGGGACCGTGCCGCCCGCCACCCGCGCGGGCACCTGCGCCGCCGTCCTCGCCGTGATCGTGGCCGGCTGTCTGACGGCGGGCCGCCGGGCGCGGCTGCTCCGTGAGCTCGACCGCACCCGCGACATCGCGGAGGCGGCCCAGCGGCTCGTGCTGCGCCCGCTGCCGGACCGGCTCGGCGGCGTCCGGGTCGGCGCCGGCCACCTGTCGGCCGGCGAGGGCGCGCTGATCGGCGGGGACCTGTACGACGCGGTGCCGACGCGGTACGGCCTGCGGGTGATCATCGGCGACGTACGCGGCCACGGCCTGGCGGCGATCGGCACGGTCTCGGTCATGCTCGGCTGCTTCCGCGAGGCCGCCCACGACGAGCCGGGGCTGGCGGGCGTGCTGCGGCGCCTGGACCGCACGCTGGCCCGGCACCTGGCGGAGCGGGCCCGCGCCGAACACCCGGCGGCGGGCGGCCCCGCGCCGGGCAGCCCGGCGGCGGAGGAGTTCGTCACGGTCCTCCTGCTCCAGCTCGCACCCGGAGGCGAGTACACGGCGCTGAACTGCGGCCATCCGTGGCCGTATCGGTTCGGCGGACGCACGGCCGAGCCGGCCGCCGACACCGAACCGCTGCCCCCGCTGGGCCTGTTCCCGCTCCCGGACCGGCTCCCGCCGCTGTCCGGGCGGCTGGCCGGCGGCGAGGGGCTGCTGCTCTACACGGACGGCGCCGAGGACGCCCGCGACGCGCACGGGACGTTCTTCCCGTTCCGCGCCGAGCTGCTGGCGTGCCTGGCCGACACGGTGCCGGGCCCGCCCGCCCCCGGCGCCCTCGTCACCTCCGTACGCGACCGGATCGTCCGGCACGCGGGCGGCCGGCTCACCGACGACGTCGCCCTGCTGGCCCTCGCCCCCGGCTGCCCCCGCTCCGCCCGAGGTTTGACGGGGCGTCGGCCGGGTCAAGGGGAGCGTAGTCGTCTGATGTGACGGGGGAGTCGCATGACAGGTATGACGCACGAGGACGGCAGCACCGCAAGCCGTGGGGGTGTGCCCGCGTTACCGGGTGTGGACAGCTTCGTGAAGGCCTTCGACCGGCTGGTGCTCCAGGAGCGGCGCGACCGCGGCAGGGTCCCGGTGGTCCTGCTCCTCGAACCGGGGACGGGGACGGCGGGGCGGCGCATCGTCGCCGGGCTGGGCTCCCGGCTCCGCGGCCAGGACCGGGTCCTCACCTCGCACGCCCACGTCGAGGCCGGCGCGCCCGCGGGCGTCCCGCTGGCCCTCTTCGACGACATCGTCAACCAGCTCACCGTCACGATGCCGCCCGGCACGGGCAAGCTGCGGCTGCCCCGTTACCGGCTGATGCGCGCGGTCGTCTCCGCCCCGCCCTTCGAGGGCGACCCCGCCCACCGTGAGTCCCGGCTCCGCAGGTACTGCTACAACGAGCACCGTCAGGGGTCGCGTCTCGCGGCCGGCCTGTGGTTCCTGGGCGGCCGCGGCGACCAGGGCGGCAGCGCTTTCTCGATGATCTGGAACTTCTTCGCCGGGCCGCTCTTCCAGGGGCTGCCCCGCCTGCTGTACGGGCGGCGGGCCGCCCGGCTGATGCTCGGCAGACCGCGCCGGCCCCGCTGGCACGCACAGTGGTACCGCGCCCAGCACGGCAGCTGGCCCACCGACTTCTTCCACTCCGCCACGGGCCTGGCAGGCGGCGGCCGGTACCGCGACGAGGTCACCCTCGACCGGGTCCTGCTGCACGCGCTGCTCGCCGATCTGGACGCCGCCTGCCGCTCCCGCCCGCTGCACCCCTGGCTGCGCCGCCGCCGTACCCGCTTCGTACTGCTCTTCGCCGAGTCCGGTTCCCAGGACTCGCGCGAGCAGCGCTTCCTGCGCGAGCTGCGCTCCGCCGCCGAGCACCTGCGCTGCACCTCGGTCCTGGTGGTGGCGGCGGGCGTGCGCTCCGTCGCCGGGCGCATTCCCGATATCGAGGCGGCCGGGCTCGCGGAGGCCGGACTGCGGCTCGCGGAGATCGCCGAGGCGGACCGCGAGTCGGGCGAGCCCACCGGGGTCGTCGTGCCCGTCACGGAGACCCCCGAGGACGACGAGCGGGCACGGTACTGGCTCGACCAGAACCCGGCCCTGCTGCCGCCCGTGCCCGGCTTCGGTCCCCGTACCGAAGTGGCGGCCTGTGCCGGGGCGTTGCTGCTGGCCTGCGCGGTGGTGCTCACCGCGGTGAGCGGCGTGCCGTTCACGCGGGACCCGGAGGACCGCTGCCGGGACCAGATGTTCCTGGGTGCGGACGGTACGTGCGTGGGAGTGGACACCGGCGCGAAGGGGCTCGGCAACGGGCCGTCGGAGCAGGCGCTCAAGGCGGTGCTGCGGCAGATCGAGCGGCAGAACGGGGCGGTGGAGAAGGCGGCGGAGGAGGGCGGTCCGGCCGGCCCGGCGCCCGTGCCCCGCTACCGTACCGTCGTCTACTTCGGTGCGCTCAGCGGGGGTAAGGGCGCCGAGGACGCGGTGCGTGGCGGCACCCTCCCGGCCCTGCGCGGCATCGCCCTCGCCCAGCGGGACGTCAACGCGGAGGCGGACAGCGGTGAGGACGTCCCGCTGCGGGTGATCGCCGCCGACGCGGGCGACCGGTACAAGGACGCCGAGGCGGTGGCCCGCCGGATCGCGGACCTGGCGCAGCACGGCGATCCGTCGATCGTCGGCGTCGTCGGTTTCGTGCAGAGCCGGCACAGCACCTTCAAGGCGGTGGAGATCCTCGACCGGGCGGGCATCCCGATGGTGGGCACCTCGGGGACCGCCGACGCCCTGGTGGCCCAGGGCAGGCACTACTACCAGCTCGCCCCCGTGGACGACCGGGGCGCGCGGGCCATGGCCGGGTTCGCCGCCGAGGCGGACTTCGTGCGCACCGCTTCGGGCGTCCGTACCGCGAAGCGCGCGGTGCTGGTGTACGACGAGGCGGACCCCTACAGCGCGGGGCTCGGCACCTCCTTCCGCACGTATTACGGCAGCGGGCGCACGGACGTCCTCACGTACACGCCGCGTGATGCGCCCGAGCCCACCACGGGTGCCGCGGCGGCGGGTGCCCGGCGCCAGGACAGCCTGCACGCCCTGGCCGGCCAGGTCTGCGACGCGGTGCGGGAGGAGCCGCGGACGGCGCTGGTGTGGACGGCGCGGGGCGCCCAGTTCACCCAGTTCCTGCGGGCCTTCGACGAGCAGGCCACGAGCTGCCCCCGGCTCAGCGTGCTCGGCGGTGACGACGTGACCAACGCGCTGATACAGCAGGACCATCCGTGGCAGCTCTTCCCGGGCCTGGACCTGTACTACCTCAGCAGCGCCAGCGCACCGCTGCTGAAGGAGAACGCGGAGGCCCGGACGTTCACCGCCGCGTACGTCCGGGAGTACCGGCACGACACCGCCGCCCTGAACAAGGCGCTGGTGCACGACGGGCACGCGGCCGTGGCCTGGGACGCGCTGCACTACCTGGCCAAGGGCGTGGACGCGGCGTGGCAGGCCACCGGTGAGCAGCGGGACGGCGCGCTCGGCCGGTCCGCCGTGCAGACCGCCCTCTTCCAGGGCGTCGGCGGCTACGACGGCGCCACGGGCCGTGTCGACGCCATCGGCCGGCACGGCCGGCTCACCCCGGACAAGCTGGTGTTCGTCCTCCGCGGTCACCCGGGCGGCAGTCCGACGCCGGAGCTGGTGTGCGGCACCGTCAACGCCCATGAGCAGCGCCGGCACTGGGGCCCGGGCGGCGCCCACCGCTGCCCGGACTGAGGTGAAGCGCGCCCCGGGCGCCGGGCGGGGGCGGTGCGCTTCACACCCCGTGTGAACTTCCCCTGTCTACGCTGAGGACGAGGCGAAACGCGCCCGCCGCTGACGTCGGCGCGGACCGGGAGGGGGCCATGGAGCCCAACACCCTGCTCGATGCGATCCTGGACGAGGCGGGCATCTCGCACGCCGGGCTCGCCGTGCACATCAACCAGCTCGGCCGCCGCCGCGGCCTGTCCCTGCGGTACGAACACACCGCCGTGGCCCGCTGGCTGAAGGGACAGCGGCCGCGCGGCCAGGTGCCGGACCTGATCTGCGAGATCCTCAGCGAGCGGCTGCACCGCCCGGTCAGCCTGGACGACATCGGGCTGAGCCGGCCCGGTACCCGCCGTGCCCCGGAGACCCCGCTCTCCGGCTTCGTCGAACGGGCCACGGCCCTGTGGCGCTCCGACGAGCAGCAGCGTCCGCACGTCCTCAGCGCGCCCGCGCTCACCGGCACCTCCGCCGTCATGCCCGTATGGGAGTGGGAGAACCCACCGGAGGACTCCGACGTCTCGCGCAGCGGCCTGACCCGGGTGTCCATGGCCGACATCGAGATGCTGCGGTCGGCGCGTACGCACTACGAGCAGATGTACCGCAAGGCCGGCGGGGTGGCGACCAGGGCACGCATCGTCGGCTTCCTCAACACCGAGGCGGCGCCGCTGCTGAGGGGCAGCTACACCGACGCCACCGGCCGCCAGCTGCACCGGGCCACCGGCGGACTGGTGGCCGTGGCCGGCATCTGTGCGTACGACTCGGACGCCTTCGGGCTCGCGCAGCGCTACTTCCACCAGGCGCTGCGGCTGGCCAAGGCGAGCGGCGACCGGGGGCTCGGCGCGTACATCATCGCCCTGCTGGTGAACCAGTCGCTGTTCACCCGGGAGTACCGCCAGGCGGTCGCCTTCGCCGAGGCGGCGCTGCGCGCGGCGGGTCCGCACATCACCCCGGCGCTGGCCGCCGACCTGTACGCGATGCAGGCGAAGGCGTACGCACGGCTGGGCGACGGGACGGGCGCGCTCTCCTGCATCCGCCGGGCCGAGGCCGCGGCGGAGCGGATCCGCCCGGGCCAGGAGCCGGACGAGACGGGGTACGTCCAGCCGGGCCTGGTCAACGTACAGGTGGCGGAGGCACTGCTCAGCCTGGGTGACCTCCGGGCCGCACGGGAGCAGGCGACCGCCGCCGTCGACACCCCCGCGCACGACCGCGGACGGGTGCACCGGCTGGCCATGCTCGCGCACATCGAGTTGAGACAGGGAGAGACAGAGCGCGCCGTGGCCAGTGCGACGCAGATGGCCGAACAGGCACGGGGCATGGAGTCGCAGCGGTTACGGGACCGTCTTCGGGCGGTACGCGAACTCCTTGCCGAAACCGGAAGCAGCGCCACCGACGCCGCGGCCGACTTGATCGACGAGGCGTTGCGCGTTCCGCTCTGACGGATGGCTCGTGTCCACGTGCCATCTCTACGGCGGAAGGTGGCAGACACGTGCGATGGAAGAACCTCAAGGAGCAGACCGTGTACGAGAACCGCTGGTTCCGGGTCAATCTCGCCGATGTGGAACTCCCGGACGGGCGGCACCTGGACCACTACCTGATCCGCATGCGGGCGGTCGCGGTGGCCACGGTGGTCAACGAGGCCAACGAGGTGCTGCTGCTCTGGCGGCACCGTTTCATCACCGACACCTGGGGCTGGGAGCTGGCCGCCGGGGTGGTCGAGGACGGCGAGGACGTCGCCGTCGCGGCCGCCCGTGAGATGGAGGAGGAGACCGGCTGGCGGCCGGGCCCCCTCCAGCACCTGATGACCGTGGAGCCGTCCAACGGCCTCACGGACGCCCGGCACCACGTCTACTGGACCGACCAGGCGGAGTACGTCGGCCACCCCGAGGACGACTTCGAGTCCGACCGGCGGGAGTGGATCCCGCTCAAGCTGGTGCCGGACATGGTGGCGCGGGGTGAGGTACCGGCCGCCAACATGGCGGCGGCGCTGCTGATGCTGCACCACCTCCGCCTGGGCTGAGCGAACACCCGGGGCGCGCGGCCCTGGGCTGACCGGCGCCCGGCCCGGCGACGCCCGTCAGGGCCGTTGCGGACGCCGCCCGGCGCCGGTCAGGTCAAGGTGAACCGGCCTCGGTCAGGTCGTCAGGACCTGCCACACGGCGACCGCCAGGGCCGCGATCCCGGTGAGCGCGGCGACGGACGGCAGTGGCCACCGTCCGTGTTCGATGCGGGTCAGCCGGCTGTGCAGCTCGTCCGCGTCGCGCTCGTACTGCTCGGTGCGCTGCGCGAGCAGCGCGAGCTGGCCGTCGACGCGCGCTGTGCGCACGTCACAGCAGCGTCTGAGCTCCGCCACGTCGCTGGCCACCTGGTCGGTTTCTGGGTGGGCGGTCACGGTCCGCTCCTCATTCCTCTCGGAAACTCGGCGTTTTTTCGTACTACGGACAGTGAACAGGCTTGTGGGGAAAGGCGGGAGAGTGTGCGGCAGGAATATGCGTGTCAACGTCGCACACCCCGTGTGAATACGGTGCCGTGGACGGCACGGCCGGGGGTGTGCGGGCTTCGCACGGGGTGTGAACCGCGCACTCCAACCGGGGCCCTTCACACGGTCCCGGCCGTGGCGGGCGTGCAGTTGACTCAGGAGGGCCACGGGGGCAGCAGCCGGCGGACCGGGCGCCCCGCCGGCGGTGTCCGACCGCCGTCTTTCCCCCGAGCGGCGGCGGACGGCCGGACGGCCCACGCCTTCTGACGCCGTCCGGCGCCCCCGTGGAACGGCGACGGCCCGTGCCGCTCCGGAAGGAAGGGAGCGGCACGGGCCGGTGCGCGCGTGGCAGCCGGGCCGCGCGGGGACCTCAGTACGGGTAGAAGCCCGAGCCGGTCTTGCGGCCCAGCCGGCCCGCGTCGACCATCCGCTGCAGCAGCGGGGGAGCGGCGTACAGCGGCTCCTTGAACTCCTCGTACATCGAGTCGGCGACCGAGGCGACGGTGTCCAGGCCGATCAGGTCGGACAGCTTCAGCGGGCCCATCGGGTGGGCGCAGCCGAGCTCCATGCCGTTGTCGATGTCCTCGCGGCTGGCGATGCCGGACTCGAACATCCGGATCGCGGAGAGCAGGTACGGGATCAGGAGCGCGTTCACGACGAAGCCGGAGCGGTCCTGGGCGCGGATGGCGTGCTTGCCCAGGTGGTTCTCGACCAGCGCCTCGGCGCGCTTGATGGTCTCCTCGCCGGTGGTGAGCGCCGGGATGATCTCGACCAGCTTCTGCACCGGGGCGGGGTTGAAGAAGTGGATGCCGATGACCTGGTCGGGGCGGGAGGTCGCGACGGCCAGCTTCACCAGCGGAATGGAGGAGGTGTTGGAGGCGAGGATGGCGTCCGGACGCGTCACCACTTGGTCGAGGACCTGGAAGATCTCGGTCTTGACCTGCTCGTTCTCCACGACCGCCTCGACGACCAGGTCACGGTCGGCGAATTCGCCCAGGTCGGTCGTGAAGCTGAGCCGGTCGAGCGTCGCGTCCCGCTCGGCATTGGTGATCTTGCCGCGTTCGGCGGCCTTGCCGAGGGAGTTGGTGAGGCGGGTGCGGCCGATCTCAAGGGCCTCGCCGGTGGTCTCGGCGACCATGACCTCCAGGCCGGCCCGGGCACATACCTCCGCGATACCAGCGCCCATTTGGCCGCAGCCGACCACTCCGACGCGTTCGATGTCGGTCACATCGTGCCTTTCGCTGATCTTCGGGACCGGCGGGAGCCGTAAGGGTCCGACGCCCGCCTCGGCCCCGACGTTACTCCGCGCGCTGGTGCGCAGGGGCGGGCGGGGCGGGCATTCTGAGCGTGGAGAGCTCACGTACCGGACGGATTGGGGTGGTGGCATGCGACGAATAGGAAATATCACCCGAAGAGGATTCGCTGTGGCCGCGCTGGGGGTGGCGTCCTCGGCACTGTGGACACCGGGCGCCGCGGCGAGCCCCCGGGGCGGGGGCGGTGCCGCCGAGGGAACCGCAGCAGCCGCCGGCCGCCGGGGGCCGGGCGGCGGGAACACCCACCGGCCGGAGTTCCGGGGCATGTGGCTGGCGACCGTGGCCAACCGCGACTGGCCCTCCAAGCCGGGCCTGACCGCCGCGCAGCAGCAGGCCGAGCTGCTGGCCTACTTCGACGAGGCGGCAGCGGCACGTCTGAACGCGGTCCTCTTCCAGGTACGTCCCACGGCCGACGCGCTGTGGCCCTCGCCCCACGAGCCGTGGTCGCAGTACCTCACCGGAGTCCAGGGCCGCGACCCCGGCTGGAACCCGCTGGAATTCGCCGTCCGCGAGGCGCACGAGCGCGGCCTGGAACTGCACGCCTGGTTCAACCCGTACCGGATCGCCAACCATGCCGACCCGGGCAAGCTGATCCCCACCCATCCCGCCAGGGTCCACCCCGACTGGGTGCTGTCCTACGGCGGCAAGCTCTACTACAACCCCGGCCTGCCGGAGGTCCGGGCCTTCGTCCTCGACGCGATCATGGACGCGGTACGCCGCTACCCCGTGGACGGTGTCCACTTCGACGACTACTTCTACCCCTATCCGGTCGCGGGCCAGACGCTCAACGACGACGCGGCCTACGCGGAACACGGCGGCGGCTTCCCGGACCGGGCGAGCTGGCGCCGGGACAACGTCGACCGGCTGGTGCGCGAGCTGGGGGAGCGGGTGCACGCGACCCGGCGCACCGCCCGCTTCGGCGTCAGCCCGTTCGCCGTCTGGCGCAACAAGGGCACCGATCCGACGGGCTCCGACACCCAAGCGGGCGTACAGACGTACGACGATCTGTACGCCGACACCCGTAAGTGGGTCCGCGAGGGGTGGCTCGACTACATCGTCCCGCAGGTCTACTGGAACATCGGCTTCGCCGCCGCCGACTACGCCAAGCTCGTGCCCTGGTGGGCCCGGACCGTGGACGGCACCAAGGTGCACCTCTACATCGGCGAGGCGCTCTACAAGGCGGGCGACCCCGCCCAGCCCGCCGCCTGGCAGAACCCGAAGGAGCTCTCCCGCCACCTCACCTTCGACGAGCGCTACAAGCAGGTGCGCGGCAACGTCTACTTCTCGGCCAAGGAAGTGGCCACGGACCGTACCGGCGCGATGGCCCGCGTGGTGGCCGATCACTATCCGACCCGGGTGCGGCCGCCGCGCTGACGGCCCGCAGGCCCGGCGGCCGGCACGCCGATGGCCGGTCGTGACCGGCGCCCGGAACGGCTGCCGGGCCTAGACTGACCGTACGGGCGCGGCCCCTCAGCGGTACCGGCAGCGCGCCCCCTGACGGCTGCGGCCGGCGTGTCCGGGCGCACCCGACCATCCGGATGTGGAGGTCACCTCTGATGCACGCTGAAAAGGGCGACCGTTTGCTCATGCACGGCAGGGTCGTCGGGCAGCGGGACCGGGTCGCCGAGGTCGTCGAAGTGCTCGGCGAGAGCGGGACCCCGCCGTACCGCGTCCGCTTCGAGGACGGCCACGAAACGATCATGTCGCCCGGCCCCGACACCGTCGTACGGCACCCGGACCAGGCGACCGGCTGACAGTGGCCGGCGCCGGGGGCGGCGGACGGAAAACCGTTCGACGTCCCCGGGCCGGTCTGCCAGGCTCCGGCCATGATCGCCACACCCGGTCCGGAGCTGCCGGCCCCCGACGGCTACGAGATCTCCACCGACCCCGCCCGCCTGGACCGCGCCCTGGTCCACCACTGGCTGTCCACGGATGCGTACTGGGCGCTGGGCCGCCCCCGTGAACGCCAGGACCGGGCGATCGACGGGTCCCTCAACTTCGGGGTGTACGAGATGGCGTCGGGCCGCCAGGCCGGGTACGCACGGGTGGTCACCGACCACGCCACCTTCGCGTGGCTCTGCGACGTCTACATCGACCGCGCCGCGCGCGGCAGGGGGCTGGGCGGGGCGCTCGCCACCGCCGTCCGCGACCATCTGGCACCGTGCGGGCTGCGCCGGATCATGCTCGCCACGGAGGACGCGCACGGCGTGTACGAACGCGTCGGCTTCCGCCGCATCACGGACCCCGAGAAGTGGATGGCGCTCGCCCTCGCCGGGGTCGCCGGACCCGCCCCCGGGGCGGAACATCACGCTCCGGGCGTCGAAACCGAACATGCCCCGTAAATATGTGAGTTGAGGGGGTTCACAGGGAGACCGGCGCTCTTACCATCACCGAATGACTGTTCGCCTCACGCTGGTCGCTGCCGGGCGCAGCTCCTCGTTGCTCGAAGCCCGCTTCGACGACGACCGGCCGCTGGACGCGATGGGGTGGCACGAGGTCGAGCGGGCCGCACCGGCCATGAACCCGCTGGCCGCCGCCGAGCTGCGCTACTGCTCGCCCTCGGCCCGCAGCCGGGAGACCGGCGAGCTGCTCGGCTTCACCCCACTGGTCCAGCCCGCGCTACGGGACTGCGACATGGGCCGGTGGCGCGGGCGCACGCTGCGGGACGTGGCGGCCACCGAACCGCAGGCCGTCGACGCCTGGCTGGCCGACCCCCGCGCGGCCCCGCACGGCGGCGAGTCGCTGCTGGCGTTCATCACCCGCGTCGGCCGCTGGCTGGACACCCGCCCGGTCGGCGACGGCGGCAGCGCCCTGGCCGTCGCCGATCCCGGCGTCATCCGCGCGGCCCTCATCTACGCCCTCCGCGTCCCGCCGCACGCCTACTGGCATCTGGACGTCCTCCCCCTCTCCGTCACCGCCCTGCACGGCCACCCCGGCGCCTGGACCCTCGTCCTGTCCGCCTAGGGCGCCCCTTCCGCGGTGGCCGGGCTCAGAGGGTGACGTCGACCGTGCGGTCTTCCAGCCCGTCGAGGACGGGCCGCCCGGGATCGCCGCGCGGGCGCTGAGGGGGCGTCATGCGGGCCCATGCCGGCCGCGCCCCCGGGCCCGCCGCCCGGCATTTCCCTCCCGTGCGCTCAGCCCAGCTGCCGCACCGGAGCCCCCGCGACGAACGCCGCGATGTCCTCCACCGCCTGCCGGAAGTACCCCTCGTAGTTGCGCCGCGTCACATAGCCCAGATGCGGAGTGGCCAGCAGATTCGGCAGCGACCTGTACGGATGGTCCGCCGGCAGCGGCTCCTGGTCGAACACGTCCACTCCCGCGCCCGCGATCCGGCCCTCGCGCAGCGCCGTCGCGAGCGCGTCCTGATCGACGATGGCGGCTCGCGAGGTGTTGACGAGGTACGCCGTCGGCCGCATCCGCTTCAGCTCGGCGGCACCGACGAGACCCCGCGTACGCTCCCCGAGCACCAGGTGCACGGAGACGAAGTCGCTGCTCTCCAGCAGCTCTTCGAGGGAGGACGCGCGGCGCACGCCCGCCGCTTCCGTACGCTCGTCCGTGAGGTTCTCGCTCCAGGCCGCCACGTCCATCCCGAAGGCCTGCCCGACCGCGGCGACCCGTGTGCCGGTCTTCCCCAGGCCCAGCAGCCCGAGCCGCTTCCCGTACAGGTCGGCACCTACCGTCTGCTGCCACGGCCCGCCTTCCCGCAGCGCACCGTTCTCCCGGACGACGTTGCGGGCGAGGCCCAGCAGCAGCGCCCAGGTCAGCTCGACCGGCGGCTCGCTGTTGCCGGCCGTGCCGCACACGGTCACGCCGTGGCGGGCCGCTGCCGCCAGGTCGATGGCGGCGTTGCGCATGCCCGAGGTGATCAGCAGCCGCAGCCGGGGCAGCCGTGCGAACAGCTCGGCGGGGAACGGCGTCCGTTCCCGCATGGCGACGAGGATCTCGCAGTCCCCGACGGTCTCGGCCAGCCGCTCCTGGTCCCCGATGTACTCCCGTACCACCCGTACGTCGACGTCCCCGTACACCGCGCCCCAGTCCGCCATGGACAGCGCGACGCCCTGGTAGTCGTCGAGCACCGCACACCGCAGCGTCATCTTCCGCCCCTCCTGTCAGCCGGCCGCAACCGGGCCAGTCTCTCCCACGGGCGCCCGGCGACCCGGCGGATCACCTGTCTGTCTTGTTCCCGCGCATGGCGAGACCTTACAAACCCTGGCGACCGGACTCAGTTGATCACCGCACCTGTTTCCCTGCAAATCCCTTGGCACAGTGGTCGACGACCCGACGGCTCGGCGTGCAGTCGAGGGCTTCGGCCGCGCGAAGAGTTGTCTCTCTCCTATAAAGGGGGCTCGCCCATGAGTGTGGACACCGACAACGTTCTGGTCACCGGCCTGGGAGCCACGACACCGCTCGGCGGGGACGCCGAGTCGACCTGGAACGCGATGCTGGCCGGCCGGTCGGGCATCGGCCCGATCGAGGAGGAATGGGCGGACCAGCTGCCCGGCCGGATCGCGGGCCGGCTCGCGGTGGAACCGTCCGCGGTGCTGGACCGGGTGCAGGCCCGCCGGATGGACCGCTGTGAGCAGGTCGCACTGGTCGCCGCGCGCGAGGCCTGGGCCGACGCGGGCACGCCGGACGTCGACCCGGAGCGGCTGGCCGTGGTGATCGGCACGGGCACCGGCGGCGCGCTCACCATGCTGGGCCAGGACGACGTGCTGGAGGCCTCCGGCGTACGCCGGGTGTCGCCGCACACCGTGCCGATGCTGATGGCGAACGGCCCCGCCGCCTGGGTCAGCATCGAACTCGGCGCCCGCGGCGGCGCCCACACCCCGGTCAGCGCCTGCGCTTCCGGGGCCGAGGCGATCGCCATGGGGCTGGACCTGATCCGGCTCGGCCGCGCCGACGTGGTCGTCGCGGGCGGCGCCGAGGCGTGCATCTGCCCGCTGACCATGGCGGGGTTCGCGCAGGCCAAGGCGCACTCGACGCGCAACGACGCGCCGCAGCGGGCGTCCCGCCCCTTCGACGTGTACCGCGACGGCTTCGTGATCGGCGAGGGCGCCGCCGTGGTCGTGCTCGAACGCGCCGGATTCGCGGCCGCCCGCTCCGCCCGCGCACACGCCACCCTCGCCGGGGCCGGCGTCACCTCGGACGCCTTCCACATCACGGCCGCCCACCCCGAGGGACAGGTCCGCGCCATGCGCCGGGCGCTGTCCGAGGCCGGGCTCGCGCCGCAGGACATCGGACTGGTCCACGCGCACGCGACGTCCACGCCCAAGGGCGACCTCGCCGAGGCACAGTCGGTCACCGAGGCGGTGGGCAGCCACCCGGCCGTCACCGCGACCAAGTCGATGACCGGTCACCTCTTCGGAGCCGCGGGCTCGCTCGGCGCGCTCGCGACGATCCTCGCGGTACGGGACGGCGTCGTGCCCGCGACCGTGAACGTCGACACCCTCGACCCGGAGGTGAAGCTCGACGTCGTCACCGGCACCGCGCGCCGCACCCCCGTACGGGCCGCCCTGACCAACTCCTTCGGCTTCGGCGGCCACAACGCGTCGCTGGCCTTCACCCCGGCCCCCTGACGGGCGGTCCGCACGCCCTGGTGCCTCAGCCGGGACCCGGCCGGGGTGCCAGGGTGCGTGCTACTGTCGCTGCGGAGAGACCGAGCGGTGACGGAGGTGAGTCGATGACTGCCGTGGCGAACGCCGCTGTGCGCGGCGCCCGGGCCATCCTCACTTCCCGGGTCCCGGCCTGACCCGTGTCACCCGCCCGGTGACGCCGGGCACGCCTCCGTGCGTACCGGGACCCTGATCACAGGGGTTTCCACGTTGTCTTCTACTTCCTCACCTTTCTCCGACGCCCTCCACGAGGCGTTCTTCGCGCTGCACCACGGGCTGCCCAGGCAGGGACCCGGGTCGGACGCCACCACCCGGCGGCTGCTCCGGTCGGCGAGACCGCTGCCGCAGCACCCGCGCGTACTGGACCTGGGCTGCGGCCCCGGCCGCTCCGCGCTGCTGCTGGCAGCCGAGGCCGGTGCCCAGGTCACCTGCGTCGACCTGCACCAGCCCTTCCTCGACGAGCTGACCGCCGCCGCTGCCCGGCGCGGCCTGGGCTCGCGGATCACCACGGTCAACTGCTCCATGGACCGCCTGCCCTTCCCCGACCATGCCTTCGACCTGGTCTGGGCGGAGGGCTCGGCGTACGTCGTCGGCTTCGAGGCCGCACTGCGCGGCTGGCGCCGGCTCCTGGCGCCGGACGGTGCCCTGGTCGTCACCGAGCCCGAGTGGTCCGTCCCCGCCCCGTCCCCGCGGGCACGGGCCTTCTGGGACGCCGCGTACCCACTGCGTACCGCCGCGGAGAACACCGCGCTCGCCGAGGCGGCCGGATACCGGGTCGACGCCCGTCTGCCCCAGCCGGACAGCGACTGGTGGGCGGAGTACTACGACCCGCTCGCCGAGCGGATCGCGGCGGCCGACCCGGAGCGGCCCGGCATGGCACAGGCGCTGGCCGGGGCCCGGGAGGAGATCGCCCTCCGCCGGGAGCACGGCGGCGAGTACGACTACGCGGGCTACGTCCTGCGCCCCCACCCGGCCCCCGGGACCGCCGCCGGATGGCTCACCCGTCCCGAAGCACCGGGTGACGCCGCCGCCGTCCGCGCGGTCGACCTCGCCGCCTTCCCCACCCCGGAGGAGGCCGGCATCGTCGACGCGCTGCGCGCCGATCCCGGTGCGTGGCTCGACGGCCTGTCCCTGGTGGTCCAGGCGCCCGACGGCACGCTCGCCGGGCACGCGCTGCTCACCCGCTGCCATGTCGGCGGTCACCCCGCGCTCGCGCTCGCGCCCGTCGCGGTGCTCCCCGCCCACCAGCGGCGGGGCGCCGGCTCGGCCGTGATCCGCGCCGCGCTGGAGGCCGCCCGCGCGGCCGGGGAGCACCTGGTGCTGGTCCTGGGGCACCCGGAGTACTACCCCAGGTTCGGCTTCGCGCCCGCCTCCCGCTGGGGCATCAGGGCGCCGTTCGAGGTGCCGGACGAGGCGATGATGGCCCTTCCGCTCGATGCGGCCCGGCCGGTCCCCGGCGGGGTGATCCGGTACCCGGCCGCCCTCGGGGGCTGACCCGCCGGTGACACGGCCCCGTGGCCGGCAGCCCGCCGGCCACGGGGCCCGGCCGGCTCAGCCCGCCAGCTGTCCCAGGAGCTGCCAGGTCCGGCGCCGGTCGGCGGCACCGGCGATCTCCGTGCCGGTGAGGACCACCTCCGTCGCCCCGGCGTCGCGGTAGCGGCGCACCTCGTCGGCGACCGTCCGCTCGTCGCCGATCACCGCGACGTCGGCGGCGCGCTTGCCGCCCGACAGCTCGATGACCCGGGCGTAGGAGGGGACCTGCTCGTAGAAGGCGAGCTGCTCGGTGACCGTCTCGCGCACGGCGTCGGCGTCGTCGGTGACCACGCCGGGCACGAGCGCCACGATGCGGGGCGCGGGGCGCCCGGCGGCCTCCGCCGCCGCGGTGACGGCCGGGACGATGTGCTCGGCGAGCGCGCGCGGCCCCGCGAGGTACGGCAGGATCCCGTCCGCCAGTTCCCCGCTGGCCCGCAGCGCCTGCGGGCCCATCGCGGCGACGAGCAGCGGTACGCCGGCGTCGGCGCCCGGTACGCGGGCCGGGATCGGGGTGGCCGCGGTGAGCAGCTCGCCGTGGAAGTCGGCGGTGCCGGTCGTGGTCAGCTGCCGCAGCGCGGTGAGGAATTCCCGGAGCCGGGCGACGGGGCGTTCGAAGGGGAGGCCGAAGCCCGTCTCGGTCAGGAGCTTGGTGCCGAGGGCGATGCCGAGGTGGTAACGGCCGTGCGTGGCCGCCTGGGCGGTCAGGGCCTGGCTCGCGACGGTCAGGGGGTGCCGTCCGAAGACGGGGATCGCGGACGTGCCCACCTCGAGGCCGGGGGCCGCCCGCCCGGCGAGCGCCGCGAGCTGTGGTGAGTCGGCGCCGAAGGTCTGGCCGAACCAGGCGGACCGCAGGCCCGCGGCCGCCGCCTCTTCGGCCAACTGCACGGTGGCGTCGATCTGGTTGCCGGACCTTGTCGCGTCGATTGCTACTCCGACTGTCATGCCCCTGAGAACCCTGACCGCCCGGGTGCCCATTCCGCCCGTACGTGACAACTTCTTGTCGGTCGCGTGAACCCGGCCATTCCGTCAGTCCTGTGCACCCGGCCGGTCCGGGGCCGCGGCCGTGAGGTGGGTCAGGACGCACTGCCAGCGGCCGTCCCGTCGTACGAACACGTCCGTCGTCCACTCGTCCGCGTCGAGGCGCTCGCCCCGGTAGTGGGCCGTGTTCGTGATCCTTCCGGTGACGAGCGCGGTGTCGCCGTGGACGCGGACCCGGGGCGGGCCGAGGTAGCGCATCGCCGAGTGCGTCAGCTCGCCGGACTCGACGAGCGACAGGAACTGCTCCCTCGGCGCGATGCCCGACGAGGAGACGCTCACCCATTCCTCGGCCATGAAGCCGGCGATGCGCGCGGCGTCACCGGCGACGAGGGCAGCCGCCCAGTCAGCGGTGAGCCCGATGAGCGCTTCCGCCACGTCACAGCCCGGTTCCTGCGGGTCGGGGGGAGGCTGTCCGTCCACGTTCCGACCGTAGGCGGGCCGGGCCGGCTGCGCGAGCACATGCACGGCGTTGCATAAAAGTGCCTTGGTCCGTATAGTCATGCCATCGATGAGGAGGATCCGATGACTGTACGAGCGGCGGTGGCCGGGGCCAGCGGATACGCGGGCGGCGAAGTCCTGCGTCTGCTGCTGGCGCACCCCGAGGTCGAGATCGGTGCGCTGACCGGCAACTCCAACGCGGGCCAGCGGCTCGGCGCGCTCCAGCCGCACCTGCTGCCGCTGGCGGACCGGGTGCTGGCGCCGACCACCACCGAGGCGCTGGCCGGGCACGACGTCGTCTTTCTCGCGCTGCCGCACGGGCAGTCGGCGGCCGTGGCCGAGGAGCTGGGCCCGGACGTGCTGGTCGTGGACTGCGGCGCCGACTTCCGGCTGAAGGACGCGGCGGACTGGGAGAAGTACTACGGCTCCCCGCACGCCGGTACCTGGCCGTACGGCCTCCCCGAGCTTCCCGGGGCGCGCGCCGCGCTGGAGGGGTCCAAGCGCATCGCCGTCCCGGGGTGTTACCCCACCGCCGTCTCGCTCGCGCTGTTCCCGGCGTACGCGGCGGGGCTGGCCGAGCCGGAGGCCGTGATCGTCGCGGCGTCCGGTACCTCGGGCGCGGGCAAGGCGGCCAAGCCGCACCTGCTCGGCTCCGAGGTGATGGGGTCGATGAGCCCGTACGGCGTCGGCGGCGTGCACCGGCACACCCCGGAGATGATCCAGAACCTCAGCGCCGCGGCCGGCGAGCCGGTCAGCGTGTCCTTCACGCCGACCCTCGCGCCCATGCCCCGCGGCATCCTCGCGACCTGCACGGCCAAGGCGAAGCCGGGGCTGACCGCGGAGGACCTGCGCGCCGCGTACGAGAAGGCCTTCGGCGACGAGCCCTTCGTGCAGCTGCTGCCCGAGGGGCAGTGGCCGGCCACCGCCGCCGTCTACGGCTCGAACGCGGCACAGCTCCAGGTCGCGTACGACGCGGCCGCCGGGCGGATCATCGTGATCTGCGCGCTCGACAACCTCGCGAAGGGTACGGCCGGAGGCGCCGTACAGAGCATGAACATCGCCCTCGGGCTCCCCGAGGACACGGGACTTTCCACGATCGGAGTCGCGCCGTGACGGTAACGGCAGCCAAGGGATTCACGGCGGCGGGCATCGCCGCCGGGATCAAGGAGAACGGGAACGCGGACCTCGCCCTCGTGGTGAACAACGGCCCGCGACTGGCCGCCGCCGGCGTCTTCACCGCCAACCGCGTCAAGGCGGCGCCGGTCCTCTGGTCCCAGCAGGTGCTCAAGGCCGGTCAGCTCAGCGCCGTCGTGCTGAACTCCGGCGGGGCGAACGCCTGCACCGGGCCGAAGGGCTTCCAGGACACGCACGCGACCGCGGAGAAGGTCGCCGAATCGCTCAACACCGCGGGGCTCGACGACACGGGCGGGCACGCCCCCGGCATGGTCGCGGTCTGCTCGACCGGCCTCATCGGCGAGCTGCTGCCCATGGACAAGGTGCTGCGCGGCGTCGACAAGGCGGTCGCCCAGCTGAGCCCGCACGGCGGCGAGAAGGCCGCCATCGCGATCAAGACCACCGACAGCGTGCACAAGACCGCGTTCGCCGAGCGGGACGGCTGGGTCGTCGGCGGCATGGCCAAGGGCGCGGGCATGCTCGCGCCGGGCCTGGCCACGATGCTCGTCGTGCTCACGACCGACGCCGACGTGCCGGCCGAGGAGCTGGACACGGCGCTGCGGGCCGCCACCCGTACGACCTTCGACCGCGTCGACTCCGACGGCTGCATGTCGACCAACGACACCGTGCTGCTGCTCGCCTCGGGCGCGTCCGGCGTCTCCCCGGCGTACGACGACTTCGCCGAGGCCGTGCGGGAGGTCTGCGACGACCTCGCCCGGCAGCTCATCGGCGACGCCGAGGGCGCCAGCAAGGACATCCGCATCGAGGTGGTCAACGCCGCGAGCGAGGACGACGCCGTCGAGGTCGGCCGGTCCATCGCGCGGAACAACCTGCTCAAGTGCGCCATCCACGGTGAGGACCCCAACTGGGGCCGGGTGCTGTCCGCCATCGGCACCACCTCCGCCGTCTTCGAGCCGGACCAGCTGAACGTCGCGATCAACGACGTCTGGGTCTGCAAGAACGGCTCGGTGGGGGAGGACCGCGACCTGGTCGACATGCGCTACCGGGAGGTCCGCATCACCGCCGACCTCGCCGCCGGGTCCGAGTCCGCCGTCATCTGGGCCAACGACCTCACCGCCGACTACGTCCACGAGAACAGCGCGTACTCCTCATGAGCGAACCGACCACCGCACGCAAACACACCGCGCTGCCCAAGGCCCGCATCCTCATCGAGGCGCTGCCCTGGCTCACCCGGCACCACGGGAAGACCGTCGTCATCAAGTTCGGCGGCAACGCCATGGTCGACGAGGAGCTGAAGGCCGCCTTCGCGCAGGACGTCGTGTTCCTGCGGCACGCGGGGCTGCGCCCGGTCGTCGTGCACGGCGGCGGCCCGCAGATCAGCAAGCAGCTGGACAAGCTCGGCATCGAGTCGGAGTTCAAGGGCGGGCTGCGGGTCACCACGCCCGAGGCCATGGACGTCGTACGGATGGTGCTGGCCGGGCAGGTCCAGCGCGAGCTGGTCGGGCTGCTCAACCAGCACGGGCCGCTCGCCGTCGGCATGACCGGCGAGGACGCCCACCTGATGACCGCCACCAAGCACTACGCCGACATCGACGGCGAGCTGGTGGACATCGGCCGGGTCGGCGAGATCTCCGCCATCGACGTGGGCGCCGTCCAGGCGCTGCTGGACGACGGCCGCATCCCGGTGATCTCCTCCGTCGCCCGGAGCGCGGACGACGGACACGTGTACAACGTGAACGCCGACACCGCCGCAGCGGCGCTCGCCGCCGCGCTGAACGCCGAGACCCTGATGGTCCTCACGGACGTCGAGGGCCTGTACGAGGACTGGCCGAACAGCGACGAGGTCATCTCCCGGCTCACCGCCACCGAGCTGGAGAAGCTGCTGCCGGACCTGGCCAGCGGCATGGTGCCCAAGATGCGCGGCTGCCTGCACGCGGTACGCAACGGCGTGCACACCGCCCGGGTGATCGACGGGCGGGTCCAGCACTCGATCCTGCTGGAGATCTTCACCGACGAGGGCATCGGCACGATGGTCGTGCCGGACGCCAAGGAGCACACGGACGACGAGGGGGCGGCAGCATGACGGCCGGCGTGACCAACACGGACCTCACCCGGCGCTGGCAGGGCGCCATGATGGACAACTTCGGCACGCCCCGCGTCCCCCTGGTGCGCGGCGAGGGGACCAGGGTCTGGGACGCCGACGGCGCCGAGTACCTGGACTTCCTCGGCGGCATCGCGGTCAACGCGCTGGGCCACGCCCACCCGGCCGTCGTCCGCGCCGTCTCCGACCAGGTCGCCACCCTCGGGCACGTCTCGAACTTCTTCGTCGCCGAGCCCACCGTGGCGCTCGCCGAGCGGCTGCTGAGCATCGCCGGCGGCCGTCCAGGACGGGTGTACTTCTCCAACTCCGGCGCCGAGGCCAACGAGGCCGCCTTCAAGATCGGCCGGCTCACCGGCCGGACCCACGTCGTCTCCACGGCCGGCGGCTTCCACGGCCGGACCATGGGCTCCCTCGCGCTGACCGGCCAGCCCGCCAAGCAGGACCCCTTCCGGCCGCTGCCCGGCGACGTGACGTACGTGCCGTACGGCGACACCGAGGCGCTGCGGAAGGCCGTCACCACCGACACCGCCTTCGTGATCCTGGAGCCGGTGCAGGGCGAGAACGGCGTCATCGTGCCCCCGGCCGGATACCTCCAGGAAGCCCGCGAGATCACCGCCGCCACCGGCACCCTGCTCGTCCTGGACGAGATCCAGACCGGCATCGGCCGGACCGGGCACTGGCTGGAGTCCCAGGCCCAGGGCGTCGTCGACGCCGACATCGTCACGCTCGCCAAGGGGCTGGGCGGCGGGCTGCCGATCGGCGCGACCCTCGCGTACGGCAAGGCCGCCGAGCTGCTCACGCCGGGCGCGCACGGCTCCACCTTCAGCGGCAACCCGGTCGTCTGCGCGGCCGCGCTGGCCGTCCTGGACACCATCGAGGCGGACGGGCTGCTGGACCATGTGAAGCGGGCGGGGGAGCGGCTGCGGGACGGGATCGAGGCCCTGGGTCACCCGCTCGTCGGCTCGGTCCGCGGTGCGGGCCTGCTGCTGGGTATCGTCTTGAGCGGGCCGCATGCGCCGAAGGTGCAGCAGGCCGCTCAGGACGCGGGTCTCCTGGTGAACGCCGTCGCGCCGGACGTGGTCCGGCTCGCACCGCCGCTGATCGTCTCCGACGCTGAGGTGGACACGTTCCTCCAGAAGCTCCCCGGCGTCCTGGACGCGGCAGGCGAGGCGGCCGACGGGGAACGACGAGCCGGAGACTGAACGAGACGATGACCGAGGCGCAGGACAACGATTCGCTGCACGGCCCTGCCGTACCGCAGACACGGACCGCCCGGCACCGCCGGATCGTGGACATCCTCAACCGCGATCCGGTCAGGTCGCAGAGCCAGCTGGCCAAGCTGCTGGCCGACGACGGGCTGAGCGTCACCCAGGCGACGCTCTCCCGCGACCTGGACGAGCTGGGCGCGGTGAAGATCCGCAACACCAACGGTGAGCTGATCTACGCGGTGCCCAGCGAGGGCGGCTTCCGCACGCCGAAGGCGCCGCTGGGCGAGTCGGCCAAGGAGGAGCGGATGCGCCGCCTCTCCGGCGAGCTGCTGATCTCCGCCGAGGCGTCGGCGAACCTGGTGGTGCTGCGTACCCCGCCGGGTGCGGCGCAGTTCCTCGCCTCGGCCATCGACCAGGCCGAGCTGCACGTCATCCTCGGCACCATCGCGGGGGACGACACCCTGCTGCTGATCAGCCGTGACCCGGACGGCGGCCAGGCGCTCGCCGATCATCTGCTGCGGCTGGCGCAGAAGTCCGGCTGAGCCCGGCCCGACGCACGTACGGCCCGCTCCCTCGGGGGCGGGCCGTACGCGTGCCGGGCCGTACGCGCGTCAGGAGGCAGGCAGCGGCGGCAGCGGCAGGGGCAGGCCCGGCAGCCCGTCGATGCTCTGCGCGATGTGCTCCTTCTTGCGGAAGTACGCGTCGAGGCTCTCGTCCGTCTCCCGCGCGAAGCGCGAGGCGTGCAGCGGACGGTCCTCGTCGTACGTCATGAACGGCACGCCGTAGCCGCAGGTGTCCCGGATCAGCTCGGCGGTGACCACGATGATCGCGCGCAGGCCGTGCGCCGCCCCGTCGACGCCGGGGAAGTGCGCGAGCAGGTCACCCCACCGAGGATCGTCGCGGAAGACCGGCTCACCCCGGCCGTGCACGCGGACGATGTTCGGCGGCCCCTCGAAGGCGCACCACATCAGCGTGATGCGGCCGTTCTCCCGCAGGTGCGCGATGGTCTCCGCGTTGCTGCCCGCGAAGTCGAGGTACGCCACGGTGCGTTCGTCGAGCACCGCGAAGGACCCGCTCAGCCCCTTGGGCGAGAGGTTGACCGTGCCGTCCCCGGACAGCGGTGCGGTAGCGGTGAAGAAGATCTTCTGCGCCTCTATGAACGCGCGCAGCCTGCCGTCGATACGTTCGTGAACCTTTCCCATACGCTCCAGTATCCGTTTGCCACGGGGGCGTTGGGAGGGCCGCAGGTCTCGCTCCGGAAACGTCCGCAACGGAGGCTCTCGAAAACCTCCCGGCCGTGGCAGAGTGTGCGGACACCCGCCCGGCGGCGGTGATCGGACGGCCGCCCGGGCGGCGAGGCGGACGAGGAGGCAGCGGCATGGACCGGCGGATGCGGCCGGCGGACGCCCTGCGGGCGCTGCTCGCGGTCTGCGCGCTCGTCCTCGGCGGGCTGAGCCCCACGGCGGCGGCCGCGACGACGGCCTCGTACGCGGACGGCGTGCCGTACGCGGCCAGGGGCCCGGCAGGATCCCCGCACGCGCACGACGGCTCCGCGCATCCCGCGAACCTGCCCGCCGTCCTCCGCACCGGCGGCCGCACCGCCCCCGCCGAACAGCACGTGGCCCACCCGGCACCGGGCCTCGGCCCGGCCGGCCGCTACGCGCCCCGGCTGCGGGCCCTGTCCTGGCTGCCGGTGCTCCGGAGTACCGGCGACCGGCAGCAGTTCTCGGCGGGCCTCCGGCCGGCCCGCGCCCCGCCCCTCTCCCACAGGTGAACACGCCACACCACGGCACGCCCTGACCTGTCCCCAGGTCCCGGGGCGTCCGCCGTGCTTCCCGCCGTGCCCGTACGTACCGGCCGCGGCGTTCCCCGCCGTACCCGTACGCCCGCGCGTACCCGTACGGATCTCCGCCGCGCCCGTACGCGACCGGGCGCGCGGCACCGCCTGTTGGAGGCCCACGCCCATGAACCGCGCTTCGAGGCTGCGCGCGCTGCTCGCGCTCGCCGTCCTCGCCCTCTCGCTGTACCTCACCTTCACCCAGTCGCCACGCCTCGGACTCGACCTGCGCGGCGGCACCCAGATCGTCCTGGAGACCCGGGACTCGCCCACCGCCGAGGCCGACCGCGAGGCCACCGAACGCACCCTGGAAGTCCTCCGCCGCCGCGTCGACGGCCTCGGCGTCTCCGAACCGAACCTCGCCCGCTCCGGCGAGCACCGCATCGTCGTCGAACTCCCCGGCGTCCAGGACCCGCGCGAGGCCGCCGAGGTGCTCGGCCGCACCGCACAGCTCACCTTCCACCCCGTACGCGGCACCGAACCGGCCGGCTCCCGGCAGCCGGGGCCCAAGGACGACCGCAGCCTGCGCGACGAGACCGGACAGCCGCTGCGGATCGGCCCCGCCGCGCTGACCGGCGAACAGGTCGACGGCGCCGAGGCCGGCTTCGACGCCGAGCGCGGCAGCGGCTGGTACGTCACGGTCGACCTGCGCGGCACCGGTGAGCAGAAATGGGCGAAGCTCACCGGCGACGCCGCCTGCAAGCCGATGGGCGACCCCGCCCGCCGCGCCGCCATCGTCCTGGACGACAAGGTCATCTCCTCCCCGCAGGTGAACGAGTCGGTGGCCTGCGGCACCGGCATCACCGGCGGCTCCACCCAGATCACCGGCAACTTCACCCAGCAGGAGGCCCAGGACCTCGCGCTGCTCATCAAGGGCGGCGCACTGCCCGTCCCCGTCGAACTGGTCGAGCAGCGGACCGTCGGGCCGACGCTGGGCGCGGACGCCATCGAGGCCAGCGCCGAGGCCGCGGTCATCGGCATCACCCTCACCGCGCTCTTCATCATCGTCGTCTACCGGCTGCTCGGCGCCCTCGCCGCGATCGCCCTGGCCTGCTACGCGCTGATCTCCTACGCCGCGCTGCTGGCGCTCGGTGCCACGCTCACCCTCCCGGGCCTGGCCGGCTTCGTCCTGGCCATCGGGATGGCGGTGGACGCCAACGTCCTCGTGTTCGAGCGGGCCAGGGAGGAGTACGCGATGACCGGGCGCAAGCGGAAACGGCGCGGCGGCCCGGACGACGCCGCGCGGCCGAGCATCCGTACCGCCCTCACCGCCGGCTTCCGCAATGCCTTCAGCGCCGTCGCGGACTCCAACATCACCACCCTGCTCGCCGCCGGACTGCTGTTCTTCTTCGCCTCCGGGCCGGTGCGCGGCTTCGGCGTCACCCTCTCCATCGGCGTCCTCGCCTCGATGATCAGCGCACTCGTCGTCACCCGCGTCCTCGCCGAATACGCCGTCGGCCGGGACCTGGTCAAGGCCGCGCCGCGGATCACCGGGCTGGCCAAGGAAGGCCGGGTCCGCACCTGGCTCACCCGCCGCGCCCCCGACCTGATGCGCCACCGCCGCCGCTGGCTGGCCGGTTCCGCGCTCGTCCTCGTCCTGGCCGGCAGCGGCATCGGCCTGCGCGGCCTCGACTTCGGCGTGGAGTTCACCGGCGGCCGGATGGTCGAGTACAGCACCGCCACCGAGGTGGGCCCCGGCGCGGCGCGCAAGGCGCTCGCCGAGGCCGGCTTCCCGCGTGCCGTGGTCAACTCCTCGGGCGAGGGCGACCTCACCGTACGCACCGAGAAGCTGACCGCGGCGCAGGAGAGCGAGGTCCGGGAGACCGTCGCCGGGCTGGGCGGGAAGACCGAGAAGGTACGGGACGAGCTGATCGGCCCGAGCCTGGGCGACGAACTGCGCCGCAACGCGCTCATCGCCCTCGGCGTGGCGCTGCTCGCCCAGCTCGGCTACCTCGCGGTCCGCTTCCGCTGGACCTTCGGCGCCTCGGCGGTCGCCGCGATGGCCCACGACGTGCTGATCCTGGTCGGCGTCTTCGCCTGGCTCGGCAAGCCTGTCGACGGGGTCTTCCTGGCGGCGCTGCTCACCGTCATCGGGTACTCCGTCAACGACTCCGTCGTGGTCTTCGACCGGGTGCGCGAGCTGTGGGGCGCGAACCGCAGGGCCCGGTTCGACCGGATCGCCAACTCCGCGATCCTGCAGACCCTGCCGCGCACCGTGAACACCGGCATCGGCGCCGTCCTCATCCTGGCGGCACTGGCGGTCCTGGGCGGTGACACGCTCACCGACTTCGCGGTGGCGCTGCTGATCGGCATCGGCGTCGGCACGTACTCGTCGCTGTTCACCGCGATGCCGCTGGCCATCTCGCTGGAGGCCCGCAACTCGGCGCCGCCGCCCCGGCCCGTCACGCGCCGCAAAACCCAGCCCCTGACCGGGCCACGCGGCAGGGCGGGAGCGGGCCGCGTGGACGACACGGGCGCGGTGGTCTGACCCGAGGGCGCCACCGGGGGCGCGGGCCGTGACGGGTACGGCCCGCTACGGCCCGCGCCCGCTGTGGCCCGCGCCCGTCTCAGGGCCGGCGCGCTTCCGCTTCCCGCGCCGGTACCGCCGTGGCGCCCGTCCCCGGTGCGCCGGCGGCCCCGCCGTCCTGCCCGCGCCGCCGCCGGGCGCGTACCCCGTACGCCGCGAGGACGACCACGAGCGTGACGGCGCTGGCAGCGAAGTCCATGCGGGTGCCGGGAAGGACGGCCATCGTGACGATCACCACCGTCATGGCGGCCACGGTGAACCAGCTCAGGTACGGGTACCACCACATCTTCAGCTGGAGCGCTTCCGGGTCCTCGCGTTCCAGACGGCGGCGCAGCCGCAGCTGGGAGAGGGCGACGAGCAGGTACACGAAGAGGGCCACCGCGCCGTAGGAGTGCACGATGAAGGAGAAGACCGCGTCCGGCGAGACGTAGGCGATGACCACCGAGACGTAGCCGAGGGTGGTCGCGAGGAGGATCGCGCGGCGCGGCACGCCCCGCTTGCTGAGCTTGGTCAGCCCGCGTGGCGCGTCGCCGTTCCGGGTGAGCGCGAAGACGATGCGGGAGGCGCTGTAGAGCCCCGCGTTGAGCGAGGAGAGCACGGCGACCAGGATCAGGGCCCGCATCAGGGTGCCCGCCGAGGGGATGCCGATCTCCTGGAGCGCCGCGACGTACGGGCCGTCGGCCACGTCCGGGTCGTTCCACGGCACGATCGCGATGACCAGGAAGACCGAGCCGACGTAGAAGAGCAGGACGCGCACGACGACGGAGTGGGTGGCCTTGGCGACGTTGCGGCGCGGCTCGCTGGACTCCGAGGCCGCCAGCGCGGCGATCTCGGCACCGGTGAAGAAACCGACCGCGGGAATGACGGCGGCGAGCACCGGCCCGATGCCGTGCGGCGCGAACCCCTGGTGCGCGGTCAGATTCGAGACGTCCGCGTCGTGCGCGCCCGGCCACAGCCCCAGCACGAATACCAGGCCGAGCACGAGAAATACGGTGATGGCGGCGACCTTGACGGAGGAGAACCAGTACTCGAACTCCCCGAAGGACTTCACGGAGAACATGTTGACCGCGGTGAGGACGACCATCAGGCAGAGGCTGATGACCCACAGCGGAATTCCCGGCAGCCAGACGTGCAGCTGGCTCGCGCCGGCCACCGCCTCCAGCGCCACCACATTCACCCAGAAATACCAGTAGAGCCAGCCGATGGTGAAGCCGCCCCAATTGCCCAGGGCGAGGCGTGCGTACGCGTAGAAGGAGCCGACCGAGGGACGCGCCACCGCCATTTCGCCCAGCATCCGCATCACCAGGATGACCAGCCCGCCGGCCAGCATGAACGAAATGACGGCGGCCGGCCCGGCGTCCTCGATGACCACACCGCTGCCCACGAAGAGCCCCGCGCCGATGACCCCGCCAAGAGCGATGAGCCGCATATGGCGCTGTTTCAGTTCGCTGCGCAGTCCGGCTCCGGCTCCTTCGACGGCTTCCTTGTTGTCTTCTCCCACGGGTGTTCCATTTCGTTGGGTGAATCGGCATTGCCCGGAATGGCGGCCCGCCGGCGAACTCCGAGAAAGCGCCGAGAAGCAGCGTTGTCGCGGTACCGGAGGGAGTTTAGAACGCGGACATGGCGTCGTTGTTGCAGGCGGATTGCACCATGATCTTCCGGGCGTACGCCAAGAGGGGGCGGGCGGACACGTCGTCCGCCCGCCCCCTGCGCCACGTGCGGCTCTAGACGAGGACCTCGTCGACGTCCACGTACTTCAGGTCGTGCGCCTCGGCCACCGGCCGGTAGGTGAGCTGACCGCCCATCACATTGATGCCCCGCTTGACGGCGGGGTCGGCCTCGGCCGCGGCCGCCAGGCCGTTGCCGGCGATGGCCAGGACGTACGGCAGGGTCACGTTGGTCAGCGCGTACGTGGAGGTGTTCGGGACCGCGCCCGGCATGTTCGCGACGCAGTAGAAGACCGAGCCGTGGACCCGGTGGACCGGGTCGGCGTGCGTCGTCGGCCGGGAGTCCGCGAAACAGCCGCCCTGGTCGATGGCGATGTCGACCAGTACCGAGCCCTCCTTCATCCGCGACACCAGGTCGTTGCTGATCAGCTTGGGGGCCCGGGCGCCGGGCACCAGCACCGCGCCGACGACCAGGTCCGCCTCCAGGACGGCCCGCTCCAGAGCGAAGGCGCTGGACGCGACGGTCCTGATCCGGCCCTGGTACATCCGGTCGGCGGCCCGCAGCTTCTCGATGTCGATGTCCAGCAGTGTGACGTCGGCCCACATGCCGGTGGCCACGGCCACCGCGTTCATGCCGGAGACGCCGGCGCCGACGACCACGACCTTGGCCGGGGAGGTGCCGGACACCCCGCCCATCAGCACGCCGCGGCCGCCCGCCGCCCGCATCAGGTGGTACGCGCCGACCTGCGGCGCCAGCCGGCCCGCCACCTCCGACATCGGGAACAGCAGCGGCAGCGAACCGTCCGCCGGCTGCACCGTCTCGTACGCGACGCCGGTGATCCCGGACTCCAGCATCGCCTGCGTGCACTCCTTGGAGGCCGCCAGGTGCAGGTACGTGAAGAGCAGCTGCCCCTCGCGCATGCGGTGGTACTCCTCCGCGACCGGCTCCTTGACCTTGAGGACCATGTCGGCGGTGGCCCAGACCTGATCGGCGTCCCGCAGGAGGGTGGCGCCGGCCGCCGCGTACTCGGCGTCCGGGATCGAGGATCCGGTGCCGGCGCCCTGCTCGACGTACACGGAGTGGCCGTGCCGGACCAGCTCGTGGACGCCTGAGGGGGTGATGGCCACCCGGTACTCGTGGTTCTTGATCTCGCGCGGGATCCCGATCTTCACGAAGAACTCCCATCGGTAGGGCGGGCGCGGACAGGGCGCCCGGCGACCTGCGGTGTCCGTGGCACCGGCGTGCGCGGCCGACCGGCCCGGGCATGAGCGCCAGTTCTCCGGCTCCTGACGGGCCCGGAGCCGGACGTACCGGCCCCGCCCGGCCGGCCGATTTCCCGGCTCCGCCCTCCTGGCCGGTGGCCCGGACGCGATCACGATCCCGCCGGCCGGCCCCCTGCGACAAGGCAAATCCGGTCAATCCGACCGGGACTCCGCCGATGCGACCGTGCTCCGGCCTGTTGACGGGTAGTTGAAAGCTGATTCACAGTAGCCGGCGCGGCTCCGGCCCCGGCCCGGGCGGTTGGCCGGTGCCCCCTTACGTCCTACGTGATGGTGAGTGAGGAAGGCGCGATGCGATGACCGACGTCACGGCCAGGGAAGAGCTGCTTCGTGGCGCGCCCAGCGGCGCAACCGCAACCGCACCCGCAGCCCCCGGGGTCGCCGAGTGAGTGCGTACCGGGAGCGACCCTGGCTGGCGCGGTACGGCGAGGGGGTGCCGGGCGACATCACGCCCGAGTACCCCACGCTCCTGCACGCGTTCCGGGCCTCCGTCGAGCGCAGCCCCGGTACCGAGGCGATCCGGTACTTCGACGGTGTGCTGACCCTCGCCGAGCTGGACGCCGCGTCCGACGCCCTCGCCGTCGCGCTGGCCGAGCGCGGTTTCGCGCCCGGCGACCGGCTGGCGCTGTACGTCCAGAACGACCCGGCCTTCGTCATCGGGCTGCTCGCCGCCTGGAAGGCCGGCGGTGCCGCGGTCGCCGTCAACCCGATGAACAAGGCCCGCGAGCTGACGTATCTGCTCACCGATTCCGGCGCGAGCGCGCTGCTGTGCCTGGACGGGCTGTACGAGAGCGTGGCCAAGGGTGTCATCGGCGGCGGGGGGACGCAGGTCGCCACCGTGGTGACCTGTTCGCCGTCGGACTGGCAGACGCGGGACGACCCGCGGCTGTTCGCCGGTGTGCGGAGGAGCCGGCCCCGGGGGACGCTCGGTCTGCGTGCGCTCGTCGAGCGGTACGCGGGGCGGGCCCCGGAGCCCGTGTCGCCCGCGCCGGGGGACATCGCCGTGCTCACGTACACCTCCGGTACGACCGGGGAGCCCAAGGGGGCGCTGAACACGCACGGCGCGATGCTGTTCAACGCCTGTACGTACCGGGACTGGATGCGGCTGGGGGAGGACGACAGCATCCTCGGTGTCGCGCCGCTGTTCCACATCACCGGGCTGATCGGGCATCTCGCGCTCGCCCTGCTGCTGCCCTGCCCGCTGGTCCTCGCGCACCGTTTCCACCCGGGCGTGGTGCTGGACGCGCTGCGCGAGCACCGGCCGACGTTCACGGTCGGCGCCGTCACCGTCTTCATCAGCCTGGCCGGCGCCCCGGACGCCACCCGTGAGGACTTCGCCTCGCTCCGCGTCGTCTACTCCGGCGGCGCGCCCGTCGCCCCCGCCGTCAACGAGCGGTTCGAGGAGGCGACGGGGCGGTACCTGCACAACATCTACGGGCTGACGGAGACCAATTCGCCCTCGCACGCCGTGCCGCTGGGCACGCGGGCGCCGGTCGACCCGGAGTCGGGCGCCCTGTCGGTGGGCGTACCGGTCTTCAACACCGTCGTGCGCGTCCTCGACGAGAACGGGGAGGAGGTACCGGTCGGGGAGACGGGGGAGATCGCCACGTCGGGGCCGCAGGTGGTGCCCGGGTACTGGAACAAGCCGGAGGCGACGGCCGCCGCGCTGCCCGGCGGGGAGCTGCGTACCGGCGACGTGGGGTTCATGGACGCCGAGGGCTGGTTCTACCTGGTGGACCGCAAGAAGGACATGATCAACGCGGCCGGGTACAAGGTCTGGCCGCGCGAGGTGGAGGACGTCCTCTACGGCCATCCGGCGGTGCGGGAGGCGGCGGTGGTCGGCGTGCCGGACGCGTACCGGGGCGAGAGCGTGCAGGCGTACGTGTCCCTCAAACGGGGCGAATCCGTCACGGAGGAGGAGCTGATCGGGTACTGCAAGGAGCGGATGGCCGCGTACAAATACCCGCGCTCCGTATCCTTCCTGGATGAGTTGCCGAAAACGGCCACGGGGAAGATCCTCCGTCGCGAGCTGCGGGAAACGCCGCGGTAACGCGAAACGTCGGCGAAACGTCGATGTTCGATACCGGAAATTGCGGCGGGTCACTCTCTTCCCTGGCCCGGCGGCCCCTCCTGCCGTCACCGCCGGGCGGGAAGGTTGACGCACATGCCTGCCGGAATCGACTCCGGGGACACCGCCTGGCTGCTGGCCGCCACCGCGCTGGTCCTGCTGATGACGCCGGGGCTGGCGCTGTTCTACGGCGGCATGGTGCGCGCCAAGAGCGTGCTGAACATGCTCATGATGAGCTTCACCGCCATCGCCGTCGTCACGGTCGTCTGGCTCGCGATCGGATACAGCCTGGTCTTCGCCCCGGACACCGGCGCAGGCCTGATCGGCGGCCTGGACCACCTCGGCATGCACGGCATCGGCCCGAAGAGCGTCACCGGCACCGTGCCGACCGCCCTCTTCGCCGCCTTCCAGCTCACCTTCGCGATCCTGACCGTCTCCCTGATCAGCGGCGCCATCGCTGACCGCGCCCGGTTCGGTGCGTGGGTGGCCTTCGCCGCGCTCTGGACCCTGCTCGTCTACGTACCGGTCGCCCACTGGGTGTTCGCGCCCGGCGGCTGGATCCTGGACAAGCTGGGCGCGCTGGACTTCGCGGGCGGCACCGTCGTCGAGGTGAACTGCGGGGCCTCCGGTCTGGCTCTCGCCCTGGTGCTCGGGCCGCGGCTCGGTTTCGGCAAGGAAGCGATGCGGCCGCACAGCCTGCCGCTGGTGGTCCTGGGCGCCGGTCTGCTCTGGTTCGGCTGGTTCGGTTTCAACGCGGGGTCCGCCGTCGCCGCTGACGGCAAGGCCGCCATGGCGCTGCTCAACACCCAGGCGGCCGGCTGCACCGGTCTGCTCGGCTGGCTGCTGGTGGAGAAGCGCCGGGACGCGCACGCCACCACCCTCGGCGCGGCCTCCGGAGCGGTCGCCGGCCTCGTCGCGATCACCCCGTCCTGCGGCTCGGTCGGCATCTGGGGCGCCCTCGCCATCGGCCTGGTCGCGGGCGTGGTCTGCTCCTACGCCGTCAACTGGAAGTTCCGCTTCGGCTACGACGACTCGCTCGACGTCGTCGGCGTCCACCTCGTCGCCGGTGTCATCGGCACGCTGCTCATCGGCTTCTTCGCGACCTCGGACATGACCGGAGGACCGGCAGGCCTGCTCTCCGGCGGCGGAGCGGGGCAGCTCGGCAAGCAGCTCGTCGCCGTGCTCGCCACCGGCGCGTACGCCTTCCTCGTCAGCTACGCCCTCGGCAAGGCCATCGACAAGGTCATGGGCTTCCGCGCGGCCCCCGAGCACGAACGGACCGGCCTGGACCAGACGATCCACGCCGAGACCGCCTACGACCACGGCGTACTCGGCCACGGCACGGTAGGCCGCCGCGACCCGGCCGGCCACCTCCCCGGCGGCGCCACCACCCTCATGCACCGCGCGGACCGGGAGCCCGGGGACTGATACGGAGGCGGGCGGGCGCGGAGGGGCGCGTCGGCGTGGTCCGGGGGCGGAGTGCCGCTCGTCTCGTCGCGCAGGGGGCTTACCGCAACGAGGGGACCGCGCCGCGGCGCGCCGCCGTGCTTCCGGGGCTCCTGGTGCCGTCCGTCCGTGGGCAACCCGGGTGACGTGAAGGGCCGTCTAGGTCCATGTCATACGACGTATGACACTTCACATCACAGGGGGATGCCTCATGGCATTACGGACATACGATGTGGTGGCACTTCAAGTTCCGATTGTGTACGACACGTGGGGGGACCACGACCCGGACGGGATGATCTACGCGCTCGCGGCGGACGAGCCCGAGCTGCGCAGGGTCCGGGAGAGCTTCCCGGACCCGTTCCCGCACCCGATCGAGGAGCCGGAGCGGCTCCCGGAGCCGCACCCGCTCGTCCGGCCGCTCGTGCTGCGTGCCAACGTCGGCGACAAGGTCGTGGTGCGGTTCCGCAACGAACTGCCGCAGCGCGCCGGTATCCACGCCCAGGGCGTCGGCTACGACGTCCTCGAAGCGGACGGCGGCCAGGTCGGCAGGAACCCGGACTCCGCCGCCGCACCGGACGGCGGCCGCCGGACCTACGTCTGGCGGTGTGACGAGGAAGGAACCTTCTTCTTCGGCGACCTCGCCGACCTGCGCGGCGCCGAGCACGGCTCGAACGCGCACGGCCTGTTCGGCGCGCTGATCGTGGAGCCGCGTGGCGCGACCTGGACCGACCCGGTCACCGGCGGGCCGCTGGCGTCCGGCCTGTACGCGGACGTGCACGTGCCCGGCGGGCCGAGCTTCCGCGAGTACGCGGTGTTCATGCACGACGAGACGCACAACCACAACCCCGTCCTGCCGCCGCACCCGCGGTACCACTGTGACCTGCCGCGCCCGCACACCCACTCCGTGGCCGCGGGCGGGGAGCGGCTGGCGCCCGACCTCTTCGGCGACCAGGACCCGGGCAACGGCGGGCACGGGGGCGGGCACGACGACGGGCACGCCGCGTCGATGATGCTGATGAGCTACCGCACCGAGCCGATGGGCTGGCGCGCGTTCGCCTACGAGCGGATGCTGGCGAGCGGGGAGCTCGACCCGGTGCGCGACCAGATCGTCGGCGAGGAACAGCACCACAGCTCCTGGCTGTTCGGCGACCCGTCGACCCCGCTGCTGCGCGCCTACCGGGGGGACCGTACGCGGATCCGGCTGGTGCACGCCGGGATCAAGGAGACGCACGTCTTCCACCTGCACCTGCACCAGTGGCGGGCGGTGCCCGGCAACGACGACTCGCCGCTGATCGACTCCATCTCCATCGGCCCGCAGCAGGCCTTCACCATCGAGACGACCGCCGGCTCGGCCCAGCGCGCGTACGGTGACGCGATCTTCCACTGTCACCTGTATCCGCACTTCCACTCCGGGATGTGGGGCATCTGGCGGATCTTCGACACGCTGCAGGACGGGTCGGGGCGTTACCCCGACGGGACGCCGATCGCGGCCCTGCGGCCGCTGCCCGGCAACCCCGAGCAGCCGCAGCCGCCGACCGCCGAGCGGCCGGGATACCCCGCCTTCATCCCCGCCGAGTTCCCGCAGAAGTCGCCCCGCCCGCCGCGCACCCCGCACATGCCGGAGGGCATGGGCCGGGAGCCCACCGCCCTGGAGCGCGCGGCGTTCGTCGACGACCCGCAGCCGGGCGAGGCGTTCACCAGGGTGACGCCCGCGGGTGTCACCCCGCCGGTCCGCCGCTACCACCTCGTCGTGCTGGAGGCGCCGGTCACGTACTTCGACGGCGGCAACGGCCACCCGGGCGGGGACGCCGGGCACGGCAGCCGGTGGTACGACCCGCGCGGCCACCTCTTCGCGCTCAAGGAGGAGATCGACGAGGCCGGCGGCGTCGAGGAGTTCCGGCGGCAGCTGGCCGAAGGCCACCGGCAGGTCCAGCCGATCGCGATCCGCGGGCGCAAGGGCGAGGTGCTGGAGTTCACGCTGACCAACGCGCTGCCGGTCGGCTGCCAGGAGGAGACCGCCTTCGACCAGGTACTGCCCTTCCAGCCCGAATGCGGACTGCACGTACACCTGGTCAAGTTCGATCCGCTGGTGTCGGACGGCGCCAGCGTGGGCTGGAACTACCTCTCCGGTACCACCACCACCGACCAGGGCGCCGAGGACTTCGCCCGCTACAACTCCTGGATGTACCGCTGGTACTGCGACGAGGAGTTCGGCGTCGTCTTCTTCCACGACCACCTGCTCGCCAACGAGCGGCAGCGGCACGGCCTGTTCGGCAGCATGATCGCCGAACCGGAGGGCGCCGTGTGGGTCGACCCGCACGACCACGACCGCGAGGTGCGCAACGCCAACCAGGCGGTGGTGCGGCTCCCGGACGGCACGGCCTTCCGCGAACAGATCCTCGGCGTCGCCGACTTCGTCCCGCTCTTCGAGCGCAAGGACGGCCGCGACGACCCGATCAACCCGCCGGAATTCCCCGGCCAGCTGGAGGACCACGGCGCGATGGCCGTCGGCTACCGCTGCGAACCGCTGCACGAGAGGGGCGACGAACCGGCCGACTGGTTCTCCAGCGACAAGCACGGCGACCCCGGTACGCCACTGCTGCGCGGCTACCCCGGCGAACCGGTCCGGCTGCGGCTCTACCAGGGCTCCCACGAGGAGCAGCACGGCCTGATGGTGCACGGCATGCGCTGGCGGGCCTGGCGCGACGACCCCGCATCACCGCTGCGCGACCACCAGACGCTGGGCATCTCCGAGGCGTTCAGCTTCCACCTGGACGAGTACCGCGGCCCTGGCGACTACCTGTGGCTCTTCGCCGGCATCGACGACACCTGGATGGGGTGCTGGGGGCTCTTCCGGCTGCACGAGGAGGAACAGCCGGACCTGCCGCCGCTGCCCGGCCGCCGCACCGCCGACGCACTGCCGCCGTTCCGCTCCGCACAGGCCCGGCGCTACCGGGTGCGCGCCCGGAGCAAGGAGCTGCGCTACAGCGACCAGCGCTCCGACCCGTTCGGCGTGGAGTACCGCACCGACGGCCAGCCCGAGAACGAGCCGCTGATCATCCGCTGCCGGGTCGGCGAATGGGCGGAGATCCGGCTCCGCAACGAACTGGCGGTGCCGCTGACGCCCACCCCGTTCGACCCGCCGCTGCCCGCCAAGGACGACCCCGCGACCCGGGAGATCTCCCAGCGGGTGTCGCTGCACGCGGGCGGCCTGGTCCGCTACGACGTACGGACCGGCGACGGGGCGCACATCGGGCGCAACCCCGACGGCACGGTGGGCCCGGGCGACGAGATCGTGTACCGCTGGTACGCCGACACGCCCGGCGCCGTCCTCCTTCAGGACCGCGCCGACCTGCGCACCCACCGCCACCGCGGGCTGGTCGGCGCGCTGATCGTCGAGCCGGCCGAGGTCACGCCCGAGCGCTGGACCGGGGCGCGGACCCTGCTGCGCGGGCCGGACGGGCCGCCGGTCCACGAGCTGGTCCTGATCGTCCAGGACGGCATGCGGCACTACCACGACGGCGACCCCGACCAGCCGGTGCGCGATCTGCAGGACGACCCCGAGGACGCGGGCCAGAAGGGCATCAACTACCGCAGCGCCCACCTGGTGCCGTCCCGCCCGTCGCTGGCCGACCCACGCCCGCCGACACCACTGCTGGAGTGCCGATCGGGCGACCGCATCCGTCTGCACCTCGTCTTCGGCACGGACAAGCCGCGCAACCACAGCTTCGAGGTGCACGGCGCGACCTGGCCGATGGAGGAACACCTGCGCCGCCCGCGGGTCGGCTCCCTCGGTGCGCTGAGCCCCGGCAGCGTACGGACCCTGGACCTGACGGCCGGCGGCCCCGGCGACTACGCGTACCGCAGCGGAGTGCTGCGCTGGACGCTGTCGGAGGGGGTGTGGGGGATCATCCGCGTCCGCGGCTGACCCGGCCCGTACGGCCTGCTCGGCCGCGATAGCCGGAAACGCCTCAGGGGCCATCCGAAGATGACCCCTGAGCTGCAAAAACACCGTCGGGACGACAGGATTTGAACCTGCGACCCCTTGACCCCCAGTCAAGTGCGCTACCAAGCTGCGCCACGTCCCGGTGCCTGCTCCGGTCCGGGTTCCCCGGCCGGTGCGTGCAGAAGAAATTTACCCTGTCCGGCCCCGTGCGCCAAAAACGGGGTCGGGGAGGCGGCGGATCGGGCCACCGGCGATGCCGCGCGTACGGGGTGCTCCGGTGTTTCAATGCGGCTATGAGCGAGGTCGCGGACGTACGGGTGCGCCGGGTGTACGAGCGGGTGGAGTCCGGCGACGGGGCGCGGGTGCTGGTCGACCGGCTGTGGCCGCGCGGCCTGTCGAAGGAGGCGGCGCGCCTGGACGCCTGGCTGAAGGACGTCGCGCCCTCGTCGGAACTGCGCAAGTGGTACGGGCACCGGGCGGCGGCGTACGAGGAGTTCGCCGAGCGCTATCGGGCGGAGCTGGCGGCGGAGCCGGCGCGGGGTGCGCTGCGGGAGCTGCGGGAGCTGGCCGGGCAGGGGCCGGTCA